>NZ_JAVREL010000036.1:0-36483 GCF_031845365.1 Streptomyces litchfieldiae
TGGGGTACTGGCCGTTCTCGCCGTAGGTCTCCTCCAGGTCCTGGCGCAGGGCTTCCTTGTCCTCGGGAAGGTGTCCGGCGCCGTAGAACTCGCTGGATAACTCGTCCCAGTAGGCCCGGTACTGCTCAGGGGCGTAGGTCGGCGCGTAATAGCAGGCGGGCGGGAACCAGGAGGTATCGCTGCTGGTGAGTCTCCCGTTCCCACCAGAGGTGTCCTCGCTGAAGGTGACGGTGGGGTCGGCTTCCACTTCGGCGCTGATCTCTTCGCCATCAAAATCGCCCTGAGCGTTCTCCTCATCGCCGTTGCGTCGCTCGTCGGCACGGGCGGCAGGCATGAGTGCCATTAAGGTCGCGGCTAATAACACGACCGCCACTTGGCGCTGTCTGGTCATCACGGGCACTCCGGGTCCTCCCCCACGAGTTCATACTCGACGGTCTGCCAGATTCCATCGTCGTTACGCTCCACACGCCCCACATAGAGGTCCGACGGGGCATCCGTGTCGGCCTCCTCCACGACCTCGCCGGACTCGAAGTCAATCGTGTAGACCTCGGTGTAATCCCGGCAGTAGCTGAAGGTGGCCGCCCCCTCCTCTCTCGGGGTCACCTGAAAGTTGTAATACCGAGAGGTACCGCCGGACGACCGTCCACCCTCGTAGATGCCGTCCAGCGACTGGATCGTCTGGTCCAAGGCGGTGCCGGCCATATAGAAGCGCAGCGCCGGACGATCGGACTCGTAGCTGACGATCGCCTCCGCGTAGGCGTCCTCGAACCCCTGAAGATCCCGGATGATCGCATCCAGCTCTGGCTCACCAGTGGTGGTGTCCTCGTAGACGTTCTGGTAATCCTCACCCAGATCGATCTCCGGCCGCTCGGTTCCCGTTTCCTCGGTCGGTGTCTCCGACGGCTCCTCGGTGGGTTCTTCCGTGGTCTCCTCGCCCGTCTCGACTCCCTGGACCTCGTCCGTTTCGTCGTCGTCGTCTCCTCCGCCGCAGGAGGTGAGCAGCAGGGCGGTGGCCAGGGAGGCCGAGGCGGCGAGGAGGGGGATTCCGGTCCGGCGCTTCACAGTGACTCCGTTTCGACAGAGGGTGATGGCTGACTCGGCGTCAGCCTAAGCCCCTACCCCGCGCACCGCGGTCGGATACCCATTGCGGCTGCTTGTGTCCCGCCGGTAACTTCCTGTGTGGGGGTGGTTTGTTGTGGCGCGTGCGTCTGACTGGAGTCCGGTGGACATGGACTCCGATCCGACTCCGGGCAACCCGGAGGAGATCCGCGAGCTGGCGGGGGATCTTCAGGAGTTCGCGGATGATGTCGGTGAGGCGCTGGGGAAGATCCGGGGGATGGCCTCGGATCGTGCGGTGGCGGACTGGGCGGGGTTGTCGGCGGACGCGTTCCGTGCGGAGTTCGACGGAGTGCCCGAGAACCTGACCAAGCTTCAGACGTCGTACGACATGGCGGCGGACGCGCTGGCGCGTTACTGGCCGAGGCTGGAGAACGCGCAGGGGATGGCGGACCGCGCGCTGGAGAGCGCGATCGCCGCCCAGGACGATCTACGCGCCGCGCAAACGGAGCTGGGGGACGCGCAGGACTGGGTCTCGCGTGCGGGGGACGAGGCCGAACGCCTCCAGGACGAGGATGATGCTCCCGAGCCGCCGGATGAGCAGGCTGTCCGTGACGCGGTGCGCGACCACCAGGCCGCCGAGGCGGCCGCCGGAGCCGCGCAGTCCAGGGTGGACGCGGCCGAGCAGCGGCTGGCCGCCGCGCGGGAGTTGGCAGGCCAGGCCCGGGAGCTACGCGAGGAAGCCGCGCGGGAATGCGCCCGCGACATCGACGCCGCCTCCGACGCCGGTATCCAGAACCGCAGCTGGTGGGAGGACGCCGTCAACTGGGTCACGGAGAACTGGGACACCTTCGTCGACATCTGCAAACTGGTCGTCGCGGTCCTCGGCATCGTCGTGATGATCATCGGCGGCCCCCTCGCCTGGGTGGTACTGGCCGCCGCCCTCGTCGTCCTCGCCGACACCCTGGTCAAATACGCCAACGGACAGGCCACCCTCTGGGACGTCGCCTTCGCCGCGCTGGACTGTATCCCCGGCATGAAGGGCCTCACCACACTCGGCGGCCTCGCCGCCGGCATGCGGGCCTTGGCCCGAACCGGGCTGCGCGGACTGGCCCGTGGAGCCGTAGGGGCGGGGCGGCAGTTGCGGAGCAACGCGGTGGAGTGGGGCCGGAGAGTGTTCTCTCGCGACCCGGTGGACTTCGCGACGGGCGAGGTGGCCATGCCGGCGACGGACGTTGAACTGCCCGGTGTCCTTCCGCTGGTCCTGGCCCGGCACCACCTGTCCACGTACACCCATGGGCGCCTGTTCGGGGCGTCCTGGGCATCCACGCTGGATCAGCGGCTCGTCCTGGAAGAAGGCGGGGTGCTGTTTTTCAGCGCGGACGGCATGATCCTGGAGTACCCCGTCCCGCTCCCGGATCCCGATACACCAGTGCTGCCGGTCGAGGGGCCGCGCTGGGGGCTGGCCTGGGACGGCGAGCCGGACACACCACTGACCATCCACCAGCCGGGAACCGGTCATACGCTGCACTTCGCGCAACTGCCGGGCAACTCATGTCCCGTGCTTCCCCTGACCGCCATCACCGACCGCAACGGCAATCGCATCGCTGTCCACCACGACAACAACGGGGCTCCCATCGGCATCGAACACTCCGGCGGCTACCGCATCGCCGTGGCGACCTACAAGGGCCGCATCACCGCGCTGCGGCTGGCCAGCGCACCGGAGGAACCGCTGCTGGTGGCGTACGAGTACGACGACTCCGGAGACTTGACCAAGGTCTACAACTCCTCGGGCTTGCCCCTGATCTTCCAGTACGACGACAAGCACCGGCTGATCCGCTGGGAAGACCGCAACGGCACCTGGTACCGGTACGACTACGACGCGAACGGCCGCTGCATGCTCGGTACCGGCACCGACCGGGCGCTGGGATACCACTACTCCTACGATCCAGAGAACCACCGCACCACCTGTACCAACGCCCTCGGCCATGCCACGGTCTACCAGTTCAACGACTGCTACCAACTGGTCGCCGAGACCGGCCCTCTCGGCGCCACCACGCTGCGCGAGTGGGACCGTTACGACCGCCCGCTCTCCACCACCGACGCACTCGGCCGCACCACCCGGTACGAATACGACGACATAGGCAACGTATCGGTGGTTGTGCGGCCGGACGGCGCCCGCATCCGAGCTGAGTACAACGAACTCGGAATGCCCACCGAGATCACCGAAGCCGACGGCGGCACTTGGCTCCAGTCCTACGACAGCAAAGGCAACCGCAACGCTGTGGTCGACCCCGCAGGCAACCGCACCCGGTTCGTCCACGACGCGCACGGCGGGCTGGCCTCGGTGACGGACGCGTTGGGTACCACCACCCGGGTCCGCACCAACGTCGCCGGCCTGCCGGTCGCGATCACCGATTCCCGGGGCGAGACCACGCACATCCACCGGGACGCGTTCGGCCGTCGCGAGCGCGTCGTCGATCCACTCGGCGCGGAAACGCGCCTGACCTGGAGCGTCGAAGGCAAGCCGCTGAGCCGCACCGACCCGTTGGGGGGTGAGGACACCTGGGAGTGGGACCCCGAGGGGAACCTCCTGGCCCGGACAGACGCCGCAGGCGGTACCTTCCGTTACTCCTACGGCGCCTTCGACTTGCCCGTCTCGCAGACCGGCCCTGATGGGGTTCGCTACACCTTCATCCGCGACGCCGAGCTCCGGTTGCGCCAGGTCACCGATCCCGAGGGCCGGGCCTGGGAGTACACCTACGATGACAGCGGCGCGCTTTCCAGCCAGACCGACTTCGACGGTCACACCACCCGCTACGCGCGCGACGCCGCCGGTCAGGTACTCGCCAGCACCAACGCGGCGGGCCAGTCGATCAACTACACCTACGACATCCTCGGCCGGATCACGGGAAAGAGCACATCCGAAGGAGACGACACCAGCTACTCCTTCAACCTGACGGGCCAGATCACCCAGGCCACCTCCCCCGGTGTGGAGCTGAACCGGACCTACGATGCCGTGGGCAACCTCCTGACCGAGACGGTCAACGGTCGTACGCTGCGCTGCACCTACGACGCGCTCGGCCAGCTCCTGACGCGCATCACCCCCAGCGGGCACCGCTCCACCTGGACCTACCGCGGCAGCGGCGCTCCGGAGTCTCTGATGACCGGCCGGCACACGCTGACGTTCGCCCAGGATGCGGCTGGGCGGGAAACGACCCGTCACATCGGTGACGAGCTCGTGCTCAGCCAGGCGTGGGACCCTGCCGGACGGCTCACAGGCCAGACGCTGAGTATCGCCGCCGAGGCGGCCGACGCCACTGCCCGCGCCGTGCACCAGCGGCGGTACACCTACCGTGCCGACGGTTACCTCACTGCCATGAACGATCCGACGGGCACCGCCCACTTTGCCCTCGACCCGGTCGGCCGCGTCATCTCCGTCGAAGCGCCCGGCTGGCGCGAGAGGTACACCTACAACTCTGTTGGCAACCAGACCACCGCTCACTGGCCCACGTCCGCCGCGCACCCGGAAGCCAGCGGAGAACGCACCTACACCGGAACGCTCCTGGCCCGGTCCGGCAGTGTGCACTACGAGCACGACCTGGTCGGCCGCGTAACCGTGCGCCGCAAGACCCGCCTGTCCAGGAAGCCCGAACAGTGGTGCTACGCCTGGGACGCCGAGGGCCGCCTCACTCAGGTCACCACCCCGGACGGCACCGTGTGGCGCTACCGATACGACGCCTTCGGAAGGCGGACAGCCAAGGAACGCCTCGCGGCTGACGGCACCGCCGTCGCCGAGCGCGTTGACTTCGTCTGGCATGACGGCACCCTCGTCGAGCAGACGGCCACCAGCGCCGGGCGGCCCGATACCCGCACCACGCTCACCTGGGACCACCACCGGTTCGATCCGGTGGCCCAGACCGAAACGGTGCATCACGAGGCCAGGCAGGAGGAGTTCGACCGCCGGTTCTACGCCGTCATCACCGATCTCGTCGGCACCCCAACCCACCTCGTCACCGAAACCGGTGACACTGCATGGCACGGCCGGGCCACCCTCTGGGGTGTCACCATGGCCGCCACTGTCGGCGACCAGGCCACCACGCCCCTGCGTTTCCCCGGCCAGTACGCCGACGATGAGACCGGCTGGCACTACAACTACCACCGCCACTACGACCCGGCCACAGCCCGTTACGCCACTCCGGACCCGCTGGGCCTGGCACCCGCGCCAAACCCGTATACGTACCCGCATAACCCGCATGTGTGGACCGACCCATTCGGCCTCGCCCCATACATCCGCGTCTCCCCCGACTACCAGGACTGGCCCACCAATGGTGCGCACGTCCACGTCGGCGACCGGGAAGTACGCATCTTCCCCGACCACCTGGGCGGGGTGGGCGGCGAACCAATCCGGCTGGCCAACGGTAGGGTGGCCAGCCAGCGGGACGTTCAGCGGGCACTCGACGAGATTGCGGACAACCCGAGCTTCCGGCAGGACATCATCGACGTGGCCACGTCCGTTCGGGCACGGATGAACGCCGACAACTACGGCATGAGCCAGAACCGCGCGCTGGAAATCCACTTCCTCATCAAGGCACTGGAGCGCATGTAGTGACCGATCTCCACTTCTACGCCTCCGCGGTCATCGAGGGAACGATCTACGGCCTCGGCGTGGACTCCACGCCCGACCAGTGGACCGCCGAGCTGAGCGACCAGTGCCTGGACGACGCGCGCAAGCGGCGCATGCGGCGCGACTACGGCCTCATCGAGGTCTCGTTCCACAGGCCGAAGGGCGAACGGGAATGGCGATGCTACGCCATCTCCGTGCAAATCCACCGGCTGGCCTGGGGAATCGACAACAACATCCCCGAACGCCTGAACCAGGAGCATGGCCCCTTCAACGAACACATGCCCTTCGATGCGATCTACGCGGAGATCCAGGCCCGGGGAGCACAACTGGAGAAGAACGAAGGGGAACCCTCGCCAGGATTCGAGTCCTACCGGTTGCCCAGCGCCCGCTCCGCCGTCTATGTGATGCGCACACAAGGCAGTGAGGACGACCCTCACCAGGAGGGAGACGTATGGTCTCTGGGTCTCGTCAATTGACTGCGCTGGGATGCGGTACATGCCATCGAGCTGACGCGCAACTCCGCCAACTTATAGGGAGGGGCAGAAGCGGTAGCTGAGGCATACGGCTCACAGATGCTCGATCAATTCCACCGTAGAGCCGGTTGAGAAAGAATACCCGTGCCAGAGCTCGACAGCGCGCAGTTGAACGAACTGCTGAAGGGCCCGCGCTTCGTCGACGTCCCTGGTGAGCGTCCCTGTCCTGCCTGCGGGAAGCAAGCGGTCCGCACCTACGTCTACAGAGTCGCGGATAGGGAACAGCATCCCGCACGTATCAGCTATAGCTGGTGCGCGAACTGCCGCCGTTTCAAGGGCTGGCCGGCCCTGACCTGGGGGACGTCGAATTCGACGACCCGCTGGCCGACCTATCCCTTACGCAGAGGAGAGGTTTACGGTCTGATCCGCTTCGCGGCGGCCGACCCGCCAGCGGCAGGGCTCCGAGCGCCAATGCAGCAGGACGAAGCATGTCGAGTCTTCGAACTTGACGGGGGTGCGGCGGTGACGAACGGGCTTGGCTGTCACGCTGTGTGAGGGCGGCGGGGGTGTGGGGCCCCGGATGCAAGAGGCCCGGGGCCTTCGTGATCATGATTGTTCTCTAGGCAACCGATCATGAAACCCCACGGGCTTGAGCATCGACGATACCGGGATCAACACTGCGGCGACACAACTGCTGGGGCTGGAGGGGGTGAGTGTGGTGCAGGCGAGAGACGACGGGGCGGGCGGTTCGGTGGTGTATGTGGTCACTGCCGAGGACGGCGCCCGGGCCTGTCCCTCCTGCGGAGTGTTCGCCGCCCGGCTGAAGGGCTACCGCACCACTCGGCCGAGGCACCTGTCCTGCGGAGGGCGTCCCGTTCGTATCCGGTGGCGCAAGGCGCGCTGGTACTGCACCGAACCTGCCTGTGAGCGCGGCTCGTTCACCGAAGCAATACGCGCGGTGCCCGCCCGGATGCGCACCACCACCGTTCTGCGCGAGGCGGCGGGGGCCGCTGTGTGTGACGGCGGACGCACAGTGGTGCGGGCCGGCCGCGATCTGGGCCTGTCCTGGCCGATCGTGCGGCACTGCTTCGAGGACTACGCCGCAAAGGTCCTGCCCGAGGACCCGCCCGCGACCCCGGCGATCGGGATCGACGGGACCCGGCGCGGCAAACCGGTGTGGAAGCAGAACCCGGCTGCCGGCAAGTGGGAACTGGTCGCGGACGCCTGGCACATCGGCTTCGTCGACGCGATCGGCGGACGCGGCCTGTTCGGCCAGGTCGAGGGCCGCAACGCCACCTCGGTCGCCGACTGGCTCAGCGCTCGGCCCGCATCCTGGCGTAAGCAGGTCCGCTACGTCGCCATCGACCTGTGCTCCACCTTCCGCGCCGCCGTCCGCCGCGTTCTGCCGCACGCCGCTGTGATCGTGGACTGCTTCCACATCGTCCAGCTCGCCCGGCGCCACCTCGCCGACCTGCGCCGCCGTCTCACCTGGAAGCAGCACGGCCGCCGGGCCCGCAAGGGGCGACGGCATCTACACCGTCCGCAAACTCCTGCGCCGCAACAAGGAAGACTTCACCGAGGATCAACGCACCCTCCTCGCCACCGAGTTGGACCACGTTGGCACTTGCGGCCGACAGATCTACGCGGCCTGGCAAGCCAAGGAACTGCTGCGCGACCTCCTCGGCCTGACCGTCAGCCGCACCCACAACACCCCCGACCGCTCCACGATCTCCGCCGCCCGCCACCGTTTCTTCGCCCACGTCGCCGACCACGCCCACCTGCCCGAACTCGTTACCCTCGCCGAGACTGTCGAGCAGTGGTGGAACGGCATCGAGACCTACCTGATCACCGGGATCACCAGCGCCGCGTCCGAGGGCAACAACCGCCTCATCAAGCTCGAAGCGCGCAACGCCTTCGGCTTCCGGAACCGAGAGAGCCAACGCCTGCGCTCACGCTGTGCAAGCACTCGGCGGAGCCGACGAGAGGCGCACCCTCACTAAATTCGAAGACTCAGCATGTCGGCCGTTGAGTCTGGCCGCCTGCATGGCGGTCAGGCGGCGGACGTAGCGGGCGGTGACGATCGCCGCCGGCACGGCGGCGGAAGTCGGGGGTCGCGGCCAGTTCGGAGCGGATGGTCTTCACCGCCACCACCCGGCCGCGTGACGACCGGGCCAGGTACACCACGCCCATGCCGCCTTCGCCCAGTCTGCCGATGAGCCGGTAGTCGGCGATCTTGTCGGGGTCCCGTTCTCGCAAGGGCTGCATGGCTGGCACGTTCTCCCCCTGAACGTTCAACTTCCTTGTGGCGGGCCAAGATCAGCCGGAACGGGCCGGTGGCGGTCCACCTTCCGGAAGCGGTCCCACGCGTGCGCCGGTCAGCCTTCCCGGGCCGGGCCCGTCGATTCGCGGATCACCAGTTCCGGCGGGTTCACCTCCGGGTCCGGCACCGGCGTCGGTGACTCCTCGTCCCGGTCGGCGTCGAGCTGGCGGAACATCGCGGCGACCGCCGCGCGGCCCAGTTGGATCAGGTCCTGGTGGACCGTGGTGAGCTGCGGGTAGACCAGCTCGCCCAGCGGCAGGTCGTCGTAGCCGATGACCGACAGGTCCCGGGGCACCTCGAAGCCCAGGCGGCGGGCCGCGTTCATGCCCGCGACCGCCATCGTGTCGTTGGCGAACAGCACCGCCGTGGGCCGCCGGTCGGGGGCGTCCGCCAGGAGTTCGCGCACCGCGGCCACCGCGCTCTGCGCCGTGAACTCCGAGACCAGCACCCGCCCGGGCCGCAACCCCCGCTCGGCCAGGGCCGTTTCGAAGACCCGGCGGCGGAAGACCGTGTGCACCCGGTCCTCCGGGCCGGACACATACGCGATCCGCCGGTGGCCCAGCGTCACCAGGTGGTCCACCGCGGCCCGGATGCCCGCGTCCTGGCCGCCGGCCTGGACCGAGACGACCGGGTCCGGCTGCCAGGGCGCGCCCACCAGCACCGCGGGCAGCCGCAGGCTGCGCAGCAGCTCGAACCGGCCGTCCCCGATCCGGCTCTCGGTGAGGATCACGCCGTCCACCCGGCGCTCCTCGGCCAGCCGCCGGTAGGCGCGCTCCTCCGCGCCCGGCTCCTCGCCGACGATGTGCAGCAGCAGGCCGTAGTCCGCGGGGGCCAGTTCGCTCTCGATGCCGGAGATCAGCAGCGTGAAGTGCGGGTCGGTGGCCAGCACGTCCGAGGAGCGCCCGGCGACCATGCCGAGCGCCCGCGTGCGCGCCCCGCGCAGCGCGACGGCGGTGGCCGAGGGGGACCAGCGCAGCTTCGCGGCGGCGTCCAGCACGCGCTGCCGGGTGGGGGCGGAGATGCCGCCACGGCCGTTGACGACCTTGGAGACGGCCGAGACCGACACCCCGGCCAGCGCGGCCACATCGGCGATGGTGGGCTTGCCGGATCCGCGCCGTCCCGTCGTCCGTCCCGTCACCACCGCGAGAATCCCCTTCCGAGCTTTCCCCGGGTCGCCCTGCCGCGCGGCCCCGGCCAGGGCCAGCGTCTCATGGCTCGCCCATCGAGTAAAACGTTGCACTTTCCCTCGGTCAACGGGTCGACAGGGGATTGGTAAAACGATATATCTAGCGGGTCAGGTCAGGGCACCGCGGAAAGGGAACGGGACCAAGCGATGAGGCGCAACGCGGCCAAGCTGAGGGACGGCACGCTCTGGGTGGGGGTGAACTACTGGTCCCGCACCGGCGGCCCGCTCATGTGGCGCGACTACCGGCCCGAGGTGATCGACGAGGAGCTGACCGTGATGCGCGACCACGGCATCACGCTCACCCGCTCGTTCTTCTACTGGCCGGACTTCATGCCCGCCGAGAACACCCTGGACCCCGAGAAGCTGGCCCACTTCGACGACTTCCTCGACCGGCACCAGGCGCTGGGCATGACGACGATCCCCACGTTCATCGTCGGCCACATGTCCGGCCAGAACTGGGACCCGGCCTGGCGCGACGGCCGCGACATCTTCGCCGACCCGTCGTTCGTCGCCCAGCAGGAGTGGTACGTCCGGACGCTGGCCGACCGCTGGAAGGACCACCCGGCCGTCGCCGGCTGGCTGCTCACCAACGAGATCCCGATCTACGGCCACTGGCAGTCGCGCGGCATCGGCACCATCGACCCGGCCGCCGTCACCGCCTGGGCCAGGACCCTGATCGACGCGCTGCGCTCCACCGGCGCCACCCAGCCCGTGTCCATCGGCGACGGCGCCTGGGGCGTGGAGATCACCGGCTCCGACAACGGCTTCCGCATCCGCGACCTGGAGCCGCTCATCGACTTCCACGGGCCGCACGTCTACCGCATGGAGACGGACGAGGTCCGCCAGCACCTGGGCGCCGCGTTCATCTGCGAACTGCTGGGCCCCATCGGCGGCAAGCCGGTGATCATGGAGGAGTTCGGCCTCACCTCCGACTACGTCTCGGAGGAGAACGCCGCCCACTACTACCGGCAGGTCCTGCACAACACGCTGCTGGCCGGCGCCACCGGCTGGATCCCCTGGAACAACACCGACTACGACGAGCTGTGGAACCAGGAGCCCTACAGCCACCACCCGTTCGAGATGCACTTCGGCCTGACCGACGACCGCGGCCGGCCCAAGGAGCAACTGCGCGAGGTGCGGCGGTTCACCGAGGTGCTGCGCGCCGTGGACGCCCCCCGGCTGCGCCGCGCGGACACCCAAGTGGCGCTCGTGATCTCTTCGTTCCTGGAGAAGCCCTACCCCTTCACCCAGCCCGAGGACCACACCAGCGTCTTCGCGCACACCCGGCAGGCGTATGTCGCCGCCCGCGAGGCCGACCTGCCGGTCGGCGTGGCGCGCGAGGCCGACGGGCTGCCCGACGACTGCGCGCTGTACCTGCTGCCGTCCGCGAAGCAGCTCACCGCGCCCGGCTGGCGCCACCTGGTTGAACGGGCCCGGGCCGGCGCGGTCGTCTACGCCTCGTACTTCGTCGGCGAGCACGGTGTGCAGCGCGGCCCGTGGTGGCCCAAGCTGGACGAGACGTTCGGCGTGGTGAAGAAGCTGCGCTACGGGCTCACCGACCCGATCGAGGACGACGAGCTGCGCATCACGTTCCAGCGGGACTTCGGCGGCATCCGGGCCGGCGAGGAGCTGGTGTTCGCGGTCGCCGGCACCGAGAACTCCCGCACCTACCTGCCGGTCGAGCCGAACGGCGCTGACGTGATCGCCACCGACGCGCACGGCCGCCCCGCGCTGCTGGCCCGCCCGTTCGGCCGCGGACAGTTGGTCCTGTGCACCTACCCCATCGAGCACATGGCCGCGGTGACGCCGCGTGTCAACCCCGAGCCGACCTGGCGCCTCTACGCGGCGCTGGCCGCCGAGGCGGGCTTCACGCCCGAGGTCACGGTGGACGACCCGCGCGTGCTGGTCGGGCGGATGGAGCACGAGGACGGCCGTTCGTTCGTCTGGTTCATCAGCCAGCACGACGAGCCGCTGACGGTCAAGCCGACGGTCGCGGCGGGCACGCTGCGGGACCTCACCGGCCAGGAGTTCCCGGCCGTGGAGCTGTTCCCGTACGGCGTCGTCGTCACCGAACTCACCCGGGACTGAGGTCAATCACCCATGAAGATCGAAACAGCCGAGGTCGTCGTCACCAGCCCGGGGCGGAACTTCGTGACGCTCCGGATCACCACCGCGGACGGTGTCTCCGGGCTCGGGGACGCCACGCTGAACGGCCGTGAGCTGGCCGTGGCGGCGTATCTGTCCGAGCACGTGGTGCCGTTGCTGATCGGCCGCGACGCGGGGCGGATCGAGGACACCTGGCAGTACCTGTACCGGGGCGCGTACTGGCGGCGCGGCCCGGTGACGATGGCCGCGATCGCCGCGGTGGACATGGCCCTGTGGGACATCAAGGCCAAGGCGGCGGGCATGCCGCTGTACCAACTGCTCGGCGGCGCCTCGCGCACCGGCGCGCTGGCCTACGGGCACGCCTCCGGCCGGGACGTGCCGGAGCTGTTCGACTCCATTCGCGCGCACCTGGAGGCCGGTTACCGGGCCATCCGCGTCCAGACCGGCATACCCGGCCTGGACTCCGTCTACGGCGTGGCCGCCTCGGCCGCCGGCGGCGGCGAGCGCTACGACTACGAGCCGGCGCGGCGCACGGCGCTGCCGGTGGAGGAGAGCTGGGACACCCGCGCGTATCTGCGGCACATCCCGGGCGTCTTCGAGGCGGTGCGCAACGAGTTCGGCCCCGAACTGCCGCTGCTGCACGACGGCCACCACCGGATGACGCCGATACAGGCCGCGCGGCTCGGCAAGTCGCTGGAGCCGTACGACCTGTTCTGGCTGGAGGACGCCACGCCGGGCGAGGACCAGTCGGCGCTGCGGCTGATCCGGCAGCACACGACGACGCCGCTGGCGATCGGCGAGGTGTTCAACTCCGTTCACGACTACACGACGCTGCTGTCGGAGCGGCTGATCGACTACGTGCGCTCGGCTGTCACCCACACCGGCGGCATCACGGCGATGAAGAAGCTGCTGGACCTGGCCGGGGTGTACGGGATCAAGTCCGGGATGCACGGGCCCACCGACATCTCCCCGGTGGGCATGGCCGCGGCGCTCCATCTGGACCTGGCCATCCACAACTTCGGGATCCAGGAGTACATGCGGCACTCGCCGCAGACGCTGGAGGTGTTCCACACGACCTACACCTTCGAGTACGGCCTGCTACACCCCTCCGACACCCCCGGCCTCGGCGTCACCCTGGACGACGAGGCGGCGGCCGGCTTCCCCTACGAGGCGGCCTATCTCCCGGTCAACCGCCTGACGGACGGCACCGTTCACGACTGGTGATCGCGCGGGGCCGGGCAGCGACACCCGCCGTCCGGCCCCCGTCGGCGATATCGTCCTCACACCGCCATGACCCGCACGTCGTACTGCGGCACGCGCTTGTCCCGGGTGACCACGGTCATTCCCTCGATTTGTGCCTGAGCGACCAGGATCCGATCGAAGGGATCGCGGTGGTGGACGGGCAGCCGGCCGGCCCGGACACCGTGACCGGCGGTGATGGGCAGGTCGGTGAACTGACTGTCGCGCACGCGTTCCGCCAGGTCCTCCGGCCCGTCGAGCTTGCCGAGGGACTGCTTGATGGCGATCTCCCACGGGGTGACGGCACTGACATACACGGCCGGCTCGGTGTCCAACAGGTCTTTGACGTCGTCGGACAGCTCGGGGGAGTCGCTCAGCCACCACAGAACGACGTGTGTGTCCAGCAGTAGCCGCATCACCGCATCCCGAAGGCGTCGGCGAGGTCGTCGGGCAGCTCGTCGAAGTCGTCCGCGATCCGAATCTGTCCCTGGAGCGCCCCCCGGCCCGTCCGCCTCACCTTGGGCCGCAGCGGCACCACCTTGGCCACCGGCTCTCCCGCCTTGCTGATCACGACTTCCTCGCCGGTGGCGACCTGCTCCAGGATGCGCGAGAAATGCGTCTTGGCCTCATGAACGTTGTACTGACGGGCTGCTTCCACGCTTGCCTCACCACGCGATCACTGGGCTGACTAAGTGCTGGACTAAGTGTAGCTCCACAGGGCCGCCCGCGCCGCCCGGTCAGCTCTCCCTGGGCCGGCCGGGCGGCAGCGCGGCGACGGCGCACCAGACGGCGGCCGTGAACGTCACCGTCGCCAGGCCGGCCAGGCCGAAGACCGTCGGGTTGACCCAGGACGGCACCAGTTCCACGCCGTCGCACACGAGGCTGGCCGGCAGGATCGATTCCGACTCCGGGCGGACCCTGGTCCCCACCGTCCGCAGGCAGGTGTCCTCCGGCCCGGCGAACCAGGCCGTCGCGTACGTCCACACCGCGTAGGCGAGGAGCAGGACGGCGGCGCTCGCACTCACCCCGGAGACCAGCGCCAGCGGCTTGGGACTCGCCAGCCGCGGCCGGCCGCCCTCCCGTAAGCGCCGGATGGCGTGCGCGATCAGCCCATATGTGCACATGATCAGCGACACCAGTGCCACACACGGTCCGAGCGTGATGAGAAGGTCCATACGCGCGATCGTCGCACGTTCCCGGGCCCGGGTCCCGTGCCGCTCCGCCGGCCCGTACGTCTCGAAAAGTTCCCCGAAATTGGGCTGGCTTCACGGCCGGTTGAGGCGCTTCCAGCACCCCGCGAGAGGGGATACGGCCGTGACCTGTCACATCGCTTTCCGCAGCCAACTACGGTGGCTCTGCGACGACTTGGTCATCCCCCTTGGCAATGTGGCCGGGGAGGTGCCCCGGGGACGGGCGATCACATACGCTCCGAGCGTGAGCAGTGGCGACGGCGGACGGGTCGTGGACGGGCGCTTCGAGCTGATGGAGCGGCTGGGCGCGGGTGGGATGGGCATGGTGTGGCGGGCCCGTGATCTGGTGCTTGACCGCGAGGTCGCGGTCAAGCAGGTCAGGCCTCTCTCCCCGGAGGTTGCTCGCGAGGGCGCGGCGGCCTCCCGGGTCCTGCGCGAGCGGGTGCTGCGCGAGGCCCGTGCGCTGGCGCGGCTCAGCCACCGCCGCGTGGTCACGATCCACCATGTGGTGGACGAAGGTGAGGATTCCTATCCCTGGCTCGTGATGGAGTTCGTGCCGGGTGGCAGTCTGGCGGAGCGGCTGCGCGATGGGGGGCCGCTGGAGCCGCGGGAGGCCGCCGGCATCGGGCGCCAGGTGCTGTCCGCGCTGCGCGCCGCGCACGCCGCCGGAATTCTCCACCGTGACGTGAAGCCCGCCAACGTGCTGCTGCATCCGGACCGCGGCGCGGTGCTCACCGACTTCGGTATCGCCGCTCTCCAGCGGACCGGTGCGGTGGACTCGGCCGCCCGGTCCGTGCCGCTGACCGCGACCGGCGAACTCATCGGCACGCCCGAGTACCTCGCCCCCGAACGCATCCGGGGTACGGACGATGATCCGGCCTCGGACCTGTGGTCGCTGGGCGTCATGCTCTACGTCTGCGTCGAGGGCCACAACCCGATGCGCCGGCCGACCGCGCTGGCCACCATGGCGGCCGTCCTTGCGGACACGGTCCCGTCGCCTGCGCGGGCAGGCGCCCTGGCGCCCGTGCTGACCCAACTTCTCCTCCCTGACCCGGCGGCACGGCCCTCCGCCGAGCGGCTGGACGCGATGCTGGCCGCTGTGGCCGGGGAAGGCCCGGCTCCGACGGCCCCGTTCACCCGGGCGAACCAGCCCATCCAGACCGAAATGCCGGACCGCGCGTCCCGGCGTCGACCGGCCCGCCGCGGGCTGGTACTCGGAGGACTGGGGCTCGCGGCCGTCGCCGCGGTGCCGGCCGCCGTGCTGCTCCGCGACGGGCCGGACCGACGCGGGAATGGGACAGGTTCCTCGGACGCCGGGCAGGCCACCGTTCTACTCGACACCACCGACCGCGCCGTGAGGTCGGTGGCGTTCAGTGCCTCCGGCAGTCGCCTGGCGAGTGCCGGAGAGGTCGGCAAGGTCAGGTTGTGGGAGACGGCCACCGGCGAGCAGACCGGAACCTTCACGCATGAGGCCGTCAACCCGTGGGCGATCCCGATCTCGGAGGTCGTCTCCCACAACCCCGCGTTCCGGGACTCGCAGGCGGTGGCCTTCAGCCCGGACGGTGCCTTTGTCGCGGTGCTCAACGGGGACGGCACGGTCGGCCTGCACGACGTGTCCAGTGGCTCGGCCAGGACGACGTTCCCCTTCCTCGACACCGACGGCACTCGGTGGGAAGGCGCCGAGGGCTGCCTGGCTTTCAGCCCCGACGGCGGCACGCTGGCCAGCTCTTACAACGGCGCGGACGCCATCCTGTGGAACGTCGCCGACGGAAGCCACGAAAGACTGGTGACGGAGGCGGACGAGTGGACCCTGGCCGTCGCGTTCAGCCCGTCCGGTGACGTACTGGCTCTCGCCACGGGCAACGCCAACCCCTGGGCCGGCACCAGCGGCGGACAGATCCAGCTTTGGGAGGTGGCGTCCCGCACGAAGATCACCACCCTCGCCCGGGCCAACACCGACCTGTACGGTCTCGCGTTCAGCCCTGACGGGGGGCAACTGGCTGTTCTCCGCCGTGACGGACTGCTCAGGCTCTGGGACGCCGCGACCTGGACCGTGACGGCCACCCTGGCCGAGGCCGGTTCCGGCGCCACCTGCATCGCCTTCGGACCGGATTCCATACTGGCGAGCGGCTCCGGGGACGGCACGGTGACACTGTGGGACACCGGGAACCGCAGCCGCACCGCCGTGCTCCGCGACACCGCCGACACAGGGCGGATCAACTGCGTCGCCGTCAGCCCGGACGGCGGATTCGTTGCCGCGGCAGGCAGGACGCTGACTCTGCGATCGCTCTAGTACTCCAGCTGTGGATCGTGATCTTCGTTCAGCTGGTGCGGCCGTGTTCCATCTGGAGCAGGACGAGGGCGGGCGCGGGTGATCCGGGTGATCGCCTTGAGGTCGAGGCTGACCCTGCGCGGAGCCTTGAAGGTCACCTTGAGCAGGGCGTTGGCGCGTCCGGCCACGCCGTGGACGCCTCGGATGACGGAGGTGAACGCCTTGGCGTCGTCGGTGGGTTCGCCGCCCTTGGGTTTTTGCGCGGGTGGCGGAGGCCGGCCCCGGCGTTCTGGTAGCCGGGTACCGTCCAGGAACCAGCGCAGGATCAACACGCCCTGTTTGAACGGCGCAGAGCGCGGGCGCCCTTGCGGGTCCCGAGCCGCTCGCGGTGTTTCGAGCAGCAGCTTCGCGAGGGCCTCAGCAGTGGCCCGGCTGACATCGAGCACGCCGGTGTGGGTGATACTGATCAACGCGTGAAGCCTCTCGGTACCCGGAACCTGTTCTTCGCAGACCTGTTCCTGCCAGGGGCTCCTCGCTGCCAGGCGCTGCTCACCGACGACCTGGACCTAGACCTGCCGCCCAAGGCCGAGGCGATGTGGGCCGCGGCCCTCGACTGGGACCGCGACCAGGCGTTGCGGCTGATCGCGGCCCATGCCCTGGCCACGGAGGACGGCGAGGAGCACCGCGCCCGGCGCTGCGTTCCCTGTCCTGACGCGCTCGTCGCCCAGGAACCGCTCAGGTCCACGACTCCAAGGAACTCACGGCCATGTCACAGACTCGCGGACTCGATGGCCCCGACCGGGGTGTGAGTCATCGCTCCCGGGCCTGGGTCCGGCGACGGCTACGCTCGCTCGCCGCGCTGGAACTGCTCAACATCGCGCTCCAGGCCGCGATCTGGTTCGGCGGCATCGGGGGGATCGGCTTCGGTCTGCCGATGACGGCGGCGAACGCGGTGGGCTTCGGCCTGTTCTCCCTGCTGCTCGTTCAGGGGGCCGTGTACTGGCTGGCCAAGCTCCGTCTGATCGCGGCCCCCGGCGGGCGTCTACCGGGGGCCACCGCCTTCGTCGCGGCCCGGGTGCTCAATGTTCCGCTGCTGGCGGTGGGGGTGCTGATCACCGCGTGGGCGGTGGCCGAGCGGCCCGGGCGGGAGAGCTGGCCAGGGCTCGGGTTCGCCCTGTTCGCGGTGGTGGAGCAGGTGAACTACTTCCACTGGCAGCTCATGTACGACACCCGCCGGGATCTGCGTCACCTCCGCATGCACGGTCTGCGTCGCGCGCATCTCGCCCGCGATCTGTCCCCCGACCGAGGAGTCCGGCCGCGGGACAGACCGTGACGGCGCTGGACGAGTAGCTCCGAAAGCGGGCTTCTCAGTCGTGCATGAGGGTGTCCAGCATCGGGTTGTGACGACCGAGTCGGACACCCTCCTGACGCGCAACCACTCGTCCGGGGGTTCAGGTCCCTCATGCGAAGTTTGCGGGAATTAGGCTACGGTCGCTGCCAGTTGGGCCCGGAGGGCCCACCCGCGAGAGGGGACACGGCCGTGACTCGGCACATCACTTTCCACGCCATCGAGGTCGGCGACGCACGGGACGGGAGCTGGACCGCCCCGCTGCTGGCCCGGGTGCCCGAGGAACTCGACCGCTGGGTGCCGGACGAGGTGCGCACCCCGGCGGGCGACGCCGCCGCGCGCGAGCAGTTCGCCGAGCACCTGCCGGAGTTGCTGCCGGTGCTGGACCTGCTCGTGTCGCAGGGGGAGGGGCAGCCCGGCCTGACGGCGCTGCTCGCGGAGGTCGGCCTGCGCAACCCGTTCCGCGCGTGCAGCCAGATCGGCGGCGTGGCCGGGACCCTGCTGCGCAACTACGACTGGGACCTGGGGGAGGCCGAGCGCACCATCGTCTCCTCCACCCTGCTGCGCCCGGTGATCGGGACCGCCGAGGGGCTGTGGGGCCTGCTCGACGGCATGAACGACGCGGGGCTCGCCATCTCGCTCACCTACGGCGGGCGGCCGGTGCACGGCCCGGGCTTCGGCATACCCGTGGTGCTGCGCTACGTGCTGGAGACCTGCGAGACCGTCCTCCAGGCGCTGGCGGTGCTGGGCCGGGTGCCCATCGCCACCGCGCAGAACGTCACCGTCGTGGACCGGGACGAGGCCGTCACCGTTCACCTCGGCCCCGACATCGCGCCCACCCGCGCCGCCGACGCCTGTGCCACCAATCACCAGCACCTGCCCCTCCCGGAGGAGCAGGCCCGCACGAGCAGTACCTACCGGCGCCTGGAGACCGTCCGCGCGGCCGGCGAGAGCGGCGACCCCGACGCGATCGTGGCCGCCCTGCTGCGCCCGCCGCTCCACGAGTACGACGAGGAGACGGGGTACGGCACCATGTACACCGCCGCCTACCGTCCCGCCGAGGGCCGGGTGACCTACCACTGGCCCGCCCAGGACGCCTGGGAGCAGTCCTTCAAGGCCTTCGACCCCGGCTCCCGCAAGATCACTTACGGCGCGCTGGACGGTTGACGCGCCTGCCTCCGCTCGCCGCGCGCGCCGGAAATTCTGGCGTTAGCATCAAAAACGAGCGGAGGCCCCATGGAACGCTATATGTACAGAATTCCCCAGTGGAATGGCGAATTCAGGAACACCGGCGCGGGCTGGGAGGAGTACCAGAACGGAGTCCGCGTCGTCGGGTTCGTCGAGCAGATCAGGACCGCCGACTGGATCACCCTCTTCGACGGTTCGCGCACCCTGTGGGTGTCGCTGCCCGTCGCCGGCGGCCAGTCGTTCGTCCAGGTGGGAACCGCCGGCCCCTGGGCTCCCCTCTACCACGTCGACCGGATCGAACGGACCTTCACCCCCGCCCAGTTGACCATTCTGCGCAACGACAGCGCGACGGCCCGCGCCCAGTTGGACCGAGTCATCCACCGGCTGACGGAGAACCCCATCCACCCCACGGCGGTTCTTACGAAAACCCGGCAACTGGTCAAGAACATCTTCAAGATCAACGTGATCGACCCCGATGTTCCGGATCTCCCGGTCCAGGCATTCAATTACGCGAACCTGGTCGCCGAATTCAAGACCCTGCGCTCCGCCGGCTTCGACAGCGATCCAACCTTCGTCTTCGAGCCCGATTACACCGGGCCGCTCCAGGCGTGGGTGATCGGCACCACCGATCCGCTGGTGCACATCTCGCCGAACCACTTCTACATGGACCGGCCCAACCTCGTGATCACGCTCATTCATGAACGGGCCCACACCGTGCTGCGACTCCAGGGCCATCCGGGCTGGGACGACAACCAGTTCATTCCGCCGACCCCCGGCGAGGGCTCGCCGTTCATGACGCACGACCAGGCGATCAAGAACCCGTACTGCTACGAGTGGCTCACCGCCGCCATGCGGGATTAATCGGTCGCTGCGAGGCCGTACGCCCGCAGGAACGTCTCCGCCGCCGCCGCGGCCACGGCGCGCAGCTCGTCGTCGGGGACCTGCCGGGTGCCGAAGCGGGAACGGGCCTCCATCGGGCCGGTGAGCAGCGCGACGAACTGCTCGCCCGCCGCCGCCGGATCGGCCGTGCGCAGGCGGCCCGCCAGCATGAGCCGGGCCAGCCGGTCGGCCAGGATCTCGCCGACCCGGCTCGGGCCGCGCCCCAGCACGATGTCCAGCAGGTCGGGGAACCGGCCCACCTCGGCGTAGAGCAGCCGCCGCACCGCCCGGGAATCCTCGGCGCAGTAGCAGACCAGCATGCGGTGGCCGACGTCCTCCAGCACCGCCCGCACGCCGCCGTCCGCCGGGTCGCGGTCCAGCAGCCGTTCCACCGCGGCCAGGCTCTCGGCCGTCGCGGCCTCCGTCGCCGCCGCCATCGCGTGCCGGAACAGCGTCGCCTTGTCGGTCAGGTGGTTGTACACGGTGGGCTTGGCGACGCCCGCCTCCGTCGCGATGGCCTGCACACACGCCTTGGCGAAGCCCTCGCGGGCGAAGACCCGGAACGCCGCGTCCAGGATCGCCTGCCGCTTGTCGATGCGCCCGCGCGTGGCCCCGCTCGCTCCGCTCACGTCGGCGATCGTACTCCATCTCCGAGCCCGGAATGAACTTGCAGGTTCAGTTGCACGAACCTTCGCGTCTATGCCTTACTAATGCGGCCATCCAACTGAACCAGTAAGTTCAAACCGGAGATGTCCATGACGCATGCACAGGCCACCGACCGCCTCGATCCCGCCCTGCTGCGGCTCATCGGCGTGGTCCTGCTCGGCGGGATCATGGGGCTGCTCGACGGCACGATGGTCGCCGTCGGACTCGACACCCTCGGCGGCGAGTTCGACGCCTCGCTGAGCACCATCGGCTGGGTGGCCACCGGCTACCTGCTGGCCGTCACCGTCGCCATCCCGCTCGCCGCCTGGGCCGTCGAACGGTTCGGCGCCCGGCGCATGTGGCTGCTCGGCCTCGGCGTGTTCCTGCTGGGCTCACTCGCCTCCGGCCTCGCCTGGGACGCCGGCAGCCTCATAGCGTTCCGCGTCGTCCAGGGCTTCGGCGCCGGACTCGTCGACCCGATCATGCTGACGCTGCTGGCCCGCGCCGCCGGCCCCGCCCGCGCCGGACGCGTCATGGGCCTGATGGGCGTCGTCCTCTCCCTCGGCCCGGTGCTCGGCCCCATCGTCGGCGGCGTACTCATCGAACACCTCGACTGGCGCTGGATGTTCTTCATCAACCTGCCGATCGGCGCCCTCGCGTTCGCCCTCTCCCTGCGCCTCGTCCCGCACGACCCGCCACCCGCGGAGAACGCGCCCCGGCCCGACCTCGCCGGACTCGCGCTGCTCGCCCCCGCGTTCGCGCTCATGGTCCTCGCGCTCTCCCAGGCCGCCGAACGCGCCGAGTTCGCCACCTGGCAGGTGCTCGGTCCACTGGCCGCCGGCGCCGCGCTGCTGACCGGCTACGTCCGCCGCGCGCTGCGCCCCGGCGACGCGCCGCCCCCCATCGACCTGCGGCTGTTCACCAGCCGCGGCTTCACCGCCAGCGTCACCGTCATGGCGCTCGTCGGCATCGGCACCTTCTCCAGCCTCTTCGTCCTCCCGCTCCACTACCAGACCGCCCACGGCCACGGCGTGCTCGAAGCCGGCCTGCTGCTCGCCCCGTTCGGCCTCGGCTCCGCCGCCGCCATGCCGCTGGCCGGCCGCCTCTCCGACCGCATCGGCGCCCGGGGCCTCGCCGGGGCCGGCGCCCTGCTGGCCGCCCTCGGCGCGCTCGCCCTCACCCGGGTCGGCCCCGACTCCCACGAACTCTGGCCCGTTCTCGGCTCGTTGGTCATCGGCATCGGCCTCGGCACCATCGGCGCGCCCACCATGGGCTCGCTCTACCGGACCCTGCCCGCATCATCGGTGCCGCAGGGCAGCTCCGCGCTCTACATGCTCAACCAGCTCGGCGCCTCGTTCGCCGTCGCCGTCGTCGCACTCATCATGGAGACCGCCGACGACCCAACGGCCGGCTTCCGCGGCGTCTACTGGTGGGTGGTCTGCGCCCTCCTGATCGTCCTCGCCGCCACCCGCCTCCTCCCGGGCCGACCGCTGTCCCCGGAGCCCGACCCCGCCCACCCGGCCACGCGGGGAGCGGCCTCGTGAAGACCCTGGTGATCACGGGCGGCACCGACGGCATCGGCCGCGAACTGGCCCGCACCCACCTGACGCGCGGCGACACCGTGGTCGTCATCGGCCGCGACCCCGCCAAGGCCGCCACGCTCCCCGACGCGCCCGGCCGCGCCCACTTCATCCCCGCCGACCTCGCCCTCCTCGCCGAGAACCGCCGCGTCCTCGACCACCTCGCCGCCCAGTTCCCCGTCGTGGACGCGCTGGTGCTGTGCGCCCGCCACTACCGCTGGCGCCGCACCGAGACGGCCGAGGGCCTGGAGGAGAACCTCGCGCTCTTCTACCTCAGTCGCCACCTGTTCAGCCACGGCCTGGCCGGCCAACTGCGCCGCGCCCCCCGCCCGTGATCGCCAACGTCGCCGGCCCCGGCGCCCCCCTCTCCCTGATCCACTGGGACGACCTCGGACTGACCCGCTCCTACGACGGCCAGACGGCAATGTTCCAGGCAGGCAAGCTCAACGACCTGCTCGGCCTCTCCTTCGCCGAACGCCGGGAAACGCGGCCCATCCGCTACGTCCTGTGGCACCCCGGCGCCACCGCCACCGGCCTCGTCGGCGACTACGACGAGACCAGCGCGGCGCACGTCGCCACGCTCAAACGCCACGGCAAACCGGCCTCGGTGGCCGCCGCACGGATCGCCGCGACGCTTGACGACCCTCCGGCCGAACCGCTCAGCGCGTTCGTGGAGACCAGGCGGATCGCCATCACACCGGCCACCGGCTTCGACGCCTCGGCGGCCCGCCGCCTGGAGACGCTGACCGAGGACCTGCTGGCACCCGCCGTCAGACCGACAGAGCGCCCGTGACCCTCAGCGCGTCCCCGGTGTCCAGGCCGAGACGGGCCGCCCAGGCTAGCGCCTCGCCGAGCGGGGCGTCGTCGTCGGCCAGCCGGACAGCGGCCAGGGCGGGCGGTGCCTTGCCCTCGTCCAGCAGGGCGCCCCACTGCCGCGCGGTGAGAGAGAGGTAGCGCAGATCGGGCAGGTCCGCCAGGACCCGCAGGTCCCGCACCTCGGCCCGGGAGAGGTCCAGGCCGCGCAGACGGGGAACGGTGCGGAGCGGGGCTATGCCGATCGGGGCGGTCGTCCCCAGATCCAGCGAGGTGAGGTGAGGGTGGCCCGCGAGCGGCGCCAGATCGCCGCCGTCCACGGTGACCCGCAGCGACTCGACGGGCAGCGCGCGCACCGGCGCCAGGTCCGCGGTGGCGCAGCGGTTGAGGTGCAGCAGCCGCAGGCGCGGGGCGGCGACGAGCGGACCCAGATCGACCGGGCTCGCCACGTCGTTGAGGTGAATGGCCTGCAGGCCCGGCGGTATCTCGCCGGGCATCTCCCCGACGATCCGCTCCGGACCGAGGCGTTCGGCGGGCTCCAGCAGCGAGATGTGGTCGTCGTACTCCTCGTAGGCTCCCCGCTCCAGCAGCTCCAGATAGCGGCCGAGGAGCGAGGTCACCGAGTCGGCGACATAGGCCGGACCGCGGTCGTAGTCCCGGCCGATGCGAATGACCTGCCCCGGGCGGCCGTTCCGCGCCGGGGACAGATCCACCGCCAGGTAGTTCCCGTCCTCACCGGTGGCGAAGGGCAGCCAGGCCGGGTGCCCGCCGCGGCGCCGGACCGTGTCGGGCGGGTCGGCGTCGAAGACGACCGACTGCCAGCCCAACTCCCAGCCGGACCAGACCGGTTGTCGCTGATCGGCGTGGATGGCCACCAGATCCTCCAGCGCCAGCCAGCCGTTGCCCCCGAACAGATAGCGGTGCTCGAAGCCGATGCCATCGCCGTCGGCGATCGCGTACAGCGCCCGCAGATCGGCGGGCAGCGCCCGGCCGACCCGCCGCTCCGCCACCTTCAGCGCGGCGGCCGACACGGGCGGCGGCAACTCCTCCGGCCGCCCCAGGATCGCGGCACGCCGCGTCAGGTACTCCCGGAACCGCGCCACCGCCAGCTCCGGATCCCCCGCCGGGCCCGCGGAGCCCTCCGGCTCCCCGGCCCCGGGCTCGGGCAGCCGGGAGTCAGGATCCAGAACGACCTGGAAACCACCACCCCGCCCGCGCAGACTGGTGACGGCGTCGGTGAACGCCACCAACTCGTACTCCCCGGACGGCCGGCACACGAATTCAAGACTGGTGCGCTCCCACCCCCGGACCTCCCGCACCGCCTCCGCAAGCGCGGTCAGCTCCCCGAACGGGCTGGGCACCGAGTGACCCCACAGGGACGCACCCGGGACGTCATAGACACCGGACACGGAGACCCCACCCCGCCCGGCGGTGCTGGCCAGCACGGCCCGCGTCCAGCCCGCCGGCGCGCTGGCGACAATTTTCTCAACGATCCGCCGCGCGGCCCGCTCGACCATGTCCCGCTCCCGTCCTGTCGGTCACTGGGAGTCATCATGGCAGCGGCCACTGACAACGGTCCGTCGGGTCAGCCGCTTTCCTTGAGCGAGCTGATGAACGGCGCCCACGCGGCGGCGGGGATGAGGAGCGCCGGACCGGTGCGGTTCTTGGTGTCGCGGACGGGGACCAGGCCGGGGATGCCGTCCGCGACCTCGACGCAGTCGCCGCCGTTGCCGTTGGTGTAGCTGGACGTGCGCCAGGTGGCGGTGCTCAAGTTGCGCTTGGTCATGAAACGTTGAGGTCCTTCGCCACCGATTCGATCAGATCGAGGGACGCCCGCGGCGGTAGTGCGGTGGCCCTGAGCCAATCGTAGGAGGCGCGGTAGCGGGCGACCATCGCTGGATCATCGATGAGCTGCCCCGTGTGCTCGGTTTCGGAGTAAACCACCGGGGGCGCGTCGGAAAAGGTCATGATCTTCATCAGTTGCGTTACCGGGGGCGCGACCACGGAGGCGAGCGGGAAGATCTGGATCACGGCCCGCTTCTCCCGTGCCGCCGTGGCAAGGTGCAGCAGTTGCTCGTTCATGGCGGCCGGGCCGCCGAAGCAGGAACGGATGACCGCCTCGGGCAGAACGGACCAGTACTGCGGTTTGCCCGCTTCCCGGAACCGGTTGGCGCGCTCCATGCGCGCGCTGACCAGCTCATTCACCCTGTCCGCTGAGCGGTACGGGTTCGCCGCCTCGATGATCGCCCGTGCGTACGCCTCGGTCTGCATCATGCCCGGAACGAGCACGGGCGAGTAGTCAAGGACGGAATCGGCCAGCTTCTCCAGCTCCGCCGTGTCCGCGAAGTACTCCGCGTGCCGCGAGGCCCGCTTGATCGCCCTCGCCAAGTCATGGAAGAACGTGCCGGTGCCGAACTCCCGGTCCAGCAGGCGGCCCAGCTCGGGCTGAAGCTTCCGCTCGGCGCGTTCGATCTGGGCGAGGTAGCCCGAGCCGGTGAACACCCGCTGGCCCAGAACCTCCAGGGTCAGGCCCGCCTCCTCCCGAGTGGCGCGCATGCGCGCCCCGCAGAACGCGGCCGGTGACTCCCCCGGATCCAGCGGCTTCTTGTTGACCACGGGCTCGGACTCCCCTCCATTCAGGCGCTGTTGCGCAAGACACAAGACCAGTCACGTTAGCGCCTCGCACACCCCTGCCGTGAGCGGTTCGTCACGCAACGACACGGAAGGGGGACGGACGCCGGTTGGCTGCGTCGATGCGGGTAGGGGGCTTTCGGATGTCCGAGGGGGCGCGTGATCCGGGGCAGGCATCCGTTGACGTAGAAGTTCGTGCAAGTCGCTGGTGTGCCGGAGTGAGCAAGCGCAAGCTCGACCATGTTGATCGTCACCCCGAGTCAGCGGAGGACTCATGACCCTGCACCGGCTGGGCAAGGACCCGGAGAGCCCGGACGGCAAATCCCCGACCGTGTACCTGGACGACGAGACCGGGAACTACATTCTTCAAGGCTGGCGCGTCACGGACTCCGAGCGCCTGGCACAGATGGAGATCCCCGACCACGAGACCGTGATCGAGTTCCCGAAGCGCATGATGCAGTTCTTCCCGGAGGTGAGCGGTGGCGGACCCGACACTTGAGGATCTCCTGCGGCGGTGTGAGCGGTCCGCCGTCCACTTGGAGCTGCGGGACGGATACATGCGCGACGATCCCATGTTCCTGGCCTGGCAGGAGGGGCACCGGGACGATCCCGCCGACCGGGACTCCTGGTGGCGTCCCTGGCTGAGCCTCATACAGGAGACCGCAGCCCGTGGTGTGGATGTGCGCCGGGCTCGTGTCGTCTCCGAGCCGCTCAGCGACTACGTGCAGTTCGAGTACGACGTGACGTTCACGAATGTCGCTGCGGGTGAACGGGTTCGCTGGCTCCCGCGCCGTCGTGCCACGGACCTTGCGCTTCCCGGCAACGACTTCTGGCTGCTCGACGACACCGCCGTCATGGTCAACCACTTCGGTGGAGACGGGCAGTTCACCGGCGAGGAGATCATCACCGAACCGTCCGTCATCAAGCTGTGCGCAGCGGCGTTCGAGGCGGTCTGGGAGCGGGCGACGCCGCATGAGGAGTACCGGCCCGCCTGAGAACCACCCATGCCGTCGTCATCCAGCGTCCAAGAGGCCAGGCAGGCCCTCGGCCGGCGTCTGCGCGAGATCCGGAAGGACTCCGGTCTGACAGCGCGGGCGCTGGCCGCCCTTGCGGGTTGGCACGAGTCGAAGTGCTCCCGCCTCGAACACGGCCGGACCCCGCCGTCGGACGCCGATATCAGGGCGTGGACACTGCATTGCGGCGCACAGCACGAGACCGCTGATCTGATCGCCACCGCCCGAGGCATCGAGGGCATGTACGTCGAGTGGCGCCGGATCGAGCGGGCCGGGCTGAAGAACACGCAACAGGCCGTACTGCCGCTCTTCGAGCGCACCCACCGCTTTCGCATGTACCAGTCGTGGGTGATCCCCGGACTGCTTCAGACAGCCGCGTACACCACGGCCGTTCTGAACACGATCGTGGACCTGAGGCAGACCCCGGATGACGTGGCCGACGCCGTAGCGGTTCGGATGGAACGTCAGCGCATCCTGCGATCAGGAAATCACCGGTTCTCGGTCCTGGTCGAAGAGTGGGTACTGCGCACGGTGATTGGCGACGCGGAAGTAATGTCCGGGCAGTTTGGTCACCTGATCTCGGTGGCGTCTCTGCCCGCCGTGAGCCTGGGCATCATTCCGCTGGGGGCGCGGCGCGGATCCGGCTGGCCCGTCGATTCCTTCACCATGTACGACGATTCCCAGGTCAATGTCGAGTTGGTGTCGGCGCATCTCACGATCACACAGCCGCGAGAGATCCGCGACTACGCGACGGCCTTCAACGAACTCGCCGCCATCGCTGTGTACGGAGCCACCGCACGGTCGCTGATCACGGCCGCCATTGACTCTCTCGGGTGAGCACGCGCAAGTCCGCGCACGTTCGTTGAAACCACCTGTCTGCCCTTCTTAGCTTGGTCGCTATACGGACGACATGAGATGCGCGGCGATTAACCGGAGTTCAAAAGACTCCCGCCCCGGCGACGGAAACCCTGGACAGGTGAGCGCCGGGACGGGTGACCCAACCGCAGAGGAACGCCTTTGCGGTCCACAGGCCATGCCACCGACGGTACGGCGGCATGGCCCCTCGCGAAAGAGGAGGTTGGTGGATGACCGCTGTGAGCGTCGACAGCTATGAGACGCGCACGCCCGACACGGAGGGATGGCGCGGTGTCCCGTTCCGTCACCCGGCCGAGCTGGCGGCGGATGGCGGGAAGCACGACGGCGGACCCATGCCGCCCGAGGCACCGCGCGACCCACAGCCGCAGGGCGGGGACGGCAAGTGACCTGGGCCGTTCTGACTCCTCGGTGATCCGGTGACCCCGTCCGTGCGCCGCCCCTCGTGGTGCACGGACGGGTTTTCTGGGCAGCACACGATCGCGGGTCCGCGTCTGACCACCACAAGGAAGGTGTTCCATGCTCTTGGTTGGTGACGAGTGGAACGACTGCTTCGACTCGATGAAGCGGGAGGCATGGCGGCTGGAGACTCTTCCGGTCTCTACGATGCCGCAGGAGGCGGACAGCTTCGCGCGGTTTCTCTCCGGCGAGAAGTCACCCGACGACCACAACTCCGCCTGGATAAAAGACATTCGCACATGGCGAGCCGAAGGCAAGTATGTGGGCCGGGTGCACGTGGTGACGCGCCCGCTCTCCGACTATCTGCGCTTCGAGTTCGAGTACTACTACCGGCACCACGCCCGGGTTGGCGAGGACGTCCGGATCCTGGACCTGACCGACCGGGAGAATCCCGGACTGCCCGATCAGGACTTCTGGATGTTCGACGAGGCGAAGGTCGTGCTGATGCACTACCGCCCCGACGGCACCCAGATCAGCCGGGAGCCGCACGAAGGCGACCCCGCCCCCCTACATCGCCTGGCGACACCTCGCGGTGTCCGCGTCGGTACCGTTCACCGAGTACGTGGAGCAACTCGACGCCTGAGTCCGGCGCGCCCCCTCCGGCACTGAACTACCGTATCCGCGCATGAACACCGAAAGCTGGCTGGCCGACACCCGGACCTCCTACGACACCGTCGCCACCAGCTACGCGGAGACGGTGCGCGATCTCCTCGATCAAACGCCCTACGAGCGCGCGACGTTGGCGCTGTTCGCCGACCTGGTGCGGACCGCCGGAGGGGGGCCCGTCGCGGACGTGGGATGCGGGCCGGGGAGGATCACGGCCCACCTGAGCCAACTGGGCGTGGACACCTTCGGGATCGACTTGTCGCCCGCGATGATCGAGGTGGCCCGGCGTGAACACCCCGACCTGCGGTTCGAGGTCGGATCCATGACGGACCTCGACCTCGCCGACGCCTCGATCGCGGGCCTGGTCGCCTGGTACTCACTGATCCACATCCCCGACGACGAGATCGGCCCGGTCCTCGCGCACTTCCGGCGAGTGCTGCGGCCCGGTGGCCCCCTGCTGCTCGGCTTCCACGTCGGCGACGAATCGCGGCTGATAACCCAGGGCTACGGCGGCCACCCGATGAAGGTCCACGTCCATCGCCGCCGGCCCGGCCGAGTCGCCGCCTGGCTCGACGAGGCCGGCTTCACGGTCGAGGCACAGATGACCCTCAGCTCGGCCGAGAGCAGGCTCGGCGGAATTCTCTTCGCGCGCCGGCAGGCCGGCACCCCGGCCTGACCGGGCCCGGGAGCCGCGCCCCCGATGTCACATTCCCGCGCGCCGCGGCGTCTTCGTCTCCGGACAGGCCAGCATCTCCGAACACGCCGGCGTGCGGCTCCACGAGGAGGAACGCGATGTCCTATCCGAACGCTCGCCACCTGGGCGACCAGGGTGAGATCAGCGCCACGTTCCGGAACGCGGACGGCCGGTCAACTGCTACGAAACGTCAACCGCCCTTCCCGGGGCCGTTGATGAACGGGATCACCGGCCCGGAGAGCAAAAGACCCCTCCTCCGCCGTCGGCCGGGGTGTGAGCACGACACGGACGACGGAGGAGGGGAGCTCTGCGGTGCGGCCGGTCAGCAGCCGTTGAGGATGCTGCTCAGCGCGCTCTTCTCGGCGGAGTCCACGGACAGGCCGTAGTAGTACTTCACCTGCACCCACGCACGCGCGTAGATGCAGTGGTAGCTCGAGCGGGACGGCAGCCACTGGGCCGGGTCCTGGTCGCCCTTGGACTGGTTCACGTTGTCGGTGACGGCGATGAGCTGGGGACGGGTCAGGTCGTTGGCGAACGCCTGGCGCCGGGAGGTCGTCCAGGAGTCGGCGCCGGAGTCCCACGCCTCGGCGAGCGGGACGAGGTGGTCGATGTCCACGTCCGAGGCGGCGTACCAGGTCGCCCCGTCGTAGACGGAGTACCAACTGCCGCTCACCGCCGCGCAGCTCGAGTCGGTGACGACGTTGCTGCCGTCGCGCCGGAGCACGACCTCGCGGGTGTTGCAGGTGCCGGACTGGGTGATCCAGTGCGGGAACAGATCGCGGTTGTAGCCCGTGCGGTCCTCCGTGGCGACCGTCAGCGAGGCGAGGTAGGAGCGGGCGGTGGCGGCGCTGACCGGGGTCGGCAGGGCGGCCTGGGCCGACGGGCCGGTGAACAGGGCTGCCAGGGATATGAGACCGGTGAGAGCGGCGAGAACACTCAGTCGTCGACGCGCGTAGATGCTGGGCCGGGTGCGGGCATTGCGCATGCTGATCACGCGAACTCCCTTGATGTGGGGGCGGGTTCGGCTCGGGAAGAGCCGCGTGGCCGTGCGCTGGCCATGATGGTGGGGGAACGTTTCTTCGCGGCATGCGCCAGGTAACAGATTGACGGCATGCTCACGTCATCAAGCGGCGGCGGGGCGGAGGGTAGCGTCGGCGGGGACGACCGGGAGGAGCGGGAATGGCCAGGAACAGGGAGCACCGTTACGAGGTCACGGTGCGCTGGACCGGGGACACGGGGCGCGGCACGGCCGGGTACCGGGGGTACGCGCGCGACCACGAGGTGACCGTGCCGGGCAAGCCGACGCTGATCCCGGGCAGCGCCGACCCGGCGTTCGTCGGGGACCCGGAGCGGTGGAACCCGGAGGAGCTGCTGGTCTCCTCGCTCTCGCAGTGCCACATGCTGAGCTATCTCGCGGTGTGCTCGCTGAGCGGCGTGGTGGTCACCGGCTACCAGGACGTCGCGCGCGGCACGATGCGCGAAACGGGCGACGGCGGCGGCGCGTTCACCGAGGTTGTACTCAATCCGGTGGTGACGGTGGCCGAGGAGGGCATGGTCGAGAAGGCCACCGCGCTGCACGAGAAGGCGCACCGCATCTGCTTCATCGCCTCCTCGGTCAACTTCCCCGTCCGGCACGAGCCGGTGGTCACGGCCGCCGGGAGCTGACGGGCCGGGGCCGAACGGGGTCCGTCCGCTACCCCGGGTGAGTGGTCGTGCGCGCGCCGCCCGTGTTCGAACGGTTCGCCCGGCTGCGCGTACCCTGGAACCCCCCGGCCTGCGGCGCGTGCCGGGCGCTTCGCGTTGCCACGGAAAGCCAGCCACCGGGATGGAAAGACCCACATGAGCCTGCACGGTCTGCTCGATGCCGTCATCGAAGAGCCCGCCCTCGCCGAGGCGGTCGGCGCCGCCGCCGACGGTCACCGGCGGCATGTCGACCTTGTCGGCCCGCCCGCCGCCCGGCCCTTCGCCGTCGCCGCGCTGGCCCGGGGCGCGGGCCGGCCGGTGCTGGCCGTCACCGCCACCGGGCGGGAGGCCGAGGACCTGGCGGCGGCGCTGCGCTCGCTGCTGCCCGAGGACGGCGTGGTGGAGTTCCCGGCCTGGGAGACGCTGCCGCACGAACGGCTCTCGCCGCGCGCCGACACCGTGGGCCGCCGGCTGGCGGTGCTGCGCCGGCTGGCCCACCCGCGTTCCGACGACCCGGCGGCCGGGCCGGTCTCGGTCGTGGTGGCGCCGGTGCGGTCCGTGCTCCAGCCGCAGGTCGCGGGGCTGGGCGAGCTGGAGCCGGTGGCGCTGCGCGCCGGGCAGGGCGCCGATCTGGCCGACATCACCGAGCGGCTGGCCGCCGCCGCCTACTCCCGCGTCGAACTGGTCGAGAAACGCGGCGAGTTCGCGGTGCGCGGCGGCATCCTGGACGTCTTCCCGCCGACCGAGGAGCACCCGCTGCGGGTGGAGTTCTGGGGCGACGAGGTCGAGGAGATCCGTTACTTCAAGGTCGCCGACCAGCGTTCCCTGGAGGTCGCCGACCAGGGGCTGTGGGCGCCGCCCTGCCGCGAGCTGCTGCTGACCGAGGAGGTGCGGGCGCGCGCCGCCGAGCTGGCGCGGCGCCACCCCGAGCTGGACGAGCTGCTGGGCAAGATCGCCGAGGGCATCGCCGTGGACGGCATGGAGTCGCTGGCGCCCGTTCTCGTGGACGACATGGAGCTGCTGCTCGACGTGCTGCCCGAGGGCAGCATGACGGTGGTCTGCGACCCGGAACGGGTCCGCGGCCGGGCCGCCGATCTGGTGGCCACCAGCCAGGAGTTCCTCCAGGCGTCCTGGGCCGCCGCGGCCATGTCCGACACGGGCGAGGCGCCCATCGACGTGGGCGCCGCGTCGCTGCGCTCGCTGGCCGAGGTCCGCGAGCGCGCCGACCGGCTGGGGATGCTGTGGTGGTCGGTCTCGCCGTTCTCCACCGACGCGGAGGAGGAGGCGGAGGACGACACGCTGCGGCTGGGCCTGCGCGCCCCGGAGACCTACCGCGGCGACACGGCGCGGGCGCTGGCCGACACCAAGGGCTGGCTGGCGGACGGCTGGCGCGTGGTCTACCTCACCGAGGCGCACGGCCCGGCCGCCCGCACCGCCGAGGTGCTGGGCGGCGAGGGCATCGGCGCCCGGCTGGCCGCCGCGCTCACGAGCCCCATCGAGCCGTCGCTGGTGCACGTCGCCTGCGGGGCGGTCGAGCACGGCTTCCTCGCGCCGGCCCTGAAGCTGGCGGTGCTCACCGAGACCGACCTCACCGGCCAGAAGGCCGCGGGCCGCGAGGGCGCCCGGATGCCGGCCCGGCGCCGCAAGACGCTGGACCCGCTCACGCTGGAGTCCGGCGACTACATCGTGCACGAGCAGCACGGCGTGGGCCGGTACATCGAGATGGTGCAGCGCACCGTGCAGGGCGCGACCCGCGAGTACCTGGTCGTCGAGTACGCGCCGGCCAAGCGCGGCCAGCCCGGCGACCGGCTGTTCGTGCCCACCGACCAGCTCGACCAGGTCACCAAGTACGTCGGCGGCGAGGCGCCCACCCTGCACCGGCTGGGCGGCGCCGACTGGACGAAGACCAAGGCCCGCGCCCGGAAGGCGGTCAAGGAGATCGCCGCCGACCTGATCAAGCTGTACTCGGCGCGGATGGCGGCCCCCGGGCACGCGTTCGCCGCCGACACGCCCTGGCAGCGCGAGCTGGAGGACGCGTTCCCCTACGTCGAGACGCCCGACCAGCTCACCACCATCGGCGAGGTCAAGGAGGACATGGAGAAGTCGGTCCCGATGGACCGGCTGATCTGCGGCGACGTCGGCTACGGCAAGACCGAGATCGCGGTGCGCGCGGCGTTCAAGGCGGTGCAGGACGGCAAGCAGGTCGCGGTGCTGGTGCCGACGACGCTGCTGGTCCAGCAGCACTTCGGCACGTTCTCCGAGCGGTACGCGCAGTTCCCGGTGAACGTCCGGGCGCTGTCGCGGTTCCAGAGCGAGTCCGAGGCGCGGGCGGTGCTGGAGGGGCTGCGCGACGGCTCGGTGGACGTCGTCATCGGCACCCACCGGCTGTTCTCCTCGGAGGTCAGGTTCAAGGACCTCGGCCTGGTGATCGTGGACGAGGAGCAGCGGTTCGGCGTCGAGCACAAGGAGCAGTTGAAGAAGCTGCGCGCCAACGTGGACGTGCTGACGATGTCCGCCACGCCCATCCCGCGCACCCTGGAGATGGCCGTCACCGGGATCCGGGAGATGTCCACCATCACCACGCCGCCCGAGGAGCGGCACCCGGTGCTGACGTTCGTCGGCGCCTACGAGGAGCGGCAGATCGGCGCCGCCATCCGCCGCGAGCTGCTGCGCGAGGGGCAGGTCTTCTACATCCACAACCGGGTGGAGTCCATCGACCGCGTCGCATCGCGGCTGCGGCAGATCGTGCCCGAGGCGCGGATCGCCACGGCGCACGGGCAGATGAGCGAGTCCGTGCTGGAGAGGGTGGTCGTGGACTTCTGGGAGAAGAAGTTCGACGTGCTGGTCTCCACGACGATCGTGGAGTCGGGCATCGACATCTCCAACGCGAACACCCTCATCGTCGAGCGCGGCGACACCTTCGGCCTCTCCCAGTTGCACCAGTTGCGCGGCCGGGTGGGCCGGGGCCGGGAGCGGGGCTACGCCTACTTCCTGTATCCGCCGGAGAAGCCGCTGACGGAGACCGCGCACGAGCGGCTGGCGACCATCGCGCAGCACACCGAGATGGGCGCGGGCATGTATGTGGCGATGAAGGACCTGGAGATCCGTGGCGCCGGCAACCTGCTGGGCGGCGAGCAGTCCGGGCACATCGCGGGCGTCGGCTTCGACCTGTATGTCCGGATGGTGGGCGAGGCCGTCGCCGACTACCGGGCGGCCCTCACCGAGGGCGCGGCGGAGCCGGAGGAGTCGCTGCTGGAGGTGAAGATCGAGCTGCCGGTGGACGCCCATGTGCCGCACGACTACGCGCCGGGGGAGCGGCTGCGGCTCCAGGCGTACCGGGCGATCGCCTCGGCGAACACCGAGGACGACATCCGCGCGGTGCGCGAGGAGCTGACCGACCGGTACGGGCCGCTGCCCGAGCCGGTGGAGAACCTGCTGCTGGTGGCGGGGCTGCGGATGCTGGCCCGCTCCTGCGGGGTCGGCGACATCACGCTCCAGGGCAGCCGGATCCGGTTCTCGCCGGTGGAGCTGCGGGAGTCCCAGGAGCTGCGGCTGAACCGGGTCTACCCGGGCTCGGTCGTCAAGCGCGCCACCCACCAGGTGCTGGTGCCCCGCCCGACCACGGCCCGGATCGGCGGCAAGCCGCTGACCGGACGCGAACTGCTGGCCTGGACGGGCGAGTTCCTCACCACGATTCCGGGGGCGTAGGGCAGCTACGCCCCCGGGGCGGGCTGTGCGGGGGCGTGGGCCTCAGAGCTCGAGCTCCCAGATGGCCGGGGCGTAGTCGAAGTCCAGGGCCTGCTCGATCTGGATCTCCAGCATCGCGGCGTCGGCCGGGGCCGAGAAGGCGTACTGCGCGGTGGCCGAACGGCCAGACAGCAGCTCGCCGTTGAAGCCGCTGCCCATGGTGTCGTCGTAGATCTCCTCGGCCGTCACCCCGTCCTCGCCGGCCCGGGCGGTGGCCAGGATGAACGTGGTGTCGATGGCCTCGGACCCGGTGTTCTCCAGCGTCACGGTGAACGTGTAGGCCGCGTTGCCATCGGTGTGGCCGATCGCGTACTCGTCGGGGGTGTACGGCTCGGCGGCGGAGAGGCTGATCTCCAGGCCGTTGTCGTAGACGGCGGTCTCGTCGACGGAGAAGATGTCGTCGGACCCGGTGGTCTCGGTCTCCTCCGTCTCCTCGGTGGTCTCCTCCGTCTCCCCGTTCGACTCGGTCTCCTCGGTGGTCTCCTCCGACCCCGCGTTCTCGTCCTCGGCCTGCTCCCCCTCGGCGCCGCCCGAGGTCGACGCGCTCTCCGGCTCGTCCTCGCTCGAGCAGGCGGTGAGCCCGCCCAGGGCGAGCGTCGCGGCGGCGACGCCGGCTATCGCGAGCCTGCGCTGTCTGGCGAAACGGCGTGCGGCGGTCTTGGCCACGGGATTCCCTCCCTCAATCAACCGGCCCCCTGTGGACCGACGCGGTTAATCAGAGCACAGCCTGTGAATCGAGTCAACAGCCAAAGTGTTGGCCGACGAAGCGCTTGATGTGTATGGCTGTGGACACAGACTCCGGGTAGGGTCGGAAGAACGCCACACCAGAGCGATGGGAGGCAGACACGTGCCGGGCCAGCACACCGAGGTCACCGCCGCCGGGATCGCCCGGCTCGCCGGAGTCGGCCGAGCCGCCGTCAGCAACTGGCGCCGCCGCTACGACCACTTCCCCCGCCCCATCGGCGGCACCGACACCAGCCCCACGTTCTCCCTCCCCGAGATCGAACGCTGGCTCCGCGACCAGGGCAAACTCGCCGAAATCCCCCTCCGTGAACGGCTCTGGCAACTCATCGAAGCCCACCCCGCCGGCCCCGCCGAAGCCCTCGCCCGCACCGGCGACCAACTCCTCGCACACGGCGACCGCACCCCCACCGACGCCGACGACCTCGCCCAAGCCGCAGCCGGCCTCGCCACCGAACTCGGTCCCGCCCCCGCCTACACCTTCCTCCTCGGCCGCCACCTCGACACCGCCGCCCGCCACCTCACCCTCACCCCACCCGAAACCGCCGCCCTCATGGCCGCCCTCGCCGGACCCGCTGACACCGTCCTCGACCCCGCGTGCGGCCCCGGCACCCTCCTCGCCGCCGCCCACGGCCCCGGCGACACCCCACCCGGCGAGCTCTACGGCCAGGACACCGACTCCACCCTCACCCGCCTCGCCCGACTCCGCCTCGCCCTCCGCGGCACCGCCACCGTCCAGACCCGAGCCGGCGACACCCTCCTCACCGACGCGTTCCCCCACCTCACCGTCGACGCCGTCCTGTGCCACCCCCCGTTCAACGAACGCAACTGGGGCCACGAACACCTCACCTACGACCCCCGCTGGGAATACGGCCTCCCCGCCCGCACCGAATCCGAACTCGCCTGGGTCCAGCACTCCCTCGCCAAACTCCGCCCCGGCGGCACCGCCGTCCTCCTCATGCCCCCCGCCGCCGCCTCCCGCCGCACCGGCCGCCGCGTCCGCGCCACCCTCCTGCGCCGCGGCGCCCTGCGCGCCGTCATCGCACTACCAGCCGGCGCCGCACCCCCCCACGGCCTCCCCCTCCACCTCTGGATCCTCCGCAAACCCGGCCCC
>NZ_JAVREL010000037.1:0-33714 GCF_031845365.1 Streptomyces litchfieldiae
CCGCACCCCACCTCGTCGCCCTCGTCCGCGCAGGCGCGAAGTTCGAGAACGGAATCCTCGTCGAACGCGAGGAAGCTCACGCAGCCTGAACTACCTCATGATCCACAGGTATTGACAATTGCTCTGGACGGTGCCGGGCGCGTGACGGAGGTCCAGGGCCCGAGGTGGAGCGAGACCTATGTCTACGACCAGGCCGGTAACCAGAGTCATGCCGTGTGGCCCAACCGCCACACCAGCCCTGAGGCCCGGGGAGATCGCACCTATCTCGGGACACGGCTCACCGGTGCTGGCTCCGTGCGCTACGTGTACGACCCGGCCGGCCGCGTCTCACAGCGCCGCAAGACGCGCCTCTCACACAAGCCGGACCTCTGGCGGTACACGTGGGACGCGGAGGACCGGCTCACGTCGGTCACCACCCCCGAGGGCACTACCTGGCGCTACGGCTACGACCCCATGGGACGTCGCACAGTCAAGCGGCGAATGGCGCCGGACGGTGTGACCGTGATCGAGGAGACCCGCTTCACCTGGGACGGGACCACGGTTGTCGAACAGACGACGAGCGGCCCCGGGCTCCCAGCCCCAACGACTCTCACCTGGGACTACGCAGGCACCAGTCCGATCGCGCAGACGGAACGACGCATCAACCCGGCCACCCAGGAAGAGATCGACGCACGCTTCTTCGCGATCATCACCGACCTCGTTGGCACCCCCACCGAGCTCCTCGACGACTCCGGGCGGATCGCCTGGCAGACGCGGAGCACCCTCTGGGGGCTGACGACGTGGCGGGCCGACAGTTCCGCCTATACGCCGCTGCGCTTCCCAGGGCAGTATTACGACTTCGAAACAGGGCTGCACTACAACTACCAGCGCTACTACGACCCGGAGACCGCGCGCTACGCCTCACCCGATCCGCTCGGACTCCACCCCGCGCCCAATCCCGTGGCATACGTGGTGAATCCTCACACATGGGCGGACCCACTCGGTCTGGGGCCTTACCAGGTGGGCCAGATCCTCGGCAACACATCCCAACTCGGGGGATGGATTCCCACCTCCGTTCCCGACGAGTCCTTGGCGGTCCTGCGTGACATTCGGGAGTTCGGTGTCGAAGCACAGGGAGCAGGACCGCAACTCAGAGGACCGTCAATCCCTCAGCGATTCGAGAACAGCGGCCGTGGTGGGGGCTACCAACTGCCGCAATTCGACAACGCGGGACAAGAAATCAGATACACCGAGTGGGGCACGGTACAATCGGCCGACAACCCGAATTGGGGCGGGGAACGCATTGTAACGGGATCGGATGGCTCGGCTTACTACACTCCGACCCATTACCAAACCTGGATCGTGATGGAGGCTGGGCGATGACGAGCGGTGACTCCTGGTGGACCCCACTCACTCCCCGGCTGCACGTCGTGGGAGCCGAGGATCCGGTACAGGTCACAGATTCCCTTTCGCCCACCGGCATGTCCTATGTGGCGCGCTTGGACGGGGAGTCGATGGCGGATGTGGACGGTGTCTTCACCCAGTTCTGGGAGCATCTGAGGTTGCCCAGCTATTTCGGCTGGAACTGGGACGCCCTCAGCGATTGCCTGCGAGATCTCCACTGGTTGCAGGCAGAACGCTACCTCGTCGTGATCTCCCGCGCGGAAGACGTGCTCTCCGAAACCCCGGACGAGCGGGGGACGTTCTTTCAGGTGATCGCAAGGGCCACCGCGAGCTGGGCCAATGCGCCGGCGAAGGTGGGTGTGGGCATCCCGTTCAACGTGGTTCTGCTGTGCGCCAGGGAGAACCTCCATTTGCTCGGCCGGGAGGTATCCGCATTCGAGACAGCCTGACATCTCCGCTAAATGGATCGAGCCACTATGGCGCAGCAAGAACCCGCCCTCGCACCCAAGTCTGAACGCGATCCGATATGCGTCGGGCTCGTCAAGCTTGTGGTAGCTGCGGCGTCGCGTGAGGAGACCGAGAATTCCTCTTGTATTGCCGGATAGTCCGCCTTCGGCGCCGATCGAACGGTGTGGACTTTCGAGTGGAGCGGGCCGAAGAAATACGCACGGCATAAGCAGATCGGAGAGAAAAACCATTACTTCTATCCCGGAGTCGCCCGCCGCGATCTTCCGGACGGCGCTGGCCCGTTCCGGGCTGACCGCGCTGGAGTGGAATGTGGCCTGGGCGATCGCTCCGGTCGAGGCGTGGCGACAGGTGATGACCGGTTACGACCCTCCCGATGCCATCGTTGATGACACCGGGGCCGGTTACCCTGCGGAAGTCGACCGGGCCTGGCGAGCCCTGTGCCAGGAGAAGGGCCTGTACGCCGAGGGCGGGCAGCTGCTGGTGACCGGGGCGCATCCGGACATTCCCTGGGTGCTGGTCACCGACGACGGAATCGGTGATGTCGCGGCCCATTTGGCCGACCGGCCGGGTGAGCCCGACTTCCTGTTGGCCGCGCCCGGCGGGACGGGCCTCTGCGGGGTGAGCACCGAGGAGGCGGGAGTGCTGCTCTTCCATCGGAACGTGGACTGAGCCGCCGTCCGACGCACGGGCTCCCGTCGGTATGGCGCACTTCTCGGAACTGTCGGACCTGCGTGTCCCCGTTTCCCGGCATCGTGTACACCCACACACCGGCGGATCTGGGGTTCGCCTGACGTGCCGAGCAACTGCTCGACGTCAGCGGACCTCCGCATGTACGGCTGGCCGCTCCCCAGCGACCACGTCGGTCGGCTCGTGGGGCGGGTAGAGCGTTCGGCTCCGGAGGCTTGCAACTTTCCGTAAGTATCCTGAACAGGTAGTGAATCGATGTCCTTGCGCGAACTGACCCAGCTTGTTCCGCCCCCGGCTCGGCCTCATACGGATTCGCCAGACTGGACATCGGTGGAGGAACGCCTCGCCTGCCGACTGCCTGAAGACTACAAGCAGTTGGTCGTGACCTACGGACCGGGCAAGTTCGACGAGTTTCTCCACGTCTATCAGCCAGGCTCGCAGTACCGTGAGATTGATCTGGTGCAGCAGGCCGACGTGTCCGTCCAGACGCTTCGGACCCTGCGGGCCATGGGCTTCACGGTTCCGTACAACATCGACGGCACGTCAGAGGTGCTGTCCTTTGGCCGGGACGACAACGGCGACATCGGTTTCTGGCGCCGCCGTGACCCGGCCGACCCGGCTACCTGGACGTTGGCGGTGAAGGACGCCAGGGCGGACGACTGGTTCGAATTCGAGGGCACTCTGACCGACTCCCTGCACGCGGTGCTTTCGCGCCGGATCACGGTCCCGCTCTTCCCGGACGACTTCCCCTCCGACCACCCGCGATTCGAACCATACTGACGCGGCTCCGCGGTCCGTGCCAAGGGAGAAAGTTGATGAGTGAGCAGGGCGGCGCGTGGAGCGACTGGCTCGCCATCTACGAACAAGCGTACGCGAGCCCCACAGCCCTCCGGGAGCAAGCGTGCCCACGATGTGCCGCCCGAGAGCTGTCTCTGGTCTTCACCGAGCGTTCCGTGGGTGGAGACGGCTATGCGAACCTGTGGTGCGGTCACTGTCTTCACGGTATCCACGTGTCACGCTCTCTGATCCCCGAGGGCGCGACCGTCATCCCGCGCGGGAGTACTGCGGAGCAGGAGAATCTGGTCATCCCTGATTGCAGGTTGGTCTGGCCGGACGGTGATGACGGCGAACAACACGAAAACGAGTCCGAAGTGTTCTGACATCGCCAACTCCCCGGCCCGCACCGATGAGCGCCGCCCGCGCAGGTCAGCTATCTTGACTGCTTCCGCGCAGCGTTGTCACCAGGTGGGCCAAGTCTTCGAATCGGAGGATGGATTCCCGCCTCCGTAGCTGGCCAGTTCGGGGCGGGCCTGCGTGACGTTCGGTGACATTACCCGCGTCGCCCTCGCCCTCAACGAACTTTGGAAGTGGTTACCGTTGAGGAACAGCATGACCTGACAGGGAGATGGTGTTTCGCTGCCATGGACGACAACGTTACGAAATGCCGAATCTGCGGAGAGTTCGTCCTGCAGATCCCGGGATGGACCACCTTCATCCCCAGCTACTGGCTGTTGCGCGCCACCTGGGACCCTGACCACCAGTTCCTCGCCGGCGCCCTCCACTTCTCGTGTCTCAAGCAGTGGAAACATCGCGATGCCTTCCTACGCGAGGCGACGGACATCCTCATTGGCCGAGGCCGCACCATCACCGTGGAAGCCGAGGGAACGGAACACGTGCTGGAGCAACCCGGCGTCTTCTTCAGCGAGCGGATCTTCCGCGATGCCGAGTGCGCCATCTACCGGAACACCTCCACAGACCGCTGGCTCGTGCTGAGCGAGGACGGGCCGTGGATTGTCCTCGACCGTCAGCAGCTGAGCTTCCTGGGCCGAGGGCGTCCCGCACGCGCCGAAGAGGGCGGAGAGCGAGTCGCGCTCCCCGACGATCCGGGCCCGGCGATCGAGACGGCGACACTGCCGGAACTACTGGTCTTCCTGGGAAGCCGCAGCCGCTACCCGGCTCTGGAACACGGTGCACCCGACTACCAGCGCTGGAGATTCGTCCCCAGGAAGAGGGTCCTCGAATACTCGGTCGGCATCGATCTCTCCCTTCCGGCCTCCGCCACCGAGTTCCTCGCCGGATACTCACACGACTACGAGGCTTTCTCCTTCGACGCGGAGACGAGATGACAGAACGGGTCTTTCTCGACGCGGTGGGGGAGGACGGCCGTACGGGGGCCGTACGGATCGACTTCTCCACCAGACCGCCCTATGCGCTGGAGGTGCGGCGTGGAACGGTGGAGTCCTCGACCACATACGAGGCGAAGGATCTCTTCGCGGCTCTTATCGACCTGCGGCTGGCGCTTGAGGCTGAGGGTCTGCTGTTGTGTTGTCAGGGAGCCAGGGGCGACGTGACATCCTCGGGGATGGAGAGGCAGGCGGGCGGTCGGCACGTGTTCCCCTTCTCGCCGGATACTCGGGAGATCCGTCGGGACAGCGTCGACATCTTCGCCCCGGCCGCGCCCGACGAGGTCGTCACGGTGGAGGAGCAACGGAGGGCCATCTTCGCTCTGCACGGCCTCCCCGACCCCGCATCGGGCACGTTCCAGAAGTGATCCACGCTCACCGTCGGCGGCCGTCGAGGGCTATTCAACCGGCGCGTGGTTGTACTTCTCCAGCGTCGCTCTGGAGGTCGAGGCGTCCTGGAGAACCAGCTCCCACGGGCCGGTGTTGATGTCGAACTCCTTGCCGAAACCAACCCACTTGCCGGTCATCCGCCGTCCGGTGAGTTGGACCAGGAGCTGTATCGCTCCGTGATACCGGGCGCCCTGGTAATACCCGTCCGGTGCCGTCTGCTCGCTCCAGGTGCCCGTCACCACGTTGCCGTCCACTTCCAGGTCCATGGCCAAGGGAGAGGCCGAGGAGCCGGGCAGGCTCCGGACTGTCAGCCGGCTTCCGTGCTGGAGCACGGTCACATAGTGCAGCCCGGTGTAGGTGCCGTCCCGGCCTGAGCTGAAGTATTCGTAGCGGGACAGCCACACCCCGGAGTAATTGTTCCGGGGAGCGGGGGCGGGCACCGGATTCCCGTCGGCTGCCGGGGCGTTGCCCGGCACGGGGGCCAGATCGTGTCCGCCGTGCCCGTCGCCGGAGACGCGGGCCAGGGGGACGGGTGAGGCGAAGCCCAGCGTTTCGATGGGCAGACCCGTTACTCGCTCCAGCGCCCGCGCGTGCAGGGGGCGCGGAGTGCCGATCTCCCCCGCCTCCCACCGCTGGACAAGTCGCTTGGAGGCACCGGGTACCCCGGCCTCTCGCAGAGCCCGCGCCAGGTCGTCCTGGCTCATGAGAAGCCCGAGACGCGCGGACCGCAGTGCGCTGTTGGGTGTGCTGCTCATGTGGGACACAGTAGCCCCAACAGGGTTGCTCTGACACCGAAATGACGTCTTTAGTGTCGCTGGAATGACGCCTTCTCCGTCGCCGCGCCAGTCGCAACTGACCCGCCACGCTGGGTGAAGTGCCGCAGCGAGGCGGCGGGAAGCAGCGACAGAGTGAAGCTTGAAGCCGAGGATTCGGCCGTTGCCTGGCTGCCGTCGGAGGAACAAGGCGTGCGGTCCGTGCCGTGCGGCCGGTGGTTCCACGCCGTGCGGGTAGTCGCCGCCGATGGGCGCCGCGCCGCTGACCGCCTGGGGCCCCGTTCGGGGCCGGTCATCGAGGACCAGGCGGCCGGAACGGCGTGCTGGCTGGTGGCGCCGCGCGCGGCGGACACCTGGCGGCTGGCGGGCGTGCGGGTGCTGGGCGCGGGGCGGGAGATCGCCGTCCCGCCGGCGTCCTGGACGGCGGGGCCCTCGACGCGATGGCTCGTCCCACCGCGCGGCGACTGCCTGACCGCCCCCGGCCCGCTGCACGACGTGCTCGCCGTAACGACCCTGGAACAGCCCCGGCCCATCGAGAGCTTCCGCACCTCCGAGTGCCACATGGGCACCCACGACGGCTGCACCAAGGCCGAGGCCCCACCCTCCCCACGCGGCCTGCCGGTCATCTACCAGGCGTGCGACTGCTGGTGCCACCAGGAGACCCACCGGTGAACGGCTGCGTGCTGGTATCCATAGAGATCGACGCCGCGACGGTACGACGCGGCGACCAACTCACGATCGATGGCCAGGCGTTCACCATCCGCGACATGACCGCCCTCGCACGCGGCGCCAAACGCCTGGAGTTCACCACCGGCGACACACTGACACTCCGACCGGGGACGGTTCTCTGGGCGGCGCGGCAGGTGTCACCTCGGTATGGCCGCCGCGCATGACTTGGGCTGTCCGGGACAGGTTCCCTTGAGGACAAGACGACGGGATCAGGACACCATGGTGCGCGAAGGATGAGCTCTTCCGTCCGGCCAAGGGCGGAGGGCTGAACCGGATCTGGCGAAACCCGGCCCGCTGCATCGTGTACATCAGCGGCGAAATATCGTGTGTCAAGAGAAGGAAACCTGTGTGCGTGATGATGCGCAGGGCTACCCTGCACACCTAGATCGACACACTGCTGGTAGGGGATCATCACCCTCTGCGAGCGAGCGCGGCGCGGGGACCGAGCGCTGCACGTTGAAAGGAGGGTGAATGAGCCACGATGAGCCCAAGCTCACCTCGGTGGAGATCTGTGCGGGGGCAGGCGGCCAAGCCGTCGGGGTACATGACGCGGGCTTCAGGCATCTAGCGTTGATCGAGCTCGATAAAAACGCATGTGACACGCTCGAATTGAATGTAGCAAGTAATGATGACTGGAGTGATTGCGCGGTCCTCAGGGCGGATCTTAAGGATTTCAATATCAAGGATTTCGCTGCCAAGTTCAACCTTGAGAAGCAGAAGCTGGACCTTTTTGCTGGCGGCGTGCCCTGTCCGCCCTTTTCGGCCGCCGGTAAGCAGCTTGGGGAAGACGATGAGCGTGACCTATTCCCTAAGGCGTTGGAATGGGTGGAGGAGCTTGAGCCCAAGGCTGTAATGATTGAGAACGTTCGTGGACTCCTAGAGCCTCCGCAGAAGTTCCGTGATTACCGTAGCTCTATTGAGCGCCGTCTCATCAAGGCAGGGTACGAAATTTGCGGCTGGCAAATTCTCGAAGCTTGCGACTATGGTGTCCCGCAGCTCCGGCCGCGCGCCATCCTCGTTGCTATGCGTAAGGAATATTGGGGCTATTTTGTGTGGCCTGAGCCGCATGGCAGTAATTTGGTCACGGTCGGGGATGCTCTCGCCGAGTCCATGAGGCGCAGATTTGGCAGCTCCGCGCGCGGCCGAAAGGCTTATAAGAAGTGGCTTGAGGAGGCAAGCCGGGGCATCGCTCCCACGCTCGTTGGGGGATCCAAGAAACATGGCGGGGCGGATCTTGGACCCAGCCGGGCGAAGGAAGCGTGGCGGAAGCTGGGAGTTGACGGCCTTGGAGTTGCGAACGAGCCGGAAAAGATGGTGGACGAGGAACGCGATCTCTTTGGGCCCCGGGGACCCAAGCTGACGGTCAGCCAGGCCGCGATCATCCAGGGTTTCCCGCCGGATTGGTGCTTTTCAGGGCGCAAGACTGCCGCATATCGCCAGGTGGGTAACGCTTTTCCTCCTCCCGTTGCTAAGGCGGTGGCTGAGCAGATCAAGTACGCATTGATCGCCGGTATGGCTAACCCATACGACGGTGATGCTATGCCGCAGCAGCGCTGTCATCCTGCGGATGGCCTTTTTGATGAGAGGCTGATTTCACTTCCGAAGCCGACTCACAGTAGCCGCGATCTTGAGCGCGCATGCGTTGGATGACTCGTGCTCCCAGAAGCGGAGTACAGTCCATCCTGCCTCCTCTAGCTGCCGGTCTGTGTCCCGGTCCCGGGCTACGTTCCTGGCCACCTTGTCGGACCAGTAGCCAGGGTTGGTCTTAGGCGGGACGTAGTGCTGAGGGCAGCCGTGCCAGTAGCAGCCGTCAATGAATACCGCGAGCTTCGTTGGCCGGAAGACCATGTCTGCCGTCCGGCGAAGCCCCGGCAAGGGCCTGGCAGCCACGCGGTACCGGAGGCCTTGCGCGTGGACGAGTCGTCGAATGAGCCATTCTGGCTTTGTATCCCGGCTCCGGATTGCCTGCATGTTTCTACGCCGGGCCGCCGAGGAAGCCCACGAGCCTTCCGGAAGCTCTTGCCTCTGTGCAGTATCGGTCATCCTGCCACCCGAGGGGCTTCAGTTGGTTCTGTTCCCGGTCCAGCAAGGGTGAATACCGCACCGCCGATCGTGGCTACAGGCTGGCTGGCACCATGGTGTGCAGGCGTGACCCGTGCCGCGACCCACTCTGCTCCGGTTGGCACTGGGAGGTGCAGTTCGGCAGCAATCCGTTGGTGTTCTTTGCGGGTGCCTCCCAGGATAATGATTCCTTCCGGGCGCAAATGATCGCGCGCGTCGCGGACCCTTTTGAGACTGTCATTCTGCATGGCCACGGTGAGTACCGTCGACCGGTTCACAATTTTACGCTGAACTCGCCTGAAGAATTCGTCAGTTCTTGCCTGCCCGTCTGGGCAGGAAAAAATTGCTTTTCGGTCGGTGGTCGGCAGGTGGAGAAGGGTATTCTCCGGGAGAACGCCGTTGAGTGAAAGCCAGTATACAGCCGCTCGGCCATGTCTTGACAACGACCGCTTCTTATCTCGGTTCTCACCCGGATTCAGTACCGAGTCCGTGATCCTGAGCAGTCCGACGCGGAATGATGATCTTGAGTCGGCGGCCATCATCAGGAGGCAAATGTGCCCCTGAGCCTCGGACGGAATGGTCCAATTATCCCCAAGGGTGAATTTTGCATCCACTTCGTGTCCGGCGACAAGATAGTCCATTTTTGTTCCGCGCGGTATATTAAAGGCGGCGCGAATAATGATCTCGACCTTGGTGCCCAAGTACGTCTTCTCGGTCCGCTCAACGGTGTCCGCCGTAATGTCATACCTGCCGGTCCGCTGCCCGTCCAGGACTTCATCGATCGCCTGCCTCAGGCTTGTTGCAAAAAGCTGGTCCATGGTTGGGAAAGAGCGGAACCAGGTTGCTACTTCGAGAACTTGAGCATCAGGCTCGGGCGACGGAGATGAGACGGCGGCATTCCGTGCTGCCGAGAAATCGAGGGGAAGCATTTGTCTGTCTCCAGTGGAACCGGGGCCGACGATACGGGGGACGGGGGGACAGCCCCAGCGTGGCTGAGTCACTCAGTCTGCCATGGCTGTTTCGTGAGGTTCCGCGGGCCTGGCACGACGTTCAACCTGTGCCGACGTGCCGGAGAAGAGCCTCTACGTCGCTGGGAGCCAGCCCAGCAGCAACCGCCGGTTCTTCCTGAAGATCGGAGAGCTGCTGCACGGTCGGGTCGTCCAGGATCTTCCCCATGAAGTCGAGCTTCTGGTTGAGCCGTACCTCGACCACCTCGTCGATCGTGCCCCGCACACCCAGGACCGTCACCCTGGTGTCCGCTGTGGGGTCCAGCCCGAGTCGGTGGATGCGGTCCAGACTCTGCAGGAAGCGGCCAGCCACAAAGTCGCGATCGACGTAGACGGCGTCATGGCACACCTGGTGAAGGCTGATTCCCTCACCCAGCGTGGCCGGGTTAGAGATCAGGACCATGCAGCCCGGATCCTCGCGAAAGCGCCTGAGCTGCTCGTCCCGGTCGGGTGTGCCGCCGTGGACTACGGCCGGCCCGTATTTCTCCAGCAGCTGGGCCAGGGTGGTCAGACTCCGCACGAACGTGGTCCACACCAGGGTCTTGCGGCCCTGGCCGGCGTTCCCGGCGATGATCGCTGCGGCTTCCTGGTACTTCGGTGACAGCTCATAGTCCGGCAGGCACTGCACGAGGCGGAAAAGCGAGTCCCCCTCCGGGATCTCCATCGGCGGCAGCTGGTAAGCCAGCGGCTCGTAGCGGCTCGCCCCCTCCAGAAGGAGCGCCGGGGAGGTCGCAGCCATCAGCAGGCGCAGTGCGGTCTTGCCGAGCGAGCTGAGGTCGTCGCGCGCCATCCCGCTCGCCATCCCGCCCACCAGCGAGCTGTAGATCTCGCCGTGCAGCGCAGGCATATCCACGTACCGCATGCGGAGATCCATGGGGGGGAGACCGAGCTCGCGCTTAGTGGTCCTCGCGAACAGCGGACGGAGAACCGTGCTCGCGTGCGCCAGGTCCCCGCCGGCCACCGCCTGGGCCACGGTCCGCTGGCCATGGCCGGGCCAGACGAATCCGAGCAGGTTCTCCAGGTCTTTGGAACCGTTCGGCGCAGGGGTCCCGGTCAGGATCAGCCGTCGGCGTGCGAGCGGACCCAGGGCCATGCAGGCAGCGCCGTAGGTGCCCCGCGCTCCCAGCTTCATCCGGTGCGCTTCGTCGAGCACGATCATGGACGGTGCCGATCGCAGCCATCCGGCGAGGACGGGGAGCGAACGGTCCAGCCGTTCGTAGTTGACGATGAGCACTTCTGCCCACTGGTCCGGGGAGCGTTCCAGTATGTGGGTCCGCAGCGGGTGGCTGAAACAGACCGCGGTCTCGTACTGCCACGACTCGTACGCCGACTTCGGGCAGACGACCAGTACGCGGCTCACCAGACCCTGCTTCTTCTGGGCGGCGTAGACAGCGAGGGCTACCCGGGTCTTGCCGGCACCGGGGACGCTGAAGTTGGCCCCATGCTGGAGGGACAGAAGCTTGGCGATATCGCGCCGCTGGAACTCTCCGAGTTCCGCTGTCCAGGAAGCGCCAAGGAGGGCTTCCACCTCCGCCGGTGCGAGGGCCCCTCCCGCACCAGGAGCGTCGAGCTGCTTCTGGACAGCGTCGGCATCCTGGAGGACCCCGAGCACGAGCTCTCGGAGTTCGGGTGCCCACTCCACCCCCTCGGGGTGGGGCCAGGTGCTGATCTCTGCCAGGCCGCCGAGCAGGTCGTCGAGTTCGACCTGGGCCGCGAGAGGGCCGAGCTGGCCGCCCGTGCGGAACCGGGCGGCCAGGTGCACCAAGTCCTCCTGGTGCTTCTCAACCGTTCTCAGAACGACCTTGGTGCGCGTGGTATCAAAGGCCAACAGCAGCGAGGCTCCCGCTCCCGCTTCCGTCACTTCGGATCCCCCGAGGCCGTTGCGTCAATCAGCCAGGAAACGCCGTCTCCCGGGTGGGGGATCCCACGGCCTGCCTGCTGGGCGAGCTTCTTCAGGCTTTCCCGCAGCCTCAGCACGGCTTCGTCGAATACTTCCTCGTCCAGACTGCGTGACGCCCGGGCCTGAACGAGGTCGACAACGCACTGGTCGATGTCAGCGCACGCGTCGGCAAGCCGGGCCGGGGCCAGCTGCTTGCGCTTCCGCACGCGGGCATCCCGGCCGGCATCCTCGATTGCCTGGTCAAAGGCCGCCTTGGCGCTCTGGAAGACCTCCTGCGCGGCTTGCTGGGCCGCGTCTGTGAATTCTGAGCCGTTCGCCTGCTTCGCGGCCCTGGCCCGTGCGATCTTTTCGTTGAGCTGCCGGGCGGCAGATACCGCGGAGGAAGCGGCGGGGACTGCTGCCCCGAGTCCCGGGATGGCAATGGGCGACGGGCCGGTGCCGCCTGCTGCGCCGGCCAGGTCGGGGGGCAGCACCTTTGCCAGGTAGTCGGCCTTGAGGAACTGTTCATCGATATGCCGGATGTCGGTTTTCGAGAATCCCAGGAGGATGGCTGCCAGGCGGATCTCCTTGATCCTCTCCGCCTGATCGCGGTCTACCCCCTGCAGCTTCTCGTACAGGCGGTGGAGTTCCTTGAGTTTTTCCTGGTCGTCCTCGAAATCGACCAGCCGCAGAGCAACGCCGCCTGCGGCCTTACTGCGCTCAATGAGATCCCGGATGCTGCTAAGAATCCACCGCTCCTGATGATAGGTGGCGGTCCTGACCCGGAACTCCTTGGCGATCACCTCCGGAGTACGGCCGAGTGTCGCTTGTTCCTCCATCGCCAGCAGCCTGTTGATGTAGGAGTAGTCCCGCCGGTGGTCGTTTCGAAGCTGGAGTGACAACTCGACGGCTGCGATGTCGGCCCAGGTGAAGGACTCCGGAAGTATGCCCACGCGCATGGACTGGGCGCCGATCTCCCGCAGCGCCGCAGCACGCGTATTGCCGTTCACAAGGACACCATGGTGCGTGACGAGCCCGGGGTCGTTCTGGCCGAACTGCTCAAGGTCGGCCTTGAGCTTGTCAAAGTCAGGATCACGCCGGTTGGTGTCCGCCGGCTCCGCTTTCAGGAGAAACCTCAGGTAATCCTGGCTTTCGCTTCCCCATGGGTCCTTATCCAGTGCCTCATCCAGAGCGGGGTCATGGCTGCGCTGCGCCCGGATGCGGTGGGTCCCGGGGTTGAAGTACAAGCCGCTGAGCGGGAGATCGATGACCTCGACGTGCAGTGGCTGTCCATTCCAGTCGACCGTGACCGTTTCGCGGGTGCTCCCGGAGCTCTTGACTTCCTCCAGCCGCTTCTTGATCAGCTCGCTGAACTCGGCCGCACGCGGCGGTGGCGGGAATTCCCGAAGCATGAGTGCTGTGCCCTTCCCCTCTTAGTCGGAACCACTGGTCATGATTTGGATGATGGCCCTGCGGGACTCTTCCGGAAGCGTCCTGTACGCCCCCCACAGCGTCTCAAGGAGACTCGGCTGCCGGCGGTCAGCCTCGGCCCAGCCGGCGAAGACCTTCTGCTCCAGCGGGGAGAGACGCCTGGCCAGGCTGACGAGCTCGTGCAGATCCACGACCCGGCCCCCGTTTCCCGAACTGCACCGCTTGCACTCAGTGACAAGCTGATGCTCCACCCGGCCATCGGACAGCCTGACCTCGCGCCGCGCGACGTTGAGCTGTGCGAGCTCGATGCCGTCGCTGTACGGTTCCCCGCCCCCGATTCCGCAGCTCCGGCAGAGGAAGTTGTCACCCTGCATGATCTTGGTCCGCTGAGCCGCGGTGAGGCTGTTCTTGTGCCGCGGAACCCTTGCCTGCCCGGGGAGCCACACCTCAGCGCCCTTGCTTACGTACCTCTGCTCGTCCTGATTGAGAGAAGGGTCATCACGGTTGGTATCGATCTGCCAGCCGTGATCGCGGAGGTCCCTCACCCGCCGGTCGATCTGGGTGTCCTGCGGGAACGCCTGGCGGAGCTGGGTCTTGGTGAAGATGTTCCCCACCCCGACCACGCTCTCCAGCCACAGCGCTGCACGGATCTTCCCCCCGTACTTCTTGTCCTGCCACGACGGCAGTGCCATGGAGACCTCGCCTTCCTCATCCTGTCCTACGCGTACGTCACGCTTCGCCGGCCCTTTGCCGCCGCGTGAGTCCCACCCGCGTTCGCTGGCTTCCCATTTAGCGCTGAGGTCGGGGCCGCCGTCCAGCGCTAACGGTGGTTGCGCGCTAAGTCGGCAATTTGACGGGCACTCACGGGACCGGCGGCACAATGGGCCTCTTCAACGGTTGGCAGGGGAGGGAGTGCTGGCGGTGACACGACGGCTGCGACTTAAGCGCGTTCTTCAGAACATTCCGCCGGGCAGGCGGGAACTGGCCGAGGCGCTTCGTAGGCTGTGCCGACATCTCAAGGCAGCAACGCAGGCAGAGATTCTGCGCCTGCTGGCCGAACGCGGATACACGAAGACCAAGAGCGAGCTGTCCCGGTACCTCAGCGGGGAGCGCCTCCCACCTGCGCATTTCGTCAGGGCGCTGCACGGTGCGGCGGTAGACATCTCTGGCGCGCACGCTGTTGGCTGCTCGGAAGCCGACCTTCTCGACCTGCACAGCAAGGCAGAGGCCCTCAAGTGCGCGGGGTGTGCCGTGCTCAGGGCTGAGAACGCAACACTTCGTGCGGAAAACGGGAGCCTTCGCGAGGATCTCGAGTATGCGCGGAAGGCGCGAGGCGGCCTGCCCCCGGGGAACGTTGCTCGCCGAGGACTCGGATCGCACCTGCCGGTCCCCAGGCCAAGAGCGGACCGGCAAGACATGGAGACGCGACTTCCCGGAAAAACCGGTTTCCAGGTGTCGTCACAAACCGTGATGGCGTTCGTCGCTGACACCGAGCAGCTCCACCGCGAAGGCAGGCATAGGGAACTCGCGGCTCTGTGCCAGGAAGGGCTCCAGGGTCTGATGCCCACTGAGACGGCTCACGCGGTTGCCGTGCTGCGCGCGCACGGGCGCTCGTTCGTGGACGACCTGATCCAGATGGCAGGGCGCGACCAGAGCAGTGCCGACGTGATGGCCACCGCGCTGGAACTTATCAAGCAGAAGCGGGCTGGTGATGCTGGGCAGATCCTCGAAGCCGCCCTGGCCTGAGGTGCCCGGGCCGACCTGGCTGGCCGCTCGTCTGCGAGCGATCCGCGAATTCACCCCCTGGAAGCCTGGTCCGGGGCAAGCCCCCGCGTCAGCACCGTCAAGTACGTGCTCGTCGCGATCGCCAGGCTGCGGCCCGATGGGGAGAAACCCGCCGTGCGGAGGGGGGAGTGGGTCGTGTGGTGGATGTGCCACCACACGCCGCCCGCCGGGCCGTGGCAGAGGCCGCCGTCGGTGGAGAGGAGGATTCGGTGGTGGGGCCAGTCCGGGCTGACCACGTCGATGGTCCAGCCGTCGTCCGTCGTGGCGTGCAGGCCGCCGCCGTGGAGGCCGGCGATGCGGACGCGGGTGCCGGTGAGCGGACCGATGCCGGGGCAGGTGAGGTGCGGGCCGGTGGGGTCGCAGACGTCCGCGTCGGGGTCGCGGTCGCGGGCCAGGAGGCGGCCCGTTGCCGTGTCGAACACGCCGTGTCCGCCCTGTGACACCACCATCACCAGCTCGTGGCCGGTGTCCGGGTCGGCGGCGAAGCCGATGCCCAGCAGGCCGCCGATGGGGATGGAGACGCCGGGGCGGAAGACCGGGCGCCACGGGTCCGGGGCAGGGGAGACGGGAGCGGCCAGGAAGCGCTCCCGGAGCTGCACTTCATAGTCGGTGAACATCGCGCTCCAACCCACGCGTAGTGTGAGGGAGACACTACGGTCGGTTCCCGCGAAGCGCTAGACAGGCAACGTTCACCTTGTCGGTGCTTTCGAGTCACGTGCCGAGCCCGGCCCGTGGGCACTCTCGGAAGCATGAAGGTCAGGCTGCGGCCGGGAAGCGTCGCGCGCGCGGAGGATCTCATCACCGCGTGCGTGCGGGAGTGCGCGGGTTACCTGGCGGCGCTGGACGGCGTCGCCGCGCCGGAGCGCACCAAGCTGGTGGCCGCCATCGGAACGCTCATAGCGGAACACACCGCGTTCGAACCGGCCGGTGACCGGTCGTTCGACGCCCTGCTCAACGTCGGCCGCGTCGCGCTCGACGCCGGTGAGGTGCGCCTGGCGCGCCGCGTCGCCGACTCCGGGGTCGCGCTGCGCGCCCGGTCCCAGGACGCGTGGCGGCTGCGGGCCCAGGCGCTGGAGGCGGACGGGCGGTTCGGCGAGGCGGGCCACGCCCGTGGGCGGTGCGCCGCGCTCGGCGGGGAACCGCTGGACGGGCTGCCGCTGGAGGGCGGCGAGCCGATCGGGGTGGCCGCGTTCACCGACCAGATCGCCGGCCGCGCCGTGTGTGTGGTGGCCAACGGCGAGGAGGTGGCGGGCAGCGGGCTGGGCACCCGCATCGACCGTTACGACCTGGTCATACGCGTCGACTCGTTCCAGACGCACGCGCCCGGCACCGGAGAGCGCGTGGACGTGCACGCCGTGTCACACCGCAGCGGCGGCCCGGGCTGGCGGCGGCGGGCGCAGACCCGGCTGGTGCTCGGCGAGCAGCCCGGTCAGTGGTGGGAGGCGATCCGGCAGCGGCTCGTGCCGGGCGCGCAGTCCTACGTCGGCGACCGGTCGCTGAGCCGCCCGGTGCGGGATCCCGCGCTGATCGGCGAGGTGCGCTGGGCGGCCGACCCGAGCACCGGGTTCGTGATGGCGCGGCTGCTGGACTTCCTCGATGTCAGCCCGCGCATCGACCTGGTCGGCTTCGGGCTGCCGGGGCAGTTGCGGGCCGAGGAGCGGCAGTGGGTCCTCGGGCACGCCCGGCACCGCGACGGCCTGCTGATCTCACTCCGTTAGGCCCCGTTACTCCGTCAATACCCGGCCCGCCGCCACCGTCGGCGGCGCCGCCAGCGCGCGGCGCCGGGTCAGGCGGCGCAGCAGGTCCCGTTCCCGTTCGGCGAAGTCCGAGCAGGCGCCGCCCCGTTGGGCCCGGTCGCGCAGCAACGCCAGCGCGGTGGCCGTCGCCTGGTAGTCGGTGACGGCCCGCCACCCCGCCGGGCCGTGGTCCTGGCGCGCCAGGCGGCGGGACAGCGAGCGGCTGCGCAGCGAGCCCAGCGCGCGCGGCTCGGCGTCCGAGAGCCAGCCGGCGGCGGCGTAGAGCGGCAACGTGTCGCGCACGACGCGCAGTTGCCGCTCCCGCGACCAGCCCGTCAGCCAGCACAGCGCGCAGAAGACGGGGACCATCAGCAGCAGGTACACCGCGGCGAAGCCGGTCAGGCTCAGCGAGGCCGACGCGTTCCACGCGGAGTGCAGGCCCATCGCGGTGGCGAGCCCGGCCAGCGGCGGCAGGGCGCGCCAGCGGCGCCGGTGCGCCGTCAGCATCGTGGTCAGGCCGAAGCCGATGCCGGTGAGCGCGGTGAACATCGGGTGCGCGAACGGCGCCAGCACGATCCGCACGAAGAACGTCACCGCCGTCGCCGAGTCCACCCCGCCGACGCCCTCGGCCTGGTCCCGGGTGAAGGCGCTGCCCAGATAGAGGATGTTCTCGGTGAACGCGAAGCCCGTCGCCGACAGGCCCGCCGCCAGGATGCCGGGCAGGACGCCGCTGAACGCGTGCGGCCGGTGCAGGAAGAGGAGGAACACGGCCGCGCCCTTGGCCGTCTCCTCCACGACGGGGGCGATGACGGTCAGCTCCAGCCGGTCGGCGCCCGTGGGCCGCAGCGTGGCGGGGTCGTCGGTCAGCCAGCCCACCAGCAGCCCGTTGGCGATGAGCGCGAACAGCGTGGCCGCGCACGCCCCCCAGCCGAACGCGAACGCCAGCGTGCGCCAGGGGCGCGGCGCGAGCCCGTCGATCCAGTGGAAGGTGCCGAGCAGGATCGGCACGGGCAGCAGGGCCAGCCCCAGCCCCGCCCAGAACCCGGCCGCGCTGGTCTCCCGCCAGATCAGGACCGCCACGACCAGACCGCAGAGGACCAGTGGCGCGCCGATGGTGAGTGTGGGGGAGAGGGGTGGGCGCACCCCACGACTTTACGGCCTGCGACGCCGGCGGGGACAGGGCCGCATGCGCGGGTCGCAGGGCGCGCGGCTCGGCCGGTGGCGCCTCAGGCGCGCCGGAAGAGCAGGTCGCGCACCAGGTGCCCCTTGGCCAGGCCCTGGCGTTCGAAACGGGTCAGCGGCCGGTGCGGGGGGCGGGGCGCGAAGCCGCCGTGGCCGGCGGGCGCCGCGTTGGTGAACGACTCGCTGGCGGTGAGCACTTCGAGCATCCACTCGGCGTACGGCTCCCAGTCCGTCGCGCAGTGCAGCACCGCGCCGGGGGCCAGCCGGGCGGCGGCCAGCTCCACGAACTCGGGCTGGATGATCCGCCGCTTGTGGTGCCGCTTCTTCGGCCAGGGGTCCGGGAAGAAGATCCGCATTCCGGCCAGCGAGGCGGGCGGCAGCATCTCGCGCAGCAGGATGACGGCGTCGCCGTTGGCCACGCGGACGTTCGTCAGGCCGTCGCGCTCGGCGAGCCGCAGCAGGTTCCCCTGGCCGGGGGTGTGCACGTCGGCGGCCAGGATGCCGGTGCCCGGGTCGGCCGCGGCCATCTCGGCGGTGGCCTCGCCCATGCCGAAGCCGATCTCCAGCACCACGGGCAGCCCGTCGAAGAGGGTGGCCGGATCCAGCCGGGCGCGGCCGTCGATCTCCAGTCCCCAGCGCGGCCACAGGCGCAGCAGCGCCGCGTGCTGACCGGTGGTGACGCGGCTGCGCCGCGGCTGGAAGCTGCGTATCGCCCGCTCGTGGCGCCCGCCGACCGGATCGGCGGCGGGACCGGCGCCGGGCGGGAACATCTGGGCGCGCTCGGACGTGATATGCGTGAGGCGGCTGTCGGTCTCGGTCACAATGCGTCCGATTTTACGGCGATTCGAGAACGGAACCGGGCGGCGGCCCTGTGACGTCGGACTCGGTGCCCGGTCTTTCGCGAACGAAAGGCCGGTAATCGGGGGACTTCGGGGGATGTCATGGCGGAGGGAGAGAGCCGGACCGGGCTGGTGGCGCTGCCCGTCGCCGTGCTGCTGCTGGCGCTGCTCACCGTGTGGGTGGTGGTCTTCAGCCGCGAGGACGGCGCGGTGGAGGGGGACGGTCTTGTCGCGTCGACCAGCGCGGCCACGAGCGAGCCGGCCGAGCTGGCGGAGTTGTGGCGTTCCCCGGCCGTGGCGGCGGCGATCGACGACGCGGGGGCGCGCGCCACCCGGCTGTGGGCGCACGACGGCACGGTCACGCTGGTGTCGACGGCGGGGGTCCGGGGCTTCGGCACGGTCGACGGCGCCCCGCTGTGGGAGGCCGCGGCGCCGCCCGGGGCCGGCGCGCCCTGCGCGGCGGCCGAGGGGACGAACGCGGCGGGGATCGGCGCGGTCCTCTACCTGGTCGAGGACGGGCAGGCGGACACCGGCTGTTCGGTGCTCGGCATGGTCGACACGACGAGCGGCGAGCTGCTGTGGTGGCAGCGGTTCGCCCGCCCGGTGGCGGCGGCGGACGTGACGGTGTCGGTGGGGGAGCAGGCGGTCACGGTCGGCCTGGACGACACCGGCGAGCTCGCCGGCTTCCGCCGTTACGCGGTGTCCGACGGCGCCGAGCTGGGGCTGCCGCCGCAGCCGGAGGACGGCTCGTGGGCCTGCGCGGACGGGCGGGAGACGCTGGCCGTGCGGCACGCCGGATCGCGCCTCGCCGTGCTGACCCGGTGCGCGAGCACGCCGGAGCTGACCGTGTACCACGCGGACACCGGCGAGCTGGAGTGGACGCACCCGGCGTCCGACCCGGAGTTCGGCTTCAGCGGCATCCTCGCCGGCGATCCCGTGCTGCTGCTCCAGGGCAACGAGGCGGTGGCGTACGCGGAGACCGGCGAGGAGCTGTGGCGGCTGCCGCTCGACGGGCTGCGCACGGAGATGTCGGCGGTCGCGGGCGGGGTGCTGTGCGTGCGGTCCGGCAGCGCCGGGTTGGCCGGCTACGACGTGGCGGACGGCGACCGGCTCTGGGAGACCGAACTGCCCGAGGGCGCCCAGCTCTTCGGCGTGGACGACGAGGAACGGCTGCTTCTCGGCCATCCCGCGGACAGCGAGTGGCTGCGGCTGACGCGGCTGGATCCGGCCGACGGCTCGCTGGACCCCGCGGGATCGATCCCCCTCGACGGGCGCCGGGTGCACGACGGCCAGTTCGTGGCCTGGGACGAACACCAGCTCTATGTGATGGCCCCGATACGGCGGGACGGAACGGACGGCCTGCGGCTGCGCGCGTTCGAACGCTGAGCGCTCCGCCGGGAACGCGGTGACGGCCGCGGCTTCGGTCGGGGCCGCGGCTTCCGCGAAGATGCGCGGGGCCGTCCGTGGCCGATGGCGCCCACGCGGCGGAGCCGCACGAGGTCACAGCCCCAGCCCCTCACGGAGACCGGCACCGCACCGCACCGGACTTCGGCAGGCGCGCTGAGGGAGTGTCCGCGAGGCCCCCGCGGCCAGGCCCTGGCCGGTCGGTCAACGGGGTCCCCCGGGGGGAGTTGGCCGCGGGAGTCGCGGGCCCGGCAAGACCGGCGGGGCCTACCGCTCCGGCATCGCCCTCAGCACCCGGGCGGCGACCTCCCGGCCGATCGGGAAGCACGCGGTGGCCGCCGGCGAGGGCGCGTTGAGCACATGCACCGTGTGCGGCCCCTCGGCGATCTCGAAGTCGTCGGCGAGCGTGCCGTCCGGCCGGACCGCCTGGGCGCGCACGCCGGCGGGCGCGGGCAGCAGGTCGTTCTCGGTGATCTCCGGCAGCAGGCGGCGCACGGCCGCCGTGCACGCGCGGCGCGACAGCGAGCGGCGCACCTCGCCCGCGCCGTACCGCCAGTGGCGGCGAGCCAGCTTCCAGACGCCGGGGTAGGCCACGGTGCCGGCCAGTTCACGCGGCCGCACCGTGCGCCAGCGGTAGCCCTCGCGGGCCAGGGCGGGCACCGCGTTGGGCCCGATGTGCACCGCGCCGTCCAGGCCGGCGGTCAGGTGCACGCCGAGGAACGGGAACGCCGGGTCCGGCACCGGATACACCAGCCCGCGCACCAGCTTGGCCCGCTCCGGCCGCAGCAGGTGGAACTCGCCGCGGAACGGCACGATCCGCACCCCCGGCTCGTCCCCGGCCAGCCGCGCGACGCGGTCGCTGTGCAGGCCGGCGCAGTTGACCAGGGCGCGCGCCCGCAGCACCGCGCCGTCCGTCGTGCGGACCGCGACCCCCCGGCCGGGGCGGCGGTCGACCGCGACGACCTCCGCGCTCCGCCGGAGCGTGAGCGGCCGGGCCAGCTCCCGGGCGACGGCCGCGAAGTCGCACTGCCCGGTGGTCTCCACGCGCAGCGCGGCGATGCCGGCCACCGCCGGCTCGTACTCGGCGATGCCCGCGGGGCCGAGCTCCCGCACCGGCACCCCGTTGCGCCGGGCGCGCTGCGCCAGCTCGTGCAGCCGGGGCAGCTCGGCCGGGGCGGTGGCGACGATCAGCTTGCCCGGCACGGCGTGCGGGATGCCGCGCTCCGCGCAGAACGCGACCAACTCGGCCGCGCCGCGCGCCGCGTACCGCGCCTTGCGCGAGCCGGGCCGGTAATACACGCCGCTGTGGAGCACGCCGCTGTTCCGCCCGGTCTGGTGCCAGGCCGGGGCCGGCTCCTTCTCCAGGACCGTGACGGCCAGCCCCGGCCGGGCGGCGCGCAGCGCGTGCGCGGTGGCCAGGCCCACGATTCCGCCCCCGACCACGAGAACGTCGCAGTCGTACCCTGCCAGTGTCATGTGCGACATCATGCCGGAGCGGTCAGGAGCGGGCGGGCCTGCTCCTGAAGCTCTTTGACCAGCGGCTCGTCCCCGTAAGGCGCGAGGCGGAGCAGCAGATTCCGCACATAGTCCGTGGTGCGGGCGGAGGATATGCGCCCGGCGACCTCGACGGCGCGGGCGCCGGCGGCGCAGGCGGCGTCCAGGTTCCCCTCCTCCAGCTCGGCGACGGCCTTGACCACCAGCCGCAGCCCGTGCGAGCGGACGAACTCCTCGGTGGGCTCGGACAGCGCCTTCTCCGTGAAACGGCGCACCTGTCCCGGCACGCGCAGGTCGATGTAGCACTCGGCGGCGTCGGCGGCGAGGCGGTTGTAGGAGTAGAAGTCCAGCCAGCCCGGGTCGCCGTCGCCGTCCCGGGACCGCTCCAGCCAGCCCTCGGCCGCGTTCAGCGCGGACTCGCAGCCGGCGGTGTCCCGGGCCTTGGCCAGCGCCCGGGCCTCGACGAGCTTGAAGAAGCTCATGGTGCGGGCGGTCGCCAGCGAACGGTTCCGCTCCAGGGCCGCCTGCGCCAGGTCCACGCCCTCCTCGGCGAAGCCGCGGTAGATCGCCTGCAACGACATCGACGCCAGCACATAGCCGCCCAGCGGCACGTCGGCCGCGGCCCGCGCCAGCCGCAGCGCCTGGATGTAGTAGCGCTGCGCGGCCTCCTGCTGGCCGGTGTCGAACGCCATCCAGCCCGCCAGCCGCGTCAGCTCGGCGGTCGCGCGGAACAGGGAACGGCCCACCTCGTCGCTGTAGCTGCCCAGCAGCAGCGGGGCCGCGTCCGTGCGCAGGCACTCCGGGACCATGGACGAACGCCAGTCGCCGCCCCCGTACTTGGAGTCCCAGCGGCGCGCCTCCTCGGCCGCCTCGCGCAGCTTGGACACGTCCGAGTGCCCGACGCGGCCGAAGCCGCCCTCGGCGCGCGCCGGCCCCGGCGCCTCGCGCGAGACGGACGCGTCGGCCGGGGTGATCAGCCAGCGCGAGACGGGCGTGGCGTAGGCGCTGACGGCGAACGACCCCGAGAGCGTCTGCCAGATGCCCTTCCCGGGGGCGACATCCAGCCGGTACAGCTCGGTGGCCGAATCCACCGCCCCCGGGACGTCGCGGGTGAAGGCGAGCCCGACCTCGGGCGCCGGATCGGTGTCGGCCAGCCCGATCTCGTGCAGCGGCACCGGGCGGCCGAGCTTGCTGCTGATGGCGGCGGCGATCAGATGCGGCGCCGAGCCCTGTGGGACCATGCCCTTCGTCACCCACCGGGCGACGGAGGTCTTGTCATATCGCAGTGTCAATCCCCGCTGCGCGCCGAGGTCGTTCACCCGGCGGGCTAGACCGGCGTTGCTGATTCCGGCAAGGGCGAGAACCGCCCCCAGCTTCTCGTTCGGCCCGCGTGGCTCCTTGGACATGCGCGCACCCCTGACACACCAACGGCAGCCCCGCGACCAGCGCAGGGCTTTCCGTGCCTCCGCCAACCCAGCGTAGTTCGGTGCCTGCTGACCGTTAAGGGGGTGGATCCCGGATGGCGGATTTGTGTCCGTACGGCTGTACGAGCGCTTACTCGTTCCGGGATTGTGCTCCCGGCATGTGGCCGTGCGCCCGGCCGTGCGCTCTGGGCAGTCCGGACGGCGAGGGCTTCGATGGGAAACGCGTGGGTCGGCCCGTTGTCCTGAAGGATCAGCGGGTCGGGGGAAGCCGCCGTCTCATTCCCCGCGGACGGTGGCCTGGTCCGGGAGGCGGCCAGCGTCTCCCGGACCACAGCTCTCCTGCCCCCTGGCAGCCCCTGTCATAAGCCGTTCTCCAGCCAGACTTTGGCCGAAAACTGCCGGTTTTCCCCGCGGTGGCACAGGAGCCCCGTGCGTCACGGCCGGCACGACGGGTAGTTCGCCACGCGGGCGAACTACCTCCCCGTCATGCCCCGTTCCCGCCGGTCCCGTGGCAGCATGGGCCTGTCAGCAAACACCCATGCGGCGATCCGTGGTTCTCAGTGGGGGAGGCGGCGATGCGGTGGTTGGTCGGCTGGGCCGGGGCCGCTGCCAGCGCTGCCCGCGACATTCAGCCCCTGGGCGCCCAGTTGCTGTGGGAGGGGCCCGACCCGCTGTGGGCCGTGGGCGACTGGCGCCCCGACGAGATCCGCCTCGTGTACGCCGACGGCGACACCCACCTGGCCGTCTTCGGCTACTGCGGCGCCGACGACGAGACGCTGCGCCGCTCGCTCGTCTCCGCGCGCGCCGGCGCCCTGCGCCAGCTCACCACCTGGCCCGGCAGCTACACCGCGGTCGCGCGCTTCGGCCGCCGCACCGTCATCCCCGCCGACCTGGCCGGCACCCGCCCGGTGTTCCACACCAGTTGGGCCGGCGGCACCGCCTACGCCACCGCCGCCCTGCCGCTGGCCGACCTCACCGAGGCCCAGCTCGACGTCGCCCACCTCGCGGCGCTGCTCGCCTGCCCCGAGGCGCCGGAAGCCGTCGGCCACGGCACGCCCTACCGCGGCGTCGACCGCGTGCCGCCCGGCCACGCGCTGCGGCTGCGCGAGGGCGGCAGCCGCGACATCCTCGGCTATGAGCCCGCCACCCCGCTGGTCGTCGCCGCCCCGCCCGTGGAGCGCGGGGCCGCCGTAGCCGGGGTCCGCGACGCCCTTGTCGAGGCGGTCCGCACGCGGCTGGCCGCCCCCCGGCACGCGCCCGCCCGGGACGCCGGGCCGGTGCCCGGCATGGGCCCGGCCGACCGGCGCGCCGCCCGCCTGGGCCCCGAGCCGGCCCCCGGCGTCGGCGCCGACCTCTCGGGCGGCAGCGCCTCGGCCACCCTCGCCCTCCTCGCGGCCGGCCTGCCCGGCATGCCCGGCACGGTCTACGGCACCGGCGCCACGCTGGCCGGGGAGCGGCTGCTGGCCGTCACGTTCAACGACCTCACCGCCGCCGGCGGAGCCAACGGGCCGACCCGCGCCGCCGAGCTGGACCGCGCCCGCCTCATCGCGGAGAACCCGCGCCTGCACCACATCGTCGTCCCCGGCGGCGAGGAGGCCCTGCCCTACGCCGACCTGGAGTCCGGGCCGCTCACCGACGAGCCCGGCCCCTCCCTGGTCCTGGCCGCCCGGCACCGGCACCGGCTGGCCGCCGGCAGCGCCGACCACCTCATCGGGCACGGCGCCCGCCAGGTGCTGGACGCCCACCCGGCCCGCCTCGCCGACCTGCTGCTGGACCGCCGCCGCCGTCATCTGCTGCGCCCCGTCACGGCGTTGGCGAAGGCGAGCGGCGGGCGCAGCCGGGCGATGCTCGTCCCGTTCACGGTGTACCGGGCGGCCCGCCGGCTCGCCCGCACGCCCTACCCCGAGGGCCTGTCCAGCGCCGCCGGCCTGCTGCGCGCCCCCATCGACGACGCGCTGCTCACCGACGGCGCGCTCGGCGCCTCGCTGGCCGCGCTCTCCTGGTGTCGCCCGGGCCCGGCCGCGCGCTGGCTCACCGGCGAGGCGCTCGCCGAAGTATCGATTCGGCTCGAAGCTGTCGCCGCCCGCCCCCGGGGCAACGCCACCACCGGCCGCCCCGGCGAGCAGCGCGCCCGCGCCGTTCTCGCCCGGCACGCCGCCGACCACCGCGTTCTGGAGCAGGCCGCCGAGGTGCGCCACCAGCGGCTGCACGCGCCGTTCTACGACAACCAGGTCGTGCGCGCCTGCCAGGCGCTCCCCGAGAGCCTCCGCGTGCAGCCCGGGGCGCGCGCCGATGTGCTGCGCTCCGTGCTGGAGGGCGCCGGCGTGCGCGACCTGCCGCCCGGCTGGGGCGCCACCACGCACTCCTCGCACGGCGAGTCCGTCCGGGCCGGGCTGCGGACCTATGTCAGCGACATCGTCGGCCTGTTCGACGCGCCGCTGCTGGCCGACGCCGGGCTCATCGAGGCCCGCGTCGTCCGCAAGGCCGTGCGCGCCGCCGCCGAGGGCGAGGCGCTGCCGCTGGACGGACTGGCCGAGCTGGTCTCCACCGAGATCTGGCTGCGCCGCCTGCTCACCCGCCGCGGCTCCTGCTGGACCGCCGAGGGCCACCACGACCCGCGGGCCGTGACCAGCGGCGTGAGTCCGTAACGCGCGCCCGGCGCGAGTGCCCCGCGCACGGCGGGAATTCCTCGCCGGTCCCCGAACGTCACCCCCGACAATGGAAACCGTGCGGTATCTCATCCTCGGCGCCACCGAAGCCCGCGACGAGCGAGGCCGGCCCGTTCCCCTCGGCGGGACACGGCTGCGCGCGCCGACTTGCTCCGCGCCCGGCTGATCACCCCGACCGGCCCCGGCGGTTCCGGCAAGACCCGGCTCGCCGAGCACGCCGCCGTGCTGGCCGCCCTGGGCCGTCGCGAGACCACCGTGCTGACCGGGCCCGCCCCGACTACGACCCGGCCGCCGACCCCGAGGCCGTCGCCGAGATCTGCCGCCGCCTCGACGGCCTGCCGCTCGCCATCGAACTGGCCGCCACCCGGCTGCGCTCCCTCACCCCCCGCCAGATCGCTGACCGCCTCGACGACCGCTTCCGGCTGCTGTCCAGCGGCAGCAGAACGGTGCTCCCCCGGCAGCAGACGCTGCGCGCCGTCGTCGACTGGTCCTGGGATCTGCTGGAGGACCGCGAACGCACCGTGCTGCGCCGCCTCGCCGTCTTCGCCGGCGGCTGCACCCTGGCCGCCGCCGAGGCCGTCTTCGCCGGCGGGGACACCGTGAGCGGCGCCGAGGTGCTGGACATCCTCGCCTCCCTGGTCGACAAGTCGATCCTCATCGCCGACCAGCCGCCGCCCGACGAGCCCGAACTCGCCTGCGCCGGCGTCCGTTACCGCAGGCCGGAGACCATCCACGAGTACGCGGCCGAGCGCGCCGCCGAGCACCCCGCCGACCGGCACGCCACCGCCCGTCGGCACACCGCGCACCTGCTCGACTTCGCGCTGGACGCCGAGCCCCGGCTGCGCACCGGCGAGCAACTGCGCTGGTTCGCCCGCATCGAGGCCGACCTCGACAACATCCGCGCCGTCCTGCACCGGGCCCTGCGCGCCGGGGACCGGGAGACCGTCGGCCAACTCGTCATCGCCATGGGCTGGTTCTGGGTCGTGCGCAACCACCGCGCCGAGGCGCCGACTGGATCCGCGCCGCGCTCGCCCTGGATCCGGACACCGCGGCCGACGGCGCGCCGTTCGCCGGGGCCGACGCCCCGCCCGTCGGCGCCGCCTACCTCCACCGGCTCGAACTGCGCCTGCTGCTCTACTTCCTGAGCCACGAGAGCGGCACGGAAACGGGCCTGTCCGGCGCGGCCCTCACCGGCTACGCCCACCGCGTGGTGGCCGCCTTCGGCGCGCCGGGGCCGCCCGTCGCGCAGAGCCTGCGCTTCCCCGGCCTGCTGTGGCCGTTCACCGCCGCCATCACCGGCGGCTACCCGGAGGCGCTGCGCCGCATGGACACCGCCGTCGCCCGCTGCCGCGCGCACGCCGGGCCATGGGAGCTGGCCGTGCTGCTGCTGTTCCGCTGGCACCTGCGGTTCGGCGTGCCCGGCGCGGCGGACGACGGCCGCCGCGGCCGACCTGCCCGAGCTGGAACGCCTCGCCCAGCGCACCGGCGACCGCTGGCTGCGCCTCCATGTGCACGCGCTGCGCGCCGGCCATGAGACGTCCCGGGGCAACTGCGGGGCCGCGCGCGGCGAGTACGAGGAGGCCATCCGCATCGCCGAGGAGATCGGCGCCGACGCCGAGGGGCCGCTGCCAGCCGTGCGGATGGCCGAGACGGCGTATTGCGAGGACGACCTCGACCGCGCCGAGAAGCTGCTCGACGAGGCGGTCGCCGAGGCCGAACGGCTCGGCATCCGGGACCCGTTGAGCATCACCCACCTGCTGGGCGCGGCCATCGCGCTGGACCGCGGGGCGGGGGCCCGGGGCCGGGAGCTGCGCGAGCTGGCCGTCCGCCTCCTCGTCGCCGCGCACGGACGGGCCGCTCACCGCGCCGGAGCGCTGCCAGATGCACCGGCTGGAGAGCGCCACCGCGCCGACGCCGGGCACCGGCCCCCCGCTCGACCCGGCGGGCACGATGGCCCTCCTGGACACCGTCCTGGTCGGCGATCAAGCGCAGTGGATCTCCGATTCGGCCCAGTCGGCCAACGCGACTGCGCCCAGCGGGCCCCGCGGCTCCACCTGGAGCCGCAGCTCCGTCACCCCGGTCAGCGAGACGTTCAGCGGCACCGCGTCGTCCCGCCCGCCGACCACCGGGGAACGCCACAGCTCCACGCCGTCGCCCCACACGCTGAAGACCGCCGCGCCGGCGCCCCGCGTGAGGTCGTCCAGCCCCACCAGCGCCTCGTAGGCCACACAGGACCGGTTGAGCTCGACGGTCACGGACGACCGCGCCGCGACGGAGATCCCGTGGGTGTAGACCCGCCCGTTGACGCCGACCTCGTCGCGCTGCCACACGGGGCTGCTGCCGCTCAGCCGCAGGACCGGGGCCGTGCCGTCGCCGAGCAGGTCGAACGGCAGCGACCGCAGCTCGAACGGCTCGGTGGGCGGCTCCGGTTCGGGCGCGGGCGGCGCGACCGGCGGCGGGGGAACGGGCTCGGGCTCCGGCGACGGTTCGGGTTCCGGCGACGGCTCCGGCTCGGGCGGTGGCGAGGGCACGGGCGAGGGTTCGGGCTCCGGAACGGGCACCGGCTCGGGCTGCTCGGGTAAGGGCTCCGGAACGGGCTCGGGTTCCGGCGACGGCTCCGGCGATGGCTCACGCGACGGCTCCGGCGGCGCCGAGGGCGGTGGCTCGGCGGGCGCCGCGTCCTGTGGCGCGGTGGCCTGCGGCTCCTCCCGCGACTCCCCGCCCGCCAGCGCCAGCGCGAGCACCGCTGCGGCGGCCGTCGCCAACACGCCCGAGGCGATGCCCGCCTTCACCGGCCCGCCCAGCCCCTCCGACGCCGCCCCGGTCCCGGCCGCCCCGGCCCCCGTCGCGCCCAGCAGCAGACCGCCGCCCCTGAGCGACGAATCCGCCGCGAACCAGCCGATGAACGCCACCGGCAGCAGCGCGCCGATCCGCTCGTTGAGATCCCGCACCTCGGACGCCGCCACCGCACAACGGGCGCACTCCGCCAGATGCTTGCGCAACCCCCGCTCCGCGCGCGTGCGCAGCCCGCCCCGCGCGAACGCCCCCAGCCGGTCGGCGAACCGCGCGCACTCCCCGCCCTCGGTCAGCGCCCGGCTCACATGCTCCTGGAGATACGCCTGCCGCAGCCCCTCCCGCGCCCGATGCGCCAGCACCGCCGTGGCGTTGGGCGTCAGTCCCAGCAGCGGCGCCACGTCCTTCGGCGACGCGTCCTCCACCGTCGTGTGCCACAACACCGTCTGCCAGCGCTCCGGGAGACTGCGGAACGCGCGCACCGCCATGCTCCGCTCGGCCTCGCGCATCGCGCGCACCTCGGCCCCCGCGTCGAGCGTGTCCCCGTCGCCCGGCCGCACCTCCGCCGCGGACACCGCGGACACCGCGGACACCGCGAACGCCGCGAAGTCCTCGACCAGATGCTCCCGCCGCGCCGTCCGCGCCCAGTCCGCCGCCACCCGGCGCACCGACGTCAGCAGATAGGCCCGCACCGCCGTCCGCGGGCCCGCGCCCCGGCGCACGGCCTGCAACGTGGCGGCGAACACCTCGTTCGTCAGATCGTCCGCCGTGTCCGCGTCCCGGCAGCAGGTGCGCGCGTACCGGCGCACGGCGTCCGCATGGCGCCGGTACAACTCCGCGTCCGCCCCCGGAACGCCCCGACGCATCCGATCGATCAACTCGAGGTCGGCGGCCTCGTCGTGCCCCACCCGCTGCCGCGGAACCAGGGACTCCTCGGAGCCGTCGGAGTCGCCGGAGTCCACGTCCTGGCCCTCAACGCCCATAGCGGGAAGCCCCCGTATTTACATCGGTGTCAGCGACGGGGGCCAGGCTCCCACACGAACGGCGCACCACCCCCGAAGTTCTTCGAGAACCACTCGTCCGAGGGTTATCAGCGCATCACCGATCGTTCGCGCGGAGTCCCTGCAACAGAATCTCCAACAGCCGCGATTCCGCCGCCGTCTGCCGCGCCGCGTCCTCGAACCGGGGCGGCGTGGTGGCTATCACCAGCATCAGATCGGCCACCGTCACATCCGCCCGCAGCTCCCCGGCCGCCCGGGTCCGCTCCACCAGCTCGCCCACGACCGCCAGCAGCTCCCGTGTCCCCGGCCGCGCCTCGTCGGCCGGTTCGCCGTCCCCGGCCACCGGACTCCGCTGCGCCGGCACCCGCCAACCGCCCGGCTCCTCCTGCCCGGTGGCACTCGCCGACAGCAGCTCCGGCGGCAGCAGCCGCCCCGCCCCCGACGCCGCGGAACGCCGCACGAACCGCGCCAGCGCCCGCCACGGCTCGTCGTCCAGCGCCAGCGCCTCCAGCGCCCGGTCCGTCAACCGCTGCGTCTCCTCGGCCGCGATGTGCCGGACCAGCGCCTCCTTGTTCGGAAAACGCCGGTACACCGTCCCGACGCCGACCCGCGCCCGCCGGGCCACCTCCTCCATCGGCGCCCCGTAACCCTGCTCGCCGAACACGTCACGCGCCGCGCTCAGCACATGCCGCAGATTGCGCTGCGCGTCCACGCGCAACGGCGCCGACACCTTCCCGTCCGCGCGTCCCTCCGCACGGCTCCGCTCACCCGGGGACGGTGTATCCGTACCGTCCTCGGTCCCTGAAATCCGCATATCCATTCCCCCGGTGGTGCGGACGCCCCCCGAATCGACGTTCCGCGTGGTGAGAGTACGAACATAGTTGAGGCGACTGACACTGAGAAGGACTCGGAGAAACCGTGCGATCCGCACACCACGCGCCCCCGTTCGGAGCAGCACCTCGTCCGACCTGTGGACAAACGGCCACTCACGGGTGCCTTATGGACAGGTGACGAAGCAACCCGCGCACATCGTGGTGGCCGGCGGCGGCTATGTCGGTCTCTACACCGCACATCGCCTCCAGCGCAGACTCAAGCGCGAACTGAGGCGGGGCGACGTCCGGATCACCGTGATCAGCCCCGAGCCCTACATGACCTACCAGCCCTTCCTCCCCGAGGCCGCGGCCGGATCCATCTCGCCACGGCACGTCGTCGTACCCCTGCGCCGCGTGCTCGCCCGCTGCCGCTTCGTCCCCGGCGAGATCACCGCCGTCGACACCGAACGGCGCACCGTCTCGATACAGACGCTGGCCGCCGCGGAAACCGGCGGCGAGCCGCTCCGGCTGGACTACGACGAACTGGTGCTGGCGCTTGGTTCCATCTCGCGCACCCTCCCCGTCCCCGGCCTGGCGGAGCACGGCATCGGCTTCAAGACGGTGGAAGAGGCCATCGGCCTGCGCAACCACGTGCTGGAACAGCTCGACATCGCCTCGTCCACCCGCGACTCCGCCGTCCGCGACGCCGCCCTGACCTTCGTCTTCGTCGGCGGCGGCTACGCCGGGGTGGAGGCCTTGGCCGAGCTCGAGGACATGGGACGTTACGCGTGCCGTTACTACCACAACATCCGCCCGGAGGAGCAGCGGTGGATCCTGGTCGAGGCAACCGACCGGATACTGCCCGAGGTGGGTGAACAGATGGGCACATACGCCGTGCGCGAGCTGCGCGGGCGCAACATCGACATCCGGCTGGGCACCCGGCTCGAATCCTGCGAGGACCGCACCGCCGTCCTCAGCGACGGCTCCCGGCACCCCACCCGCACCCTCGTGTGGACCGCCGGCGTCAAGCCCAGCCCCGTGCTCGCCGACTGCGGCGTCCCCCTCGACGCGCGCGGGCGCGTGCGCTGCACCCCGGACCTGCGCGTCGAGGGCGTCGACCACGTGTGGTCCGCCGGCGACGCCGCCGCCGTGCCCGACCTCACCGCGGAGCCGGGTGACCCGCCCACCCTCTGCGCCCCCAACGCGCAGCACGCCGTGCGCCAGGGCCGCCGCCTCGCCGACAACATCGCCGCCGCCCTGCGCGGCCGGCCGCTCACCGACTACCGGCACCGCTACGCCGGCTCGGTCGCCTCCCTCGGCCTGCACAAGGGCGTCGCCCGCGTGTACGGCCGCCGTCTCAAGGGCTATCCGGCCTGGTTCCTGCACCGCGCCTACCACCTCAGCCGCGTTCCCACCACGAACCGCAAGGCGCGCGTGCTCGCCGAGTGGACCCTCGCCGGTCTGTTCAAACGCGAGATCGTCTCCCTCGGCTCCCTGGAACACCCCAGAGCCGAATTCGAACTCGCCGCCGGGACCGGACGACACCCCGAAGGCACCTGACCGCGACCCGGCATGTGACGATGGGTGCGCTGCCGCTCGGCGAAGAGTAGATACAGCCCAAGACGCAAAAGCCAGGCCAAGACGTAGAAACCAGAACGAATCGGATCGGAACGCTGTGAATTTGACGCGCTGGGGTATCCGGCTGCCCGGAACACAGCGGCGCCACGCCGCCGCCACCGACCGTGGCAGAGGCGAAGAGACCGGTGGCGTCCCGGCGGCTCGCACGGGCGAGCACCCGGAGCCGGCAGCACGGCCCCTCGGCGGGCGCGGCATCGACCCGCCCGCCATCCACGAGCTCCTCGGCCAGGTCCAGGCACCGGTCGCCGTCGTCCGCGGGCCCGACCACCGCGTCGCCTATGTCAACGAGGCGTACGCCGCCCTCTTCGGTTCCCGCGCGCCGGGAGTGCCCGCCCGCGAATCCCTGACCGAGCTCGCCGAGATCGGCCTGCTCCCCCTCATGGACCAGGTGCAGCGCAGCGGCACCCCGCGCACCCTGAAGTCCCGCAGCGTCCCGGGCCCGGTCCCCGGCAACGCCCGCGACAGCTACTTCACCTTCACCTGCACCCCCGTCGAGCTCGCCGCCACCGCCGACGCGCCGGCCCAGCGCGGCGTCCTCGTCTTCGCGGCCGACGTCACCGACCAGGTCGTCTCGGCCGAGCGGCTGCGCGAGAGCGAGAGCCAGCAGCGCGCCGCCGCCGTCACGCTCCAGCGCAGCCTGCTGCCCCAGCGCCTCGAACAGCCCGACGACCTGCGCGTCGCCGCCACCTACCAGCCCGGCGGCATCGACGCGGCGGTCGGCGGCGACTGGTACGACGTGATCACGCTCGGCGCCGGACGCACGGCCGTCGTGATCGGCGACGTAATGGGCCGGGGCGTGCGCGCCGCGGCGGTGATGGGCCAGCTCCGCACCGCCGTCCGCGCCTACGCGCGCCTGGACCTGCCGCCCCACGAGGTGCTCCAGCTCCTGGACGGCCTCGCCGCCGAGATCGACTCCAGCCAGATCGCCACCTGCGTCTACGCGGTCTACGACCCCAACGAGGGCACCCTCACCTACGCCTCCGCCGGGCACCTGCCCATCTTCATCCGCGAGGCCGACGGCAGCGTCCACCGCGCCGCCGAGCCCACCGGCCCGCCCCTGGGCACCGGCGGCTGGGTGCACGCCTCGGGCACCGTCCCGTTCGGCCCCGGCTCCACCGCCGTGCTGTGCACCGACGGCCTGGTGGAACGGCGCGACGCCGACATCGACGAGGGACTCGACGCGCTGGAACGCGCCGTGGCCGGCACCGGCGACAGCCCGCAGATCCTGTGCGGCCGGCTGCTGCGCGCGCTCGGCATCACCGAGGACCACGACGACGACGTCGCCATCCTCGTGCTGTCCTGCCCCGAGCGGCAGGGCGAGGAGGCCGACCTCTTCCGCGGCGCCGCGCTCGACCTGCTCGGCGGCGTCGAGGCCGCCCCACGGGCCCGCGCGTTCGCCGACGGGGTGCTGGCGAGCTGGCGGTTCCCCGAGGAACTGCGGGAGCTGGGCGTGCTCGCCGCCAGCGAGCTGGTGGCCAACTCCCTCAAACACGGCCGCGCCCCGATGGGCCTGCGGCTGCGCCGCACGGACCGCCGCCTGATCGTGGAGGTGACGGACGGGGACGAGCACCTGCCGCGCCGCCAGCAGGCCGCCCCGGCCGACGAGGCCGGCCGCGGCATCGCGGTGGTGGCCACGATCGCGGCCGAGTGGGGCGCCCGCCGGCTGCCCGAGGGCGGCAAGGCGGTGTGGGCGGAGTTCGCCCTTCCGGGCTCAAGTTGACGCCGTTGGGGTGAGGGCGTAATGTTGCGCAAGCGCTCTTGAAGGGCGCACCCCCTACCACTTGATTCAACCCGCGAGGGTCTATTTCGGCTTGCCCGGAATAGGTGCTCCGGAGCCGGATTTGGAATTCGGCGGGGATTGCTTCTAGAGTGGTGGACACAGCGAAGGGAACGCCCGGAGGGTCCCGGTGAGGGATTCGATGGAAGCGTCCGTTCCTTGAGAACTC
>NZ_JAVREL010000038.1:0-24597 GCF_031845365.1 Streptomyces litchfieldiae
TCACCGCACCCCACCTCGTCGCCCTCGTCCGCGCAGGCGCGAAGTTCGAGAACGGAATCCTCGTCGAACGCGAGGAAGCTCACGCAGCCTGAACTACCTCATGATCCACAGGTATTGACAATTGCTCCGGCTCAACCGGCATGCCGGTCAAGGTGATGCCGTTCAGCCCTCTCACCCAGCCTGTCGGAGTTGCCCCGTTTCTCATCAGGGAACGGGGTCTTCCGGCTCATGACGCCGTGGCGTACGGCGCTGGGCGGGATGCCGTATGCGCGGCGAAACGCCTTGTTGAAGGTCTGCGGATTACGGAAGCCGACCATCGATGCCACGGCCTTGACCGGCAGCGAGGTGCGGGTCAGCAGGTGGTGGGCGCGGGTCATGCGGCGGTCGCGGATGTAGTCCACGACGGTGGTGTCGAGTTGCGCGCGGAACAGCCGGCCCAGGTGGTTCTGCGAGACGCCGACATGGTCGGCCAGGTCCGCCACGCTGAGGGGCTCGCGCAGCCGGGTCTCGATGTGGGCGACGGCGGCGCGTACCGCCGGGTGCAGCCCCAGCGCGTCGTCGTAGCGCGAGACCTGCCGTCCCGCGAGGTGGCACAGCAGACTCCACAGCTCGGCCTGTGCCAGCTGCGGCAGCCGGGTGTGGAAGTCCAGTGCGCTCTGGAAGCGGTCCCGGATGCGCGGCAGGTCCGACCCGCAGTCCAGCATCACGGGCAGCTCGACACCGCCCGAGGCGATGGCATCCGGCAGGCGGATGTGGGCGAAGAGGTGCACGGCCTCGCCCTGGTAGCGGTAGCGCGTGGCCGTGGCGGGAGGAACCAGGCTCACGCGCCCCGGCGCGATGGGGACGACCACACCGCCGACCTCCAACTCGCCCGCGTAGCCGTAGAGATGAAGCTGCCAGAGGTCCTGCAGGCACCACTCGTCCACGAGGCTTGCGACGCCGTGCCTGCCCACGCCGATATCCGCGATGGACGGCGGCTCCTGCAGCGGCACCTTCCACCTGACGAGTGAGAGCTGATCCAGCATGACGCGAAAACTACCCCCGGATGTGCCATTGCACCAGAGGTGAGAACGAACCAGCAATGTCGTATCCCGACCATTGGCTTCCCCTCGTTCCAGCCCTTACCGTCATCCGACACCGACGGAAATAACGTGCATCGGAGTGATGACTGGTGTCTGACGAGCCGCGCCCGGGGCCTTTTCTGCCCACGCTGGAATCGCTCGGGGAATTCGTCTGCCCGGAATGGTTCCGCGACGCCAAGCTGGGCATATGGTCCCATTGGGGGCCCCAGTCCGTGCCCATGTACGGTGACTGGTACGCCAGGAACATGTATATCGAGGGCACCGACCAATACCGTTATCACCTACGGAAATACGGGCATCCCTCGGAGTTCGGATACAAGGATCTGGTACGCCTCTGGAAGGCCGAGAACTTCGACCCCGACGGCCTGATGGACCTATATGTTCGCGCCGGTGCCCGGTATTTCGTCGCGCTCGCCTCGCACCACGATTACTTTCTCACCTACCCGTCCGCACTGCACCGGTGGAACGCGGCCGAGGTCGGTCCCGGCAAGGACATCGTGGGGCTGTGGCAGGCCGCCGCCCGCCGGCACGGCCTGCCCTTCGGGCTCACCGAGCACCTCGGCGCGACGTTCAGCTGGTGGTCGGTGAACAAGGGAGCCGACGCGCACGGCCCGAGGGGCGGGGTGCCCTACGACGGCGCGGACCCGGCATTTGAGGATCTCTACCTGCCCAACCACGAGCATCACCGTCCCGGGCGGCGGCCCGACCCGGTGGTCCCGTGGCACACCGGCAACGCCTGGTGGCACCGCCGCTGGCTGGACCTGGTCACCGAGATGATCGACCGTTACCAGCCCGACCTGCTCTACTCCGACGGCGCACCGCCCTTCAGCCCTCACGGCATCGACGCCGGGCTGCGCGCCGCCGCTCACCTGTACAACACCAGCGCGGCGGCGCACGGCGGGGAGAACCGGGCCGTCTACACCCACAAGGACCGCCAGGGCCACATCCGGCGCATCGGCGTGCTGGACGTCGAGCGCAGCCAGGAAGAGCGCGTGATGCCGTATCCCTGGCAGACCGACACCTGCGTCGGCGGCTGGTTCTACGACGTGCGCGCCGTGTACAAGACCCCGGGGCACGTGATCGAGATCCTCGTGGACGTCGTCGCCAAGAACGGCACCCTGCTGCTGAACATCCCCCAGCTCCCTGACGGCACCATCGACGCCGAGTGCCGGCACCTACTGACCGAGCTGGCCGCCTGGATGGATCTGTGCGGTGAGGGCATCCACGGCACCCGGCCGTTCCGCGACGGCGTCGAGGGCCCCAGCCGCGTCGCCGTCGACGGCTTCCGCGAGGAGCAGGCCTCCTGGGATGCCGCCGACTACCGGCTCACCCAGCGTGATGGCACCGTCTACGCCTTCCAGATGGCCTGGCCGAAGGACGCTCGCGCCGTCATCCGCAGCCTCGACCCCGACGACCGCGTCGCCTCGGTCCGGCTGCTCGGCGCCGGGCCCATGCCCTTCGAGCAGGTCTACCCCGGCGGGGAACTGGTCGTGGACCTGCCCGACCACGGTCCCTCCCGGTATGTCAACGCCCTTGCGATCGAGCTGAGATGATCATGAAGCACCACGGAATCACCAGACGCCGTCTGCTGGGCGCGGCCGGCGTGGGCGCGGCCACCGCGGCGGCGGCCGGCGGCCTCGCGCGCTGCGGCGGCTCGCGGAGGCGCGACGAGCTGTTCTTCGGCTTCGGCGCCGACACCGTCTCCCTCGGCGTCTACGAGAGCATCATCGATCTCTACCGGCGCAAGTATCCGAAGGCACGGATCAGCTACACCTACGCCGACCACTTCGGCTTCTTCCAGCGGCTGCCGCTGATGTTCCGCGCCGGCACCGCGCCCGACGTGATGATCGTCGCCGAGAGCTGGGTCTCGGGCCTGAGCCAGCTCGGCGGGTACGCCGACCTGACCTCGTTCATGCGCGCCGACGGCCTGACGGAGGACCGATGGGTGCCCGGTTCCCTCAATCCGGCCCGGATCGGCGGCGAGGTGCTGTGCCTGCCGATCATGGTCTACCCCAAGGGCATCGCCTACAACGCCACACTGCTCGCGGAGCGCGGGGTGCCGATCCCGCAGCCGGGCTGGCGCGAGCGCGACCTGGTCGAGACGGCGGCGGCCGTCGGCTCGGGCGGTGACCGTATCTGGGGGATGCCCAGCACGTTCGGCCTCTTCCCCTACGACGTGGCCACGGTCCACGGCGGGCTGCCGTTCTCGGTGGAGACCCGGACGATGACCGCGACCGACGAGCGCATGGTCTCCGCGGTCGAGCTGATCTCGGACCTGATCCACGAGCACCGGGCCATGCCGGTCGGCGCGCAGTCCCAGTACGCGGTGAACTTCACCAGCGGCATCTTCGGCATGGAGCTGTTTCCCAGCTACGCGCTCACCGCGTACCGGGAGCAGATCGGGAACCGCTTCGAGTGGGGGGTCGTGCCCTACCCCGAGGAGTGGGTCGGCACCTACCAGAACAACAACGTGGCCATCTTCGGCGGCTCCCAACGCAAGGACGAGGCCTGGCACTTCGCCACGTTCCTGTCCACCGACCCGGATGCCCAGCGCCTCCTGCAGCCCATCGGTACCCCGGCGCTGGCCACGGCCGCCGACGAATGGCAGCGCGACCTCGCGCCCGAGGACCGCGAGCTCCCCTGGGAGCAGATGATCCAGGGAATGGGGAACCAGCTCGTCGCCTACCAGGGCGGCATCTTCAACAAGGTGTGGGACGTCCTGGGCCAGAAGGTCGAGTCGGTGCAGAACCACGCCGCCCCGGTCCGCGAGGTCCTGCGCGAGGTGCAGGACCGCGGCACCGAGATCCTGCGGGCCTGAGCGGGCCGGATCGGAGAACCCCATGACAACGTCCCTGAGAACTTCCCCGACGGCTCACACCAGCCCGGTCACGCGCTGGCGGAGAAGGTTCCACTCGGAGTCCGCCGCCTTCTGGCTCTTCCTCAGCCCCTGGCTGCTCGGCCTCGTCGGCCTCACCCTCGGCCCGATGCTCTTCTCCCTGTACGCCGCCTTCACCCGCTGGGACGGCGTGAACTCACCCGAGTTCATCGGCCTGGCCAACTTCCGGGTCATCTTCACCTCGGACCCCGACTTCTGGCCCTCCTTCGGCCGCACCTTCGCCTACGCCGGCGCCCGCGTCGTGCTGGGCACCGTGCTCGCTCTGGCCCTGGCCGCCATGGTCAACACCCGCATCCCGGGCCGGACGTTCTTCCGCACCGTCTTCTTCCTGCCGTCGATCGTCACGGGCGTGCCGCTCTTCGTCGTCTGGCTGTGGATGTTCGACCCCACCGCCGGAGTCCTGAACTACCTCCTCGGCAAGGTCGGCATCGACGGCCCCGACTGGCTGGCCAGCAGCACCTGGGCGATACCCGCGCTGGTCCTGATGAGCCTGACCGCCACCGGCGGCGCCATGATCATCTTCCTCGCCGGCCTACAGGGCATCCCCACCGAGCTGAAGGAGGCCGCCACCGTGGACGGCGCCGGCTGGTGGAGCCGGTTCCGCAACGTCACCGTGCCGCTGCTGTCCCCCGTCATCCTCTTCAACGTCATCATCGGGCTGATCGGCGCCCTCCAGGTCTTCGCCGAGCCCTTCATCATGACCGGCGGCGGCCCCGAGCGCTCCACCTACTTCTTCGGCCTGTACCTGTACAACGAGGCCTTCTGGTACTCCAACGTCGGCTACGCCTCGGCCCTGGCCTGGGTGCAGTTCCTCGTGATCGTGCTCCTCACCGCCGCCGTGCTGCGCTTCTCCCGCCGCCACGTCCACTACCTGGGCTCCTGACCAAGCCCGTCACCGCAAAACCGCAGAGGAGAAACGCCAGCCATGCCGGAGAGCCGCACGCTCAGACTGACCCTCACCCGGGGCCGTATCGCTCTCGTCCCGCTGTACATCCCGCTCACCATCGCCGCCTTCTTCTTCATCCTGCCGTTCCTGTGGATGCTCTCCGGCGCCTTCAAGGAACCCAGTGAGGTCACCGCCTACCCCCCGAGCTTCTGGCCGGGCCGCCTGGACACCGACAACTTCTCCACCGCCGCGGCCGGCATCTCGATCTGGCGCTACTTCGGCAACTCCGTCTTCGTCGCGGTGGTCTCCACCCTCGGCACCGTCCTGTGCTGCTCACTGGCCGGCTTCGCCTTCGCCCACCTGCGCTCCCGCGCCCGGGGCCCCCTCTTCGCGGTCCTGCTGTCCACGATGATGCTGCCCCCCTTCATCACCCTGATCCCCTCCTACTCCATCTACCAGGAACTCGGCTGGCTCGACACCTACCTGCCGCTCACGGTGCCCAGCTTCCTCGGGGTCGGCGGGGCGTTCTACATCTTCCTGCTGCGCCAGTTCTTCCTCGGCGTCCCGAAGGAGCTCTTCGAGGCCGCCCGCATCGACGGCGCCAGCCGGCTGCGCCAGTACGTCCAGATCGCGCTGCCCCTCTCCAAGCCCGCCCTGATGACGGTCGCCCTCTTCCAGTTCGTCGCCTCCTGGAACGACTTCTTCGGCCCGCTGATCTTCCTGACGGACTCCTCCAAGTTCACGCTGCCCGTCGGCATCCGCTTCTTCCAGAGCCTCTACGCCACCGACTACGGCACCCTGATGGCCGCCAGCTGCGTCACCATCGCGCCCGTCCTGCTGCTGTTCCTCCTGGCCCAGCGCTTCTTCGTCCAGGGCATAGCGACCACTGGCGGAAAGGGCTGAACGCCAGCCGCAGCGCCGCCTGCACAAGACTCAGTACAGCTCAACACCTCAATAAACGGCCCGCCCGGCGTCTGCGGGTCTTGGCGACTTCACTGAAGCTGCCGCCCATGCTGTCCGGGAAGGAGGTAACGAGATCGCCCACGGGGACCTTGTTTCAGACGAGATGCCGCAAGAGGACGCGGGCCTCCATCGTTCACCTGATGGACGGAATACGGCGCACCACGCCTGCACACCGGCGCATCGACGAACAGCACGCCTTACCCGGACCCAACGGCGAATCGCGCATCAGCTCGCGAATCGCCCTCTCGCAAGGTTTCATCCGTCCCGGGGCCGCTCAGCCGAGCGTGCCCTGCGCTCACCCCAAACATCGGGCCGATGAGGGAGAGGTGACACGTTTGAGCGACTCTGAGAATGAAACTCCAGGAATAGATGGGATCTTTCATGTCGGGACGACGAGCCGAAGGGACAGGGTCATGGGACACGGTTACAGCCGCAGGCAAGTGCTTGTGAGCAGCGGGGCGGCCGTCGCGGGGGCAGTCACCACGGGAATCGCGACAGGTACCGCGGCTGCCGAGGAGCGTGGCGGGAGCGGCAGACGGCTGCCGTGGATCCTGGACGCGGTCATGTGCAACCCGGGCGAGAGCGTGCCCCTGACGGCCTTTGACGACCTGCAACGACTGCGTGACTACGGCTTTAACGGCAAGATTGTCACCGAGTGGCACCCGCCGAGCACCGCGATCACCTACGACTCGCTCGACCCCGAGATCTTCCCGCAGGATTCCGACGAGCGGGTGTGGGTGGAGACGAACGCCGGCCGCATCGATGCCCGCATCCGCCAGATTCGCGCCGCCGGGCTCAAGGCGCTGTACTTCATCGACATAGTCACCCTGCCCAATCGGCTCGTCGACCGGTACGCCGACAAGATCCTCGACTCCGAGGGGCGGATCAACCTCGACTACGAAGAGACCCGCCGGATCCACCGCGTCATGCTGGCCGAGATCTTCGACCGCTTCCCCGACCTGGACGGCCTGGTCGTCCGGACCGGCGAGACCTACCTGCCCGCCGTCCCCTACTTCCGCGGCAACAACCCGGTCACCCGCGGCGCCGACAGTCACGTCATCCTGCTCGACATCCTTCGCGACGAGGTGTGCGTCAAACGCGACAAGCTCCTCTTCTACCGGACGTGGAGCTTCGACGCCTTCACCACCAGCCCGGACTACTACCTCGACGTCACGGACCGGATCGAACCCCACCCCAACCTGATCTTCTCGATCAAGCACACGGCCGGCGACTTCCTGCGAACCTACGAGTTCAACCCCACCCTCACCCTCGGACGGCATCCGCAGATCGTCGAGGTGCAGTGCCAGCGCGAGTACGAGGCCAAGGGCGCCGTCCCCGACTACGTCATGAACGGCGTGATCGACGGCTTCGAGGAGTACCCGGAGGACGCTGGCCGGAGAGGTCTCGCCGACATCAGGGACCACCCCAACTTCCAGGGCGTGTGGACCTGGTCGCGCGGCGGAGGATGGCGCGGGCCGTACATCCCCAACGAGATGTGGTGCGACCTCAACGTCTATGTGGCCAGCCACTGGGCGCAGGACGTGGACCGTACCGAGGCGGAGGTGTTCGGCGACTGGATGCGCCGGGCGGGACTGAAGGGCGCCGACCGGGACCGGTTCCGCAGGCTCGCGCTGCTGTCCGCGACAGGGACCCTGTACGGCAAATACACCGGGCTGTTCACGATGGCCAACCCCTTCTGGATGCGGGACCAGTTCATCGGCGGCTCGGACGACCAGCTCAAGGCCGACTTCGAACGGATCAGGAGCCAGGGCCAGATCGACACCGCGATCCAGGAGAAGGCGGACGCCGTCGCCACCTGGCGAGAGGTCGCCCGGCTCGCCCGAAACATCCAGCTGCCCGATCCCGCCGACCGCGACTACCTGCGGATCTCCAGCGAGTACGGCCTGCGGCTCTACACGGCAGTCCACCACGCCTGGGCCGTCATGCTCAAGGGTGTCGAGGGTGACAGCACCGGCACCTACGACGTCGCGGCGATCCGCGAACACCTCGCCGCCTTCGACACGGCGTGGCTGTCGTACCTCGGCCTGCGCGAGCACCCGCAGTGCCCGACGCTCTACGAGCCCTACGCCTTCGGCGCCCAGGACGTGAACGGCCTCTACCACAGCGACCGCGATCGGGGAGCGAAGCCCACCCTGGACCACTACCGCGCGATCGTAGGCGACGGCTGACCAAGGCGATTCTTCCCGCTCAGGCTCGTTTCGGAGTGTTCAATCAACGACCCTGTCTCACCTTCGGTGGTAGCAGAGGAGGACGCGGTGGCGGAAGCGTGCCCGACCGTATATCTGCCGCGCGATCAGCTTGAAGGTTCGGGAATCTGCCGGGGTGATCATGTCTCCCTGGTGCAGCCACGGACTTGGGAGATCGCTTGAGTGCCATGACGGTGCTGACGGAGAAGCGGCCGGTGCCGGCCCGGCACGAGCAGGCGGTGGCCTGGCTCGGTCTGGGCCGAGCTTGGACGTGCGCCGCGCACGATCGACGCTTATGGCCGCGGACTGGCGGAGTACCTGCTGATGTGCGAGCGGGAAGGCATCGATCCGGTCACCGCGAGCCGAGCGCATATCGCCGCCTACCTAGGGGAGTTGACCTTACGACCGCACCGCTGCGGTGCGCACGTGATCTCGATCGACTCGGGAGCCGCGCTGGCCAACGCCACGATCCAGCAGCGCCTGGTGCCGGTCCGACTGTTCTACGACTTCCTCATGGAAGAGGGCCTGCGAGAGTCCAATCCCGTCGGCCGGGGGCGTTACACCCCTGGCCGTCGGGCCGGCGGCCAGCAGCGTGGCCTGGTGCCGCGTCGGACGAAGCTGCCGTGGATCCCCGGCGAACAGGAATGGCTGCACATCCTGGAGGTGGCCCGACTCGAGCCGATCTCGCGGAGTTCGTCGACCAGCTGGGACGCCGTGGTGCGTCCTTCGGCCCACCGCTGGTGGACGTAGGGCTTATAGGCGCAGGCCATCGGGAGCGGGCGCGCGCAGGAAGCGACGGACGGTGTTGACGGCCGCCCCAGCTGTCGAGCGATGCCGCGCTGGCTGTGGCCCTGGCGGTGCAGCTGGTGGATGGCGCGATGGCGTTCACGGGTGCGATCGCTGATCCGCCCGGTGGTGCGCGGAGCCGCAGCGGTGGAAACCGTTGCGGCGGTGTTCACCTGCTCGGCCGTCACGCTGGGTTGGTCGTCAGGCGGTTCGGGGAGTAGGGCGCGGTGGCGGATGACCGTCTTCTCCACGGCCTCGACGAGGTTGTGCCAGGTGTGCCAGCGGTCCGCGCAGTGGATGGCGTCCGGTGCTCCAGCGTGAGCGCCCTCTGAGAGCGCCTTCGCGGGCGATGCCGTGGGGAACACTCCGAACCGCCTCACCGGACAGCCGTCCCATGCCGCCCGAGCCGCCGTTTCCGCGCGTCATCACGGCAGCCAGATCAGATGCTGCCAACTCACGGGCAAGGAGCCGCGGTTCGGCAACCGCATCTCCCACTCCCACCGCGCACCAAGCGCCGCTTCGACCCCAACAACCAGACCAAGCGCTACTGGCTGCCCAGCGAGGATCGGTATGTCCGGCTGAAGCTCAGCACCAAAGGCGGGAACCCCGGCGGCCGGCAACGCAGGAGCTCCTGGATGACCTGGTCCGCCCCGTCGTCCCGCCACGCGGCGAAGTAGTGGCTCGGACAGATAGGCCGGCGACTCGTCGGCCGACCCGCCGAATGAGGTGAACGCGGAGTCCGGCCGTCAGCGTCCGTCGTGCTCCGCAGGTCCCGGGCCGTTGCCGGGCACCCGACGGGGAAGTGCGAAGGAGCCGGCCTGTCGAGTGGTACCGGCCATACGGTGGACGTGGCCCGAGCGCGGATCCCGCTCCTTCCTGTCGGGGCGCCCCTGCGCCCGCGGGCCCGGTTCGCGGTGGGGCGTCGGGCGCCGAAAGCTGGGTAGACCATCGGGGGCACACCTCCAGTCGCCGCGCCGCATCGGGGAGTTCCTCTGTGGTGAGACGCCGATTCACCGACTCGGGAACTTCCTGTGAGACGCCACCGACTATTCCCAGTGGGCAACTTCCTTCCTCGCCCCCAGCAGAGCATCGACCACCGTCCAGCAGGAGCCACCGTGTTGAGATCGCGCCTACTCGTGCCCCCCGTCGCGTCGATCACCTTGTTGTCGGCATGCTCCCTTGACGCCGGTTCGTCCGGTGGCACGAGCGAGGTGCTGCGCATCGGCCTCAGTGAGGAGTCCGGTGCCCTGAACCCACACGAGTTCACGGGGAACTTCCTGTTGCTGGATGCGGTGTACGAACCGCTCGTGTCCTACGGCGAGGGCGGGGCCCTGGAACCGGCGCTCGCCGAGTCGTGGAGCGTCTCCGAGGACGGCCTGAGCATCGCGTTCGACCTGCGCGACGGCGTCGAGTTCACCGACGGGACCCCGCTCGACTCCGCCGCCGTCAAGTGGAACTTCGACCGGTGGGTGGGCAGTGAGGACTTCACCTTCTTCCGCGCCTCACAGGTCATCACCGCGGTGGAGACACCGGACGCGGACACCGTACGGCTGACGCTGTCCGAGCCGTACGAGCCGCTGCTGCAGGAGCTGTCGATCGTGCGCCCGGTACGGCTGCTCAGCCCCTCGTCGGCGACCGGAGACGGCGAGTTCGGTGAACCCATAGGCACCGGGGCGTGGCGGGTGGAGTCGAACTCGTCCGCGGGGGCGGCCCTGGTCCGTAACGACGACTACTGGGGGACGGCGCCGGAGCTGGAACGGTTGGAGTTCACGATCATCCCCGACTCGCAGGCACGCGTGGACGCGCTGGTCAACGGCGAGATCGACCTCGTAGGGGGCTCGTATCTCTCCCCGGTCAACCCGGTGGAGGCCAGGACGCTCAGCCAGCGCTCCGACATCCAACTGCTCTCCGGGGAGCCGGACGCGACGATGATGCTCGGGTTCAATCCCGCCGGTCCGGCGGGTGACCCGGCTGTCCGCGAGGCGGTGCGCCAGGCGATCGACACCACTTCCCTGGCGAGCGCGCTGTTTCTGGACTTCGCCGAGCCGGCCCGGCGGGTCTTCCCGCCGTCCGTCCCCAACTCGGGCGAGGATCTGCCGTCGTACTACGACCCGGACGGTGCCCGCGCCACGCTGGAGGGGGCCGGGTACCGGCTCGACGGCGGCACCTGGGCCAAGGACGGTGAACCACTGGTCCTCTCGCTGCTGGTGCCCGCCACTCCGGCCCCCGGGCAGCTCGATGCGGGTCTGATGGCCGAGGCGATCGCCGCGGCCCTGGGCGAAGTCGGCGTCGCCGTCGAACTCTCCCCGGTCGATGCCGCCGCGTACTACGACGACCGGGCGGAGGGCGCCTACGATCTGACCTTCTTCGAAGGGCTCGGGGCCCCCTACGACCCCGCCACCTCGATCGTGTCCCTGTTCACCTCCGGCGCGCGGGGCCCGCTGTGGGTGACCGAGGAGACCGAGGAGCTGGTCGATCAAGCCTTGTTCGCCGGGGAGGATGACGCCCGTGCCGCCGCCTATCAGGCGCTGTACGACGAGGTGGCCGCCGATGCCGGCTTCGTGCCGCTGGTCTACCGGCCGCGGATATGGGCCATGCGGGACGCGGTCCAGGGCTTCGAGGTGCCGTCGAGCGACGTGGACCTCGAACTGACCGGGGTCACCATCGAGTGAGGTCGCCCAGCCGCTCGGCGGTCACGGGGCGGTTTGTCGGGCGGTGGGCCGTCGACACCGTGGCCGTTCTGCTCGCCATGTCGGTCGGCACGTTCGCGCTGATCCTCCTCGCGCGCGGCGACCCGGCGGCGCTGCTGGCCGCGACCCGGGCCGGTCGTCCCGCCACGCCGGAACAGATCGAGGCCGTACGCGTTGAACTCGGTCTCGACGACCCGGCCCCGGTCCGCTATCTGCGGTGGCTGGCCGACGTCCTGACGGGCGACTTCGGGCTCTCGCTGCGGACGAACACGCCCGTGGGCCCCGAGGTCGCCGACCGCCTGAGCGTCTCGCTGGCGTTGGTGGCGGGATCGGCCCTGATCGCCCTGGTGGTCGGTGTGGCCGTCGGGGTCGCCGGGGCGGTGCTCCCTCGCGGTGTGCTGCGCGGCGCGCTGCGGTTCGGGGCGCTGCTGGTCACCTCGGTCCCGGCATTCTGGCTGAGCTACCTGATGGTGCTGTTCCTGGCGCTACGCCTCCATCTGGTGCCGACCTCGGGGATGGGCGGACCGGCCACCTGGCTGATGCCGATGACGGTACTCGGGCTGCCGGCGGCCGGAATCCTCAGCCGCGTCGTCGCCATCACGCTTCGGGAGGCCCTGGACCAGCCCTATGTGCGGGCCGCCCAGGCCAGGGGCAGCGGAGCGCTGTCGATCGTGCTGCGGGACGGTCTGCCCAACGCCGCCGGGCCCATCCTGTCCGTCGCGGGGTTCGGCATCGGGAACATCCTGGTGGGCACCGTCGTGGTGGAGCAGATCTTCGGCTGGCCGGGACTGGGAGCCTACTTCGTCCACGCGGCCGGAGCCCGGGATGTTCCGGCGCTCCAGGCCAGCGTGCTCCTGCTGGGCGGCGGGTTCATCCTGGCCAACCGGACCGCCGACGTGCTCCAAGGGCTCATCGACCCCCGATCCCGGCGGGGAGCCGAGGAGGTCGCCGGGCGCGTGAAGGGGCGCCGCCCGTTGGCCGCCAGACTGAGACGGAGGGCGTCATGAGCGGAGGAGGCCGCCGTCCCGGTGGTGGCGCACGACTGCGTACGGCGCTGATCGCGCTGCCCCTGGTGGTGTTCGCGGTGGTGGGCCTGCTGGCCCCGCTTCTGGCGCCGGCCGACCCCACCGTCAACGACCTGGAGGGCGGTCTGCTGCCGCCGTCCTCGGAGCATTTGCTCGGCACCGACCAGCTCGGTCGCGACCAGCTGAGCCGGCTCTTGTACGGGGCCCAGATCTCGCTGTCGGTCGCCGCCTCGGTGCTGGCCGTCTCGCTGGTGGTCGGTGTGCTCGCCGGCACCGCGGCCGGCTATCTGGGCGGCTGGGTCGACCGGCTGGTCTCGCGGGCGATCGACATGGTGGTCTCGTTGCCGGGGATGCTGATGGCCCTCGCGGTGATCGGGGCGCGCGGGCCGGGCGTGGAGAACCTCGTCCTGGCCCTGTCCCTGTGGTCGTGGGCGCCCTACGCCCGGATCGCCCGCTCCCGCGTGGCAGGGATGCGCGGCAGTCCGCACCTGGACGCGCTGCGGCTGCTCGGCGCCGGACGCGGGCGCATCATCGGCCGGCACCTGCTGCCGCCCGCCCTGGCGCCGTGCCTGGTCTATGCCAGCACGGACATCGGCGTGCTGGTCCTCAGCGTCGCCACACTGAGCTTCCTGGGCCTCGGGGTTCCGCCACCGCATGCCGAGTGGGGGCAGATGCTGATCGAGGGGCGACCGTTCCTGGACTCCGCGTGGTGGTTGGCCTTTCCACCCGGGATCGCCATCACCGCCGTGGTGTTCGCCAGCAACCTCCTCGGCGAGCGATTGGCGGCCGGTGAGGAACGGCCCGCAGTGCTACGGCTGTTCCTGCCCGGGCGGACGCGGCCGGCCCCGGGGCCGGCACGCGCGGCCGGCACGGCCAAGGTGCCGGCCCGCCCCGGGCCCGGCGCGTCGTCCGGGGCCGAAGAGCAGGGGGAGGACGACGGCACGGTGCTTCGGGTGCGTGACCTGTCGGTCACCTATCCGGCCGACGCACGGCCACGTCGAGTGGTGAGCGGGATGTCGTACGAGGTGCGACGCGGGGAGATCCTGGCCCTTGTCGGTGAGACCGGAAGCGGCAAGACCACGGCCGCGCTGGCCCCCTTCAGCCTGCTGGACCCGACCGCGCTGGTCGCCGGCTCCGCCGTGCTGGGCAGCGGCGCCAGCGCCCGCGAGCTGACGGGCCTTTCCCCGGCCGAGCGACGCCGGATCTACGGGCGGCGGGTGGGCGTCGTCTTCCAGGACAGCGGCGCCGTTCTGAACCCGCTGCGGACGGTCGGAGCGCTCGTCGATGAGGCGGTCCGCAACGCGGGCCGCGGCGGCCGGCGGCTCGCTACCCGCCGCGCCTCCGAGGAACTGCTGGAACTGGCCGGCCTGCCGAAGCCCGCCTTCGTCGCCCGCCAGTTCCCCCACCAGCTATCGGGGGGCATGCGCCAACGGGCCCAGATAGCCATGGCCCTGGCGGGGGAGCCCGAGCTCCTGATTGCCGACGAGCCGACCTCGGCGCTCGACGTCACCGTTCAGGCCCGGTTGCTGAGCCTGTTGGCACGGCTGCGCGACGAGTTGTCCATGTCCATGCTGATCGTCAGCCACGACCTGGCCCTGGTGACCCGCCTGGCCGACAGCGTTGCCGTCGTCTACGCGGGCCGGATCGTGGAGTACGGCCCGATCGCCACGGTGACCTCACATCCCGACCACCCGTACACGCGTGGCCTGTTGGACGCGGTGCCGCGCCCGGGCACGCCACCCGGCACCCGCTTCCGCACGATGCCGAGCCAGAGCGGGCAGGCCCTGGTGAACGATACCGGCGGCTGTGGGTTCGCCCCCCGCTGCCCGCTCGTGGTGACCGACTGCACAGACAGGCCGACAGAGCTGCGGACGCTGCTCCCGAGTGTCGGACACCACTCGGCGTGCCTGCGTCAGCCTAGCCGCTCCGCCACCGAGACGAAGGAGTGACGCTGTGCTGGAGATCGAGAACGTCAGCGCCGGCTACGGTGGCCGTGGCGACGCCGACACCACGCCCGTTGTCGAGGACGTCACCCTCCACGTCGCGGCAGGAGAGATCGTCGGGCTCGTCGGCGAGTCGGGCTGTGGCAAGTCCACGCTGGCTCGTGTCGTCACCGGGCTGCTGCGGCCCAGCGCGGGAGTGGTGCGGATCTCCGGGGACGATGTGCACGCCCTGAGGGGCGGTCAGTTGCGAGCGCACCGCAGACGCGTGCAGATGGTCTTCCAGGACCCCTACCTTTCGCTCAGCCCCCGGCAGACGGTGCGGCAGGCGCTGGCCGAGCCGCTTCGCATCCACCGCATCGGGGACGCCGCCACCCGCGCCGCCCGGATCGGAGAGCTGCTGGACCTCGTGCGGCTCGGCCCCGAGGTGGCGGACCGCCGCCCCTGGCAACTGTCCGGTGGCCAGCAGCAGCGTGTGGCGATCGCGCGGGCGCTGGCTCTGCGACCCCGCCTGCTGGTCTGCGACGAGCCGGTCACCGCCCTGGACGTGTCCGTTCAGGCGACCGTGCTCAATCTGCTCTGCGACCTGCGGGACGAACTCGAATTCGGCTGTCTGTTCATCGCGCACGACCTCGCCGTCGTCGCGCAACTCGCCGACCGCATCGCGGTGATGACACAGGGCCGGATCGTCGAGCAGGGCCAGACCGTGGACGTCACCACCCGGCCGCGCCATCCCTATACCCGCGCCCTGCTCACGGCCAGTCCCACCATGCCAGGACACGCCACCGAGTTCCTCCCGGGCTGACGGGCGGATGGCACCGGCGCGACGGAGGCGGCGCTCCGGGAACTCACCGGGCCGCCCGGCCGACCAATTGACTGTGACGATCGCCTGTGTGGAGATGCTGTCTTTCGGACTTGCCCGACTAGCCCGTGCCGCACGTGAGTCGGGTGAGCGGCTGACGCTGCTGACCGGCGTCGAGTGGCTTTACCTGCACGAACTATCCACGCTGCCCGCCGGGGAGATAGAGGTCGTGGCCGTGGACACCCACGACCGCAACGCGGTCGCGGAGGCCCTCGCCTCCATCGACGACCTCAACGGCCTCATCAGCTCCACCGACACCTGGGGGGTGACCGGAGCCGAACTCGCCGCCGAGTTCGGCCTGCCCGGCATCGATCCGGCGGTCATCCGGCTGGTGCGGGATAAGTCACGGGTTCGGGAGGTGCTGTACCGCGAAGGGCTGAGCGCGTTCGCGCCGCTCCCGGTCGAGGAGCCGGCCGCCGTGACGCTCGACCAACTCGCCTCGGCCGTCGGCCTGCCCGCCGTGATCAAGGACACCGCGGGCACCAGCAGCCAGAACGTGTGGCTGGTGCGTGGCACCGGGGACCTGAGCCGCTTCCACCGGGAGGCGGCGCACGCCGCGCTCTTCGGAAGGCTGTTCGCGGAACCTTTCCTCGCCGGACCGGTCTACAGCGCCGAGACGGTGACCTGGGCCGGGCGGACCCGGCTCCTGGGTCTTTCGAGTCGGCTGATGTCCGCGCAGCCCTGGTTCCGGGAGGACGTGACGGCGTTTCCCGTGGCGCTGCCCCCCGCGGAGCTGCGCGAGATCGAGTGGTGGCTCGACGGAGTGCTGGCAGCCCTCGACTACAACGAGGGGTTCGCCCACGTCGAGTTGGCCATGACCACCGACGGGCCGCAGCTCATCGAGGTGAACCCGCGGATCGGCGGAGCGTTGGTCGGCGAGTCGATGTGCCGGGCCCTCGGCGTCAACGTCTACGCCGGACTCGTCGACCTGGCCCTCGGCCGCCGCCCCGGACTGCTCGACAAGCCGCTGGGCGGCGGAGGCGGTGTGGCCTTCGTGCTGGCCTATCCGGAGCGCGCCGGCGAACTCGTCGCGGTGCACGGCCTCGACGACATCGCACGCTGCCCGGGAGGGCCCGAGTGGTACCCGACCAAGGCGGTGGGTACCACCGTCGAGCACCTCACCGACGGGCGCGGCTACGTCGGCATACTGCTGGCACAAGGGCCGACGGCGGAGGTCGCCACCCACCGCGCGGTGGCGGCGGCGGGTGGCCTGCGGGTCGAAACCCGCCCGGCGTGTTAGGCGTCGTCGCGGTCCGTCGCCGGGCGGCTCCCGACGACGATGAGCCGCCGGGCGTGGTTGTCGAAGGGTTCGCCGCCGAAGCCTCCGTAGCACACGACATCGACGAACCCCGCCTCGCCCAGCAGCGCTTTGAGTTCGACGGCGCTGTAGAGCGTGTGCTCCACGAACGCGGTACGTGCCCGGTTGCCCCGGACCAGGACGAAGTCGTCGCGGAACCGGGTCCAGTCCTCCAGGACGGTGCCGCGGACGGTCAGGGTGCCCCCTTCGACGTCGAAGATCTTGGCTTCCCCACCGTCGCGGGCGAGCACCTCCTTGCAGAAGAGGTCGATCAGGAGCCGGCCGCCCGGAGCCAGAGACGCCAGGGCGTTGTGCAACACCCGCATGTTCTGGCCGTGCTCGGTGAAGAGCCCGAACGAGGTGTACATGCTGATCGCGAGGTCGAAGCGGTCGGGCTCGACGAACTCCCGCATGTCCGCCCGCACCAGCCGGACATCCACGCTCGCCTCGGCCGCCTCCCGCCTCGCGCGATCGAGCAGCGCCTGGCTGAGGTCCACCCCGGTGACGGTCGCGCCGCGACGGGCCAGCGGGAGCGTGAACGTGCCGGGACCGCACCCCAGGTCCAGCACCTCGGTGCCGGCCGGCACGTCCAGCAGCGGCGAGGAGGCGACCGTCGCCTCGGCCGCGGCGGCCCGCTCGGCGGAGAAGAACACGGCCGAGAAGTCGACCCACAACGCCTCGTCTTCGAACCACTCCATCGCTGTTCCCTCCGTCGCGTCGGCGCTCCGTCGGTCATACAGTCGGGGCCGGCGCCCGGCCAGTTCCTGTCGTCCCGCCAGGAAGGAAAAGTCACCCCATGCAATTGAGACCCGAGCATGTAGAACTGACGGCCCAGCGGCAGAGCCTGCGGCTAATCGAGACCGTGCGGAGTGCCCGCGGCGAGCGGAACAGCGTCGACACGTGCATGGTAACCCTCGCGCACGGCGGCCTCGTCGCCTACGGCGAGGGCACACCGACCGGCTACGACGGGGTGAGCGCCGACGATGTGGTGGATGCGGTCCGCGCCGAGGGCCCGGCGGTGATCGGCGACGACCTGAGTGACCCTGAACGCGTCCTGGACCGTGTCGAGCGCTGGGACGCGCCAGCGGGCGCCCGGATGGCGCTCGACGGTGCCTTGCACGACTGGATCGGCAAGGCGGCCGGACTGCCCACCTGGAAGCTGTGGGGCGCGCCTCGGCGGCTGGGTCCCACCGTGTACACGATCGGGATCGCCGACCCGGACGAGGCGGCGGCCGCCGTCAGACATGCCCCGGCGGTCGGGGCCTTCAAGGTGAAGGTCGGCGGGTCCGACGACCTCGCGACGCTGGAGGCCATCCGGAAGGTGACGACGCGGACGGTGCGGGTCGACGCCAACGAGGCCTGGGACCTCGCCACCGCCCGCGCCCTCACCCCCCGCCTTCGCCGGCTCGGCATCCAGATGATCGAGCAGCCTTTCCCGACGGACGCGCTCGACGACTACCACCGCTACCGCGAGTTCCCCGACCGGCTCCCCGTCTTCCTGGACGAGGGATGCACCGATGCCGCGAGCGTCCTCGCGGCCCAGGCGTACGCCGACGGTGTGGTCGTCAAGCTCTGCAAGGCCGGCGGCATCCGTGGCGCCCGGCGGGTGATGGAGGCGGCCCGGCAGGCCGGCCTGGAGGCGATGCTCAGCTGCATGTGCGAGTCGGAGCTGGCCATCAGCCAGGTCGCCCAACTGGCGCCGTGGGCGGACCACATAGACCTCGACGGCCACCTCTATCTGAGGGACGTCCCCTTCCGCGGGCTCGGCCTGGAGGAGGGTTGGATCGTGCTGGGCGACGCCCCGGGGCTGGGCGTGGTGCCCACGCGTTGACACTCCGGCAGCGGGAACCTTCCTCGCCCGCGCCACGACTACTTCAAGGGGAGGCAGTCCACACGATGGGAGACGCCGTGAGCTGGTACGAGGACGCGGGACTGTGGTCGGGCTTCGCGGATGTGCTCTTCTCACCGGAACGGGTGCGGTCGGCCGCTGAGGTGGTGGAAACCTCCCCGCTACTCGCATTTCCGCCGGGCAGTCGTGTGCTCGACCAGTGCTGCGGCGTCGGCGTCTTCACCGTGCCGCTGGCCCGCAGAGGTTACCGGGTCACCGGCCTGGACCTCCAGGCGGGCCTGCTCGAACGGGCCGCAGCCGACTGTGCCGCGGCCGGCGTGAAGGCGTCCTTCGTGTGCGCGGACGCGCGCGAGCCCTTGGCCCCGGAGTCGTACGACGTGATAATCAACATGCACACGTCCTTCGGGTACTTCGACAAACACGAGGACAACCTTCAGGTGCTGCGCAACGCTTACCGCTCCCTGGTTCCCGGCGGGCATCTGATCGTCGACCTGCTCAGCAAGGAGATGTACGCGTCCTGGGCCGGTACCCCGAAGATCGTCGACGTGCCCGGCGGCATGGTGGTGATGCGAGACGTGATTCTCGATGACTGGGCCAGATACCGCACCGACTGGACCCTGGTGCGCGGAGACGTGGCCGAGCACGCCTCTCTCACCTGCTACGTGTACAGCGCCGCCGAGCTACGCTCCATGCTGGAGGCGGCCGGGTTCGAGAAGACAGAGTGCTTCGGCGCCCTGGACGGTCGCCCGTACGACGCCCGGGCCACCCGCCTGGTCGTGCGCGGCACCAAGGCGCGACCGGCGTGATCCCCCGGACCAGGAGGCCGCCGGACGGCGCCGGGCCGTCCGGCTCCTCCTCGTTCACCGGTCCACAACTCGCGCTCCTCGCCAGCGGGTTCTTCGTCAACGTCATCAACTTCTCCGTCTACCCCTATATCGCGGTCCTGCTGCGCGACCGCATGGACCTGGGCATGGAACAGGTGGGGATCGTTCTCGGCGTGGCGACGTTCGTGCAGTTCGCCGGCGGACTGCCGGGCGCGGCTCTGGCCGAGCGCATCGGGCTCCAGCGCTGTCTGTTGGCCTCGATGGTCGTCCAGACCCTCGGCTCCCTCGGCTTCCTCCTCGGCGGAACGTGGCCGCTGGTGACGGTCGCTGCCCTGTATCTGCGCTCGGCGGCCTCGGCGCTCTACTCGCCCAGCGTCCGGAGCTACATGCTGTGGGGGGCGGACGAGAGGGAGCGGCCCCGACTGGTCTCCGCGAGCTTCGCCTCCGGCAACGTCGGCATCGCCCTGGGGCCGGTGCTCGGCGCGCTGTTCATCGGGGCCCCCGGGGGGTTGTTCGTCACGATGACCGTGCTGCACCTGGCGATGACCATGGGGCACGCGCTGCTGCCCCGGGACCGGTCCGAGGAGCGGGAGACGGTGGAGCCGCTGCGCCGCGCGCTGCGCGGGCTTGCGGTCCTGCCGTTCCTCGTGACGGCTCTGACCCTCTACCTCCACATGCACTTCTACCAGTATCTGTCGTCCTACGCGGAAGGCCGGGTACCCACCATGTTCTACGGGGTCGCCATGATGGGCTATTCGTTGGCCCTGTCCGTACTCCAACCACTGCTCGCCGAACGGGTCGAGCGCATGCGGTACACACACGCGATGATCCTCGGCTTCGCCGGCCTCGCCGTCGGCACCGCCGCCTTCACCGGGGGGAGCGAGATCGCCATCGCCGTGGGAGTCCTCGCGATCGGAGCCGGCAACTCCGTTCTGTTCCTCAAGAACACCCTGGAGGCGCTCGCCCACACCAAACGTTCTCCCGCGGTGACCTTCGGCCACCAGCGGCTCGCGGAAGGGACCGGCGCTTTCCTCAGCGGAATTCTCGGCGGCGCCCTTTACCAGGTCTTCGAGTCCGACGGGCGACTGCCCGGGTTCTGGTGGGCAGTCGCCACCCAGTGCGTGCTCCTCCCGGCTATCGTGCTGTTCGCGGCGCGCGGACGACGTGGCGCGGCCCCCGAGACGGTCGGTGCCCCGTGACCCCGGCGGAGGCGATCGAAGCCGCCCGGGCCGTCGCCGCGCGGCTCCGCGAGGACGCCGTGGCCCGCGACCGCGCCAACCAGCCCCCCCGGGCCGAGATCGCGCTGCTGCGCGAGAGCGGTCTGCTGGCCGTTGACCCCGACGACCACGCCACGACGCACACCGTCACCCGGATCGTGTCGGCTGCCGACGCCTCCATCGGGCACATCCTCGGCTACCACTACCTGCACCTGTGGCGGGTCGCGCTGTACGACAACGCCGAGTTGGTGCGCACGCTGCGTCAGGAGGTCGTCGAGGACCGGCTGTTCGTGGCCGCCGTCAGCAACCCCCGCAACACCGTACGGACCACCCTGTCCGGCGACGGGTTGACGGTCTCCGGGCGGGGTGCGTTCGCCACCGGCTGCGCGGTGGCAGACCGGCTGTTCGTCAGTGCCTCCCGGGACGACGGCACAGCCCACCTCGTCGTGCTGCTGCGCGGCGGCGCCCACGGGCTCTCGCACCCGCCCGACTGGGACAACCTGGGACAGCGGCTGACCACCAGCGGAAGCATCGTTTTCGACGATGTCCGGGCCGGACTCGGCGACGTGGTCGGCACCTTCCCGGTCGATGAGGACGCCACGAGTCCCCGCTGGCTGCGACTCTCCCTCGTCGCGCTCGCCTTCCAGGCGGTGCTCACCCAGATCCTCGTCGGCCTCGTCGAGGGCGCCATCGACGAGGCGGCACGCTACACCAGGGAGCACTCACGCCCCTGGCCAGCGAGCGGCCTGGACCGCGCCGTCGATGACCCGCACGTCCTCGCCGGCTACGGCGAACTCGCCGCGACCCTGCGCGCCGCGCGGCTGCTGGCGGACGACGCGACTCGCGCCTTCGCGGAGGCCGACGCCCGCGGCTTGGAGCTGACCCCGGCCGAGCGTGGGCGGGCGGCGCGGGCGATCTCCGCGGGGAAGGTCGTCGCCACACGGCTGGCGACGGAGGCGACGAACCGTGTCTTTGAGTTCACCGGCGCGCGCTCGACGGCGCGTTCGGCCGGTCTCGACCGGTTCTGGCGAGACGCCCGCACCCTCACCCTGCACGATCCCGTCGTATACAAGGCGCGGGAACTCGGGACCTTCCTGCTCACCGGTGAGGACCCACCGGTCACGGCGTACAGCTGACGGCCGGCAGCGAGTCCACTCGGGCGACGGTGGCACACCGGCGACACGGCGAGGTGGTCCAGCGCACCGGCCTCGGCCTGGGCAACCAGGTCCGCGCTGGCTCCGCCGGGCTCGATGGCCTGGCCCGCACCGAGCGCAGGCGGTCTCTCTCGGCCCAGCCGATGAGCAGCAGGGGACCGACCGCGTCGAAGGCGGCTTTCCCGTCTTGCCCGGACGCCAGCGGGTCGGCGGTGTTGACATTCCGTCATGGCCGAAAGGAAATCAGCCGCTATTCCTCCCAGGCGAGCATCCGCGTCGGAGTTTTGCCATTTCAGCCCCGCGCTCTATCCGCTAAACGGGTGATTTCCGCGCTCTGAAAGCAGCGATCAGTGCGGGCCGGCCGTTTCGAGCAGCCCGCACCGAGCCCTGGGACCCCCGACACGATTCCCCTCCCCGGCCGATGACACGACGGTGATCCGACTTTCGGGCGGCCCGATCGTCCAACGTTGGCTGGCGACCACCTCGGACTCGTGGGCCGAAGACTGGCTCACGGCTGGTGATGCCGACTGGGGCTCGTACGTCTCTGTGCACCGCGACGCCCGCGGCGCCCCTGGTGCGCGCGGGCTCGCCCGTTCGGTCCGCCCTGCGCCGCGCCGCTGCGGCGCGGGTCTTCAGCTCGCCTGGCGGTCCCGCGAGCGTTGGACGGGACGGTTGCGGCTGGACCGGGCCCGCGTGAGCGGCCGTTCGTATGGCTGGCACCGTGATCAAGGCCGTGTGGGTGTCCGGTTGGAAGGACGGTCAAACCTTTCCGGCGCCGACTGGCGGTTCCGGCTGGTAGCGGTGTCGCCCGACTTCTCCGTCCGGTACAGCGACACCTTCACGCCCGGCCAGACGGGCGAACTTCAGCCTCCAGAGCGGCGAGACACACATGATGCTCGTCGTCGCGGCCACCCCCTCGCAGCACCGCAACTACCCGATGTGGCAAGTCGGCGTCGGAGACCCCTTCCCCTACCAGCTCTCGATCCAGGGCGCCTCTCCGGCATAGGGAACGAAGTGGGGTCGGAATGGGCTGTCCATGAGTTTTTGAACGGTTCTGTCGTCGTCTGATGGTGTGGGCGCGGCGGAATTCCTCTTCTCTGATTCCCAGACAGTCGGCGCCGTTGACGTGGCGGAGACCGCAGCTCCCGGACCATGAGCGGCAGACTCCAGGGCCGCCTCTTCCGAACCGGTCCGCGCCCGCCCGCCCCAGCTTTCCGGACTGCTGTGGGCTCAGCACGTGAAGAGGACTCTCCAGGACGGCTCTGCTGCTGTGGCCACAGGGCGCGGGAACGAGGACCGAGTGCTGCTGAGCAGCCACGTGGTGGTCCGGAACTCCACCGCTCCCCCGACGCGGCAGGACAAGCGGTAGGACAATACTGCGGGCGGTCATTTGAGGCTGCCGAGTGTGAGGCCGGTTCGCCAGTAGCGCTGCATGGCGATCATGAAAATGGCCAGGGGGATGATGGAGAGCAGGGCGCCGGTGAGTACCAGTGCCGTGAGGTCGATGCCGGCTTCGTCTCGTTTGCTGTTCCAGAAGTACAGGCCGAGGTTGACTGTCCATTTCTCCTCGCCGCGCAGCATGGTGAGGGGGAGGAAGAACTGGTTCCAGTTGCCGACGAAGGAGAGCAGGAAGACGGTTGCGCCGCCGGTGGACATCAGCCGGATCACGATCTGGAAGAAGATGCGCAGTTCGCCGGCGCCGTCGAGGCGGGCGGCTTCGATGAGTTCTTCGGGTACGGCGCCGTCGACGTAGACCTTGGAGAGGTAGACGGCGAACGGGCTGATGAAGGAGGGGATGAGGATGGCCCAGACGGTGTCGACCAGGCCCAGTTTCGCGAAGAGCAGGTACAGCGGCAGGGTGAGCATGGCGTAGGGGACGAGGAAGGAGGCGATGACCGCGCCGAGGGCGAGGTTGCGTCCGGGCCACTGGAAGCGGGAGAGGGAGTATCCCGCGGCGATGGCGATCAGTGTGCTCACCGCCGCGCCCAGGCCGGCGTAGAGCAGTGAGTTGAGCATCCAGCGGAAGAAGATGCCGTCGTTGTAGGTGAAGACCTGGTCGATGTTGTGGAAGAGGTTGAAGTCTCCGAACCACATGCCGTTGGTGTAGAGCAGGTCGCGCTGGTCCTTGGTGGCGGAGACGATCAGCCACCACACCGGGGCTATGGAGTACAGGACGAACATCCCAAGTCCCAGCAGGACAAGGCCGCGGGAGAGTGTGGACTGGCGGGTGCCGACGGGGAGTTCGTCGCCCGGGTCCGCCGCCCGCCGCCTGCTCCGGCGGCGCGGCGGGGGCTCGGTGGCCGGGGCGGCGTCGGCGGGGGGCTTGGTCATCAGCGGTGTCTGTCCGGAGGCGGTCATGACTGCGGCCTGTTCGTGAGCTTGTAGAAGAGGAAGGAGATCGAACCGACGACGAGTGCGAGGATCACCGACAGAGCCGCCGCGTATCCGTAGTCGTTGCTGTCGAACGCCTCGTAGTAGATGAGCATGATCGGCGTGTAGCTCTTGGTGACCGTTTCGGGGGCGACCTGGCGGAAGAGCAGCGGCTCGTTGAAGATCTGCAGCATGGCGATGATGGAGAGCATCCCGGTCAGCACCAGGGCGCCGCGGACATAGGGCACCTTGATGGACAGCGCGATACGCAGCTCCGAGGCGCCGTCCACGCGGGCGGCGTCGAAGATCTCCCGCGGCACGGCGCGCAGTGCGCCGTAGATGATCAGCATGTTGTAGCCGACGCCGTGCCAGGTGAGGAGATTGCCCATCGAGACAAAGAGCATCTCGGAGGCGTAGAAGTTGAGCAATTGTCAATACCTGTGGATCATGAGGTAGTTCAGGCTGCGTGAGCTTCCTCGCGTTCGACGAGGATTCCGTTCTCGAACTTCGCGCCTGCGCGGACGAGGGCGACGAGGTGGGGTGCGGTGA
>NZ_JAVREL010000039.1:0-24477 GCF_031845365.1 Streptomyces litchfieldiae
CCGTCGTCGAACCCGTCCTCGGCCGCCTCAAAGAGCTCAACACGCCCGCCGTGCTGCTGAGCATCCCCAAGGACGAGATGCCCATCTGGGGCATCAAGCCCGCACAGCGCAAGAAAGGCCGCGGACTGCTCCTGCACCGCAGGCTCGGGAACGTTCCGGTGCAGCTCATCCGCGCCGACTCGCCTCTGACCACCCACGATCACCCCACGGGGAACCACCCATGAGCGCCAGCCTCACCCACCAGCCACCGGCGTCGGCGGGCGCGACGTTCGTCCGCGTCGGCATCGCCGGACCCACCGGCCGCGCCGACCTCGCCGTCCCCACCGCGGTCCCGCTGATCCGGCTGATGCCGGCCCTGCTGCGGCACGCCGGCCAGGAGCCCGGTCCCGACGGCGGGGTGCGGCACGGCGGCTGGGTGCTGCGCCGCGCCGACGGCACCCGGCTCGACACCGTGTCCACACTCGCCGCCCAGGACGTTCGTGAGGGCGATCTGCTGTTCATCGGCCATGGCACGGACGACACCACGCCACCGCTCTACGACGACATCGCGGAGGTGATCGGCCGGGACGGCGTGCGCGTCCCCTGGCCCACCGCCGCCACCCGCTGGGTCACCGGCTCGCTGGCCACCCTGGCCATGCTCACCGCCTGCGCCGCCCTCGACGCGGCGCCGGGCCGGCTGCCGGGCTGGCTCGGCCTCGCCACGGCTCTGTTCGCCCTCGCCGTGGGCGTCCTGATGTCCCGCGCCTTCGCCGACTCGCGCGCCGGCGCGTTCGCCGCCGTGCTGGCCGCGCCGCCGGCGATGCTCGGCGCGGTCCGGCTGCTCGGCGGCGGGACCGGGATCCTCGGCGGCTCCACGGCCGGGCAACTGCTCCTCGCCTGTGGGGTGCTGGCCGTCGTCGGTGCCGTCGGCCCGCTGCTGATCGGCGGCGGCGACGGCACCTTCGCGACGCTGGTTGTCACCGGGCCGCTGGCTGCGACCGGCGCGCTGGTGTGTGCGCTCTGGGATGTTCACCCGGCGCGCGCGGCGGCGATCACGGCACCGCTCGCGCTGGCGCTCACCACGCTCTGGCCCACGGTCGCCCTGCGCCTGGCCCGCATCCCCGCACCTCATGTGGCCGCCACGGTCGAGGAGTTGGAGGAGCTACCCAGCCAGCTCGAACACGATCGGCTGCGGGCCCGGATCGCCGTTGCCCGGCGGCTGCTGCTCGGGATGCAGGTCGGCAGCCATCTCGTGGCCGGCGGCGGCGCGTTGGTGCTCTTCGGATCGACCCGGCTGTGGCCGGGCGTGCTGGGCACGGTCCTGGTGCTGCTGATGCTGACCCGCGCCCGCCTGTTCAAGGACACGGCCCAGGTCGCCATCCCCCTGGCCACCGCCCTGCTCGCGGTGGCCGGCGCCGCGGCCGCGTTCGTCGACGACCGCTTCGGCGAGACGGTCCCGACGCTGGGCGTGGCCCTGCCCATCGCGCTGCTGACCGCCCTGGTGACCGGCACGATCGGCCTCTTCGCCGGTCGCACCCGGCTGAACCCGCGGGTCTCCCGCGCGATCGACGTGCTGGAAACGACGCTCCTGCTGTCCGTCGTTCCGCTCTGCCTCGCCGTGTGGGAGGTCTACTCCGCACTGCTCGACCTGAGGGCGTGAGGCGGATGAACACGGCGGAGCGGAAGCGGGCGCGCCGCACGGACGGTTGGCGGCCAACGGCGCGGGCGGCGTTCCGCGCGGCCACCGTCCTGGCCGTCGTCGCGGTCTCCCTGACGGTGCCCGGGCTCGCGCAGCCGGCCTCGGCCGCGGCGTGCCGCACCCAGGTCACCGGCGAGGACCTGGCGGAGAACGCCGGGCCCTACCGGCTCATCGACCTGCTCGGGCTGCGCCAGGCATGGGACCTGTCCACCGGCGAGGACGTCCTCGTGGGCGTCGTCGACTCCGGTGTCGACGCCGGCCACCCCGACCTGGCCGGCGACGCGGTCATCAGGGGCAGCGAGTTCACCGTGGTGCCCACCGAACGGCAGGCCCGGCGCACCACACCGGCGCCCCGGCAGGACTGCTCCGGCCACGGCACGGCCGTGGCCGGGCTGATCGCGGCCCGCCGTTCGGCGGGGGACCGGATGACCGGGGTCGCCCCCGCCGCCACCATCTACCCGGTGCGCCTGGACGGCGCCGTCGAACAGTTGCCGCCCGAGACCATCGCGGCCGCCATCGACGACGCCGTCGCCGCGGGCGTCGACGTGCTCAACCTCTCCTTCGGCCGCCCGGTCGACGACCGGCCGGTCCGGGAGGCGGTGGCCAACGCGCTGGCCAACGACGTCGTCGTCATCGCCGCCGCCGGCAACGAGGGCAACGGCGGCCCCGTGGGCGGCCTGATGTACCCCGCCGCCTACGACGGCGTGCTCGCCGTCGGCGCGGTCACCGACGACGGACAGCCCATGGAGTCGTCCAACACCGGCGAGTGGATCGACCTCGCCGCCTACGGCGACAACCTGACCGTGGCCGCGCCGGAGGGCTCCGGCTATCGCACCGTGGCGGGCAACAGCTTCGCCGCCGCCCAGGTCTCGGGCGCGGCCGCGCTGGTCCGTTCCCGCTTCCCCGGCCTCCCGGCCCAGGACGTGGCCCGGCGGCTGACGGAGTCCGCCTCACCGGTCGGCGGGGGCCGCAACGACATGACCGGCGCAGGCATCGTCGACCCCTTCGGGGCCCTCACCCACCTCGGACCGAGCGAAGCCGACGGCCCGGACGCCGAGGCCGGCGCGGCAACGCGCGGCGGCGGCATCCCCGTTCAGGCCGTGCCGCGCGACGAGCCCCTGGTCGGCACCGCCACCGCCACGGCCCTGGCCTGGAGCGGCGCGCTGATGCTCGCCGTCGCGCTCAGCATGCTCGGCGCGCCCGCCGTGCGCCGGGCCGCCGGACGCCGCTGGCGCGCCGGGCCCGGCCCCGAGGACACCTCGGCGGCACCCGCCGCGCCCCGGCCCGCCGACCCGAGCCTGCGCTGGCTCCACGGCGACGACGCCCCCGCCCCGACGACCTCGCCTCTCACCAGGAACGGGAACTGACCGATGGCCACGACACGCGAACAGGCGGACGCCTACGCCTACGAGAACCGCCGGAGAACCACCAGCCTCTTCCGTGGCGCGGACGAGGCCATCCTCGACCCGCGCCGCCGGCTGAACCGCGCGCTGGCCGGCGGAACGGCCATCGCCGTCCTGATCATGGCCGGCTTCGGCATCGCCGGCTGGCTGGGCGGCGGCCGGGGCCCCGCGCTGCCGACGGCCGGCGCCGTCGTCGTCGGGGGCGACGGCGACAGTTACGTCGTCAGCGACGGCACCGTGCACCCGGCGCTCAACCTCAGCTCCGCGCTGCTGGTCGGCGGCGGCACGATCACCAAGGTCCGGCAGGCCACTCTCGACGCGGCGCCGCGCGGGCTGCCCGTGGGCATCCCCGGCGCCCCCGACGCCCTGCCGAGCACGAATCAACTCCTCGACGGGGAATGGACGTTGTGCGTCACGCCCACGGAGACCGGCGGCCGGCCGACCGAGACCGTCATGTACGTCTCCGTGCCCGGGGTGGCACCCGGCGCGGGCGCGACGGGCGCCACCGTGCTGGCCCGGACGGACGACGGCGGGCTGTGGCTGCTCACCGAGGGCCGCCGTTACTCCCTGACGGAGGCCGTCCGCGACCTGCTCGGCCTCCAGCGCGTGGACCCCGTCGAGCTGCCGCGGGAGATCGTCGCCACCGTGCCCGAGGGGCCGGAGATCGCCCTTCCCCGGCCCGGCGACGCCGAACGGGAGCCGCGCGTCGACCTGCCGTTCCCCGCCGAGGTCGGCGACCTGGCCCACACCGGGACCGGCGGCACCAATCCGCAGTACTACCTGGTGCGCCCGGACGGCCTGGTGCCCGTCTCCCCACTGGTGCACGCGCTGCTGGGGGCCACGGCCGCGGCGGACCACGAACTCGGCGGCCCCCAGGGGGCCGCGGCCCCCCGCTCCCAGGAGCCCGCGCCGGGCGACGAGGCGTGGCCCGACGCCCTGCCCGAGGCGGCGGAACCAGGTCGCGACCAGCCGGTGTGCGTGAGCACCCCGCCCGGCAGCCAGCCCGGCGACGCGCCCTGGCAGGCCACCGTCCACCTGCCGGACACGATGCCGGAGCCGGCCGGACTCGCGCCCGTCAGGTCCGCGAACGGCGACCGGCTCGGCCTGCTCGACGCCGTCTACCTGCCGACCGGCGCCGGCGCGGTCGTCCTGGCCACCACCTCCGGGGGCGCCGGGGGCACCCACACGCTGATCACCGACGCCGGGGTCGCCTACCGGTTCGCCTCACCCGAGGCCGTTCAACGGCTTCGCTACGTGCCCGAGGACGCGCCCTCGATGCCGCGCGCCTTCGTGGACCTGCTGCCCCGGGGGCCGGTCCTCGACCCACGGGCCGCGGCCCAGGAACAGCACGCCCCGACGGCGGACGAGGAAGCCGACGGCGATGAGGAAGAGGTGGCGCCGTGAACGTGAGAACCGCGTGGACGCGCTTCGGCCGGGCCCGGCTGGTCGCGGTGGAGAGCGGCCTCGGCGCTCTCGTCGCCGGACTCGCGCTGAGCGGCGGCGGGGGCCACGCCCTGGCCGCCGCCGGAGCCGTCGTCATCGCCGGAGCGCTGCTGCGGTGCCGTGGCGCCTTCGCCGACCGGCGGCTGCTCGACCGGCTGCGGCGCGACGCCCTCGCCCCGGCGGCCACCTCGGCGCCCGCACCCGGGGCGGACGACCTCGGACTGGCGCACACGCTGCTCCCCGTGCTCGATGTCACCGAGGTCGCCCACCGCAACGTCCCCGCCGACGCGCCCGGCCTCGGGGTCCTGTCCGACGGGCGCGGCTGCGCGGCGGTGCTGGCGTTCCCCGGCGGCACGCTGCCCGACCTGCCCGCCGCCATCGTTCGCGAGTGGCTGGACACGGACCCGGCGCGGCCGGCCGCCGCGCAGCTCGTGTTCGAGCAATTCGGCCTGCCGCCCCGGGATCTCCTCCACCGGTACCAGCCCGCCGTGGCCTACCGCCAGTTGCCCGGCGGCCCGCGGCCGGTCGCCGTGCGCTCCTGGCTGGTGCTGCGCTACGAGCCGTTCGGCGCCCCGGAGGCCGCCGAGCGGCGCGGCGGCGGCATGGCCGGCGCGCGGGCGGCCGTGGCCGCCGCCACCGCGCGCATCCGCGCCCGGCTCGCGTCGGCCGGTGCGCCCACCACCCCGCTGAGCGCCGCAGAACTGCGCGCCCTGCTCCGGCAGATCGGCGACGCGGCCGGCGAGGGGCGGGCGCTGCCGACCAGTTGGGCGGGCATCGCCGCCACCCACTGCTCGGTCGCCGTACCGGTCGCCTCGCCGGCCGAGTGGTCGCGGCTGCTCAGCGGCCTGGCCGGGTGCGCCGCGGAACGAGTCGTCGTCGCCGCCACCCTCACCAAGGAGGGACCGGCGCTGCGGGTGCTGACCGCGGTGCGCGTGGTCAGCGTGATGGCCCAGCACGCGGCGGCCGAGCGCGAGCGGCTGCTGCGGGCCGGAATCCTCCGCGAAACGCCGACCGACCAGCGTGCCGGACTCCTGGCCACCCTGCCGGTCGCCCACCCCTTCCGCTCACTGGTCGAGACGATCGGTGCCGGCTCCCCGGGAGCACCACGATGAACCACCGTCACCACCCCGAACTGCCCACCGCCACCTGGCGGGACGCCGGCGGGCCCCCCTTCCGGCTCACTCCGGCCCACGCCGGTGTCCTGCTGGGCACCAACCGCGCCGGCCGGGCCGTCACGCTCCCCGCCGGCCCGGCGCCGACCCGTATCGCGGTGCTGGGGGAGTCGCTGTTCGGCCGGCTGTTCGGCCTCCGGATGCTGGCCGTCGGCGCCCGGGTCACCGCGGCCACCCGGGTGCCCGACGAGTGGCAGGGCATCGCGCGGGTGGCGGGCGACCGGCTGACGGTCGCCGACAGCGCGGCGGGCTGGCCCACCCGTCCGCCCGCGCCGCCCACCGGGGAGGGCGGCCCGCAGGCTCTCGTCTGCGACCTGCGCCGGCCGCCCCCCGCCATCCTGGCGAGCGGCGCCTGGCGCACGGTCCTGCACGTCACCCGGGACGCGCCGAGCCGCTCGTTCTTCTGGTCGGCACCCGACGCGCTGCTCGCCCTGGACGCCCGGTTCGCCGACGCGGCCGGCCGCGTCCTCGGCACGGAAGCGGCCCGCCTCACCGCCGCGCTGACCCCAGGCGAGATCATCCTCTTCCGCCCCTCGGGCACCGAGATCCTGCGCCCGGACATCTCACCGGCCGAGACGGCGCTGCTGACCCCGGGCCTGGCGGTCACCCGGTGATCAGGTCGAACGATTCCCAGATGCCGATCGCGGTGCGGTTGGCGATGAGCGGGTCGGCTCCGGCGTTCTCCGCGCAGACATACTGACTATTGGCCTGGGCGCGCAGACTGACGGTGCCGTCGGCGTTGTTCACGCGCTGGAAGGTCTCCCAGATGCCGATCGCGGTGCGGTTGGCGATGAGCGGGTCGGCTCCGGCGTTCTCCGCGCAGACATACTGGCCGTTCGCGTGGGCGCGCAATGCGACGGCGCCCCCGCCGAGGTCGATCAGGTCGAAGCGCTCCCCGGCGCCGATCGTCGTGCGGTTGGCGGTCAGGGGAGAGGAACCGTTGGTTCCGGCGCTCACGTACTGGTTGTTGGCCCGCGAACGGAGACCGACAACCGGAGCGGGGAGCGGGGACATCTGGTACGCGGTTCCGGCGGCGGCGTCGAAGGAGATCAGAGTGGGCTCCACCCGCTGCACGGACACCGCTTGGCCACCCGCCGACACGTTGACCGGGAGGCTGGTGCGGATCCGGACGGTGCCGCTGTGCCGAGGGCGCAGGGTGGCCTGGGTGATCACCCCATGGGCCCAGGTGATGTCGACGGTGTGGCCCCCTCTGGCCACGAGACCGGTGACCTGGCCATCGGGGAGTTCGGGGGGCAGCGCGGGCAGCAACTGCACTTCGCCGGCGTGGGATTGCAGCAGCCATTCGGCGATGCCGGCGGTGGCGCCGAAGTTTCCGTCGATCTGGAAGGGAGGGTGCAGGCAGAACAGGTTCGGAGCAGTGCGGTCCGGTGTCAGTTGGTCGCGCAGCAGCTTGTAGGAGCGGCGGCCGTCCTCCAGCCGCGCCCAGAAGTTGATCTTCCAAGCCAGGGACCAGCCGGTGCCGGCATCGCCGCGCCGTTCCAGGGTGGTGCGGGCGGCCTGAGCCAGCGACGGGGTGCCGCGGACCGTGATCTGGTTGCCGGGGTGCAGGCCGTACAGGTGTGAGACGTGCCGGTGAGTCTGTTCGGGGGCGCCGGCGTCCCAGTCCGCCTGCCACTCCTGGATCTGTCCTTGGGCGCCGACCTTGATGGGGGCCAGGCGGCCGCGCAGTGCCACCACCCGGCTGCGGAACTCCGCGTCGGTGCCCAGCAGCGTTGAGGCGTCGGCGACCGCCTGGAAGAGATCGCGGAGGATCTGCATGTCCATGGTCGGGCCGGCGCAGACCGAGACCCCCGCGTGGTGCGGATTCTCGGGGGAGTTGGACGGACAGGTGACCATATAGCCGGTGCCCGGATCCTGGACGAGGGTGTCGACGAAGAATTGTGCGGCCCCCTTGAGGACCGGGTAGCGCCGCCGCAGCGCCTCCAGGTCACCGGTGAAGCGGTAGTGCTCCCAGATGTGCAGCGCCATCCAGGCGCCACCGGTCTGCCACATGCCCCACAGCGCGCCGTCGACCGGTGCCGTGCCGCGCCATCCGTCCGTGTTGTGGTGGGCGACCCATCCGCCCGCGCCGTACTGAAGCCGGGCGGTTCGCGCCCCGGTGACGGACAGGTCGTCCAGCAGGCGCAGGACCGGTTCCAGCATCTCCACGAGGTTGGTGGGGCCGGCGGGCCAGTAGTTCATCTCGGTGTTGATGTTGATGGTGTACTTCGAACTCCACGGTGGGCGGAGCGCGTCGTTCCAGATGCCCTGGAGGTTGGTCGGCTGGCTGCCGGGCCGTGAGGAGGAGATCAGCAGGTACCGGCCGAACTGGAAGAGGAGCGTGATCAGTTGTGGGTCATTGTCGGCCGCGAAGCCGGAGACCCGCTGGTCGGTGGGCAGACTGGTCGCCGAGGTGGTGCCCAGGTCCAGGCTGGTCCGGCCGAAGTACTGCTGGTGGTCGGCCACATGGCGGGATCGCAACTCGTCGTAGGGCCGGTCGGCGGCGGCGCTCAGCGGGGTGAGCGCGCGGCTGTTCTGGTCGGCGTTCAGGTCCGCGTAGGAGTTGTAGTTGGTGCCGATCGACACCAGCAGGGTCACCGCGTCGGCGTTGCTGACGTTCAGGGTGCCGTTCGAACTGCTCACCGAGCCGCCGGTGGCGCGCACGGTCGCCAGCGCGCGGAACCGCACCCGGCCCGTGAGTCCGCTCACACTCTCCCCGGACCCGTCCAGCGCGATGGTCAGCGGGTCGGGCGAGTGACGGGAACTGGACTGAGGGCTGTCGAACGCCGCCGAGAACGAGATGCGCCCCGTGGTGCTTGCGGTCAGCCTGACCACGATCACCTGGTCGGCTCCGCTGGCGAAGACCTCCCTGGTGTGGGTCACACCGTCGCGGGTGTAGCGGGTGAGGGCGACGGCGGTGGTCAGGTCGAGCTCGCGGTGGTAGCCGGTGGCCGTTCCGCCGGAGGGGAAGTTCAGCCGCAGGTTGCCCACCGTCTGGTACGGCATCTGGCCCAGTGGCGTGCCCATGAAGGTGCTGTCGATCAGCGATTGGGCACCGCCCCAGTCATTGCTGAACACTCGGCGTCTGATCTCCGGCAGGTTGGCCAGGCCGCCCGAGTTCGCCGGGTCGTAGGGCGCACCGCCCCAGACGGTGTCCTCGTTGAGCTGGAGCTGTTCGCTCTGCACACCGCCGAAGACCATGGCGCCGAGCCTGCCGTTGCCGATCGGCAGCGCGCGGAGCCATTCGCTCGCCGCGCTCGTATACCACAGGCGCAGTGGCCCCACGTCCAGGGGCCGGTCGGCCCCGGCGGCGGCGCCGGCCGGAGAGGCCGCGTGCGCGGTCGTGGCGGACGCGGCCCCGGTGAGGGCACCGGCGGCCACGCCCGCGGCGGAGAGGGCCAGGAAATGTCTGCGATGTGTTTCGGGAGACATGGCGTACTCCTGTGCCGGGGCGCCGCCGCAGGGTGGCGCCGTCGTGGTCGGTGGCTGTCCTGCGCGCTCTGCCGCGCGGCCGGTCAGCCGTTGATCAGGTCGAACGACTGCGCGGGGCCGACGGAGGTGCCGTTGGCGATGAGGGGGTTGGTCCCGGCGCTGACGTACATGTTGTTGGCCTGCGCGCGGAGGCTGATGGTGCCGTCGGCGTTGTTGACGCGCTGGAAGGTCTCCCAGACTCCGACGGCGGTGCGGTTGGCGACGAGCGCGCTGGCTCCGGCGTTCTCGGCGCAGACGTACTGGCCGTTGACGCGGGCGCGCAGTGCGACGGCGCCGCCGCCGAGGTCGATCAGGTCGAATCGTTCCCAGTCACCGATGGCGGTGCGGTTGGCGATGAGCGGGTCGGCTCCGGCGTTCTCGGCGCAGACGTACTGGTTGTTGGCCCGGGCGCGGAGACTGACCACCGACCCCGGGGGGAGGGGGGTGAGGACGGATTCCCAGGTCGTGGTGGTGGTGCCGGTGGTGGCGTCGGCGGGGAGGCGGTCGCGGGCAGCGGTGTCGGCGTAGAGGCTCCAGCGCATCCAGTCCAGGTAGGTGGCGATGGTCTGGGTGTGGTTGTAGCCGCTCCAGATGTACTGGTCGTGGCCCGTGCCGCGGTGAGTGAGGAACGCCTTGGGCGCGGGGAGTTCGCTGTAGGCCTGGCGGGCGGAGGAGTACTGGGTGAGGGTGTCCTGGTCGCCGTGGACGAACAGGACGTTGGCCGAGACTGCGCTGCTGGGGTTGCCCATGTCCACGCAGGCGAAGGGGACGGCGGCGGCGATGCGGCTGTCGGGCCAGGCGGTGAGCAGGCCGTGGGTGGTCATGCCGCCCAGCGAGTGGCCGGCGACACCGACGCCGACGGTGGTGTCGAGGTGTCCGGCGAGCGGGTCGCCGGCCGTCGTGTTGAGGGCGAGGGTGTTGGTGATGACCTGGGAGACGTCCATGGACTGGTTGCCGTTGTAGACGTCCTGGATGTTGCCCGGGGTGCCGGAGGAGGTGGTGGGGAAGACGGGAGCGGGGACGACGAAGCCGGCTTCGGCCAGGGGGCGGATGAGTGGGGCGTAGCTCTCCGGATTGCCACCGAGGCCGTGGCTGAACTCGCAGATGGGGAAGACGCCGCTCGCCACGGGGGCGTTGACGACCGGGTTGCCGCCCGGGGTGCCGGTGGCGGGGTAGAAGATCCGGGTGGTCAGCCGACGGCTGCCGCGGCTCCATGCGTACTCCCGTACCCCGATCGCGAAACGCTGGGTCGGCGCGGCTGCCGGGGACAACGGGGATGCCGTCGCCGCGGTGGCGCCGAAGGTGTGGACGGCGGCCACGGCTCCGGCCACGCCAAGTCCCAGGAAAGTGCGTCTGTTCGTGGTCACGTTGTGCTCCTTGTCGGATGGTGCGGGCGGAGGTGGGAGGTCCCGGGACGGCAGGTCGGCCAGGCGCGCGGAAGACGGCGATCAGCGGGGGTGTACCGGCGAAGACGGTGGCTGGTGGACCACGGTGCGGGGCTCAGCGGCGTTCGGGGCGGGCTCTTGACTGACGCTGAGACCGAAGTGAGCAATCGTCCCCGGGACGTCCCGCCGTCCCGCTCAACGATTGTTCGAAATTTCGTTCAATGTTCGCTGGTCAGAACGGAGAATAGAATCGGCTGCATTGGGTGTCAATCGCCGCATGTGGCGTCTTGCGGCCACAATCTCGCGCCGTTTTGGGGTGCTGTTCGGAAGGGTCATGCTTAAGTGAGCGCTGCGGGCAGCGAAATGCCAACGAAATCAATACAGGAGTCGGCGGTGAGGAGGCCGCTGCCGGTTTGCGGCTTCTCCTGCCGCCGATACTTCCGAAAATCAACGAAACCGCGCGTCCCGCTCGTTGTCCGGAACTGTTTATCGGGCGGGCGGGAGGGGCTGGGCGCGGGAGAACACCGCGCGGTCCCGGGCGAGGGACCGCTGACGGCAAGGAATCAAGAAAATAAGGCACTTGCCCATCTATGTCAGCACCTGGCGGGCACGCGGGCCCGCGACGTGCGCACCGGCCGGCCGAGCGGGCAGCAGATGCAGGCCATGCCGGGCACCGAGTTCGGCGGCATGAACGCCGTGCCGGCGCTCACCGTTGCCCAACCGTTCGACTACAGCGCGGTGTTCGACCCGCTGGCCGCCAACGAGAACCGGCTCAACGGGCCGGTGGCGCCGTGCTGCCACGGACGATCAGTTCCGTGGCCAGTTCGACGCGGCTCCTGGCCAGAGCCTTGCCGCTGGCCAGGGAAACCACCATGGCTGTGGCAGCGGCGGCCATCTCTGTCAGGGGCTGGCGCACCGTGGTGAGCGGCGGAACGGTCCATCCCGACGGGAAGAAGTCGTCGAAGCCGACGACACTCAGATCGTCCGGAACGCGCAGCCCCGCCTCCGCCGCCGCCTGGTACACCCCCAGCGCCTCACCGTCGTTGCAGGCGAAGACAGCCGTCGGCGGGTCGGGCAGCCGCAGCAGCTCGCGCGTATGGTTCACGCCGTCCTCCACCTGGAAGTCGCCGACCCGAATCAGTTCAGGGGCCACCGGAACCCCGGCGCTCCTCAGCGCGGCCCGATAGCCCTCCAGCCGGGTACGGCTGGACAGCGCGTACTCCGGACCCGTGATGATGGCGATGCGCCGATGCCCGAGCTCCAGGAGATGCCGTGTGGCCGCCAGCCCGCCGGCCCGGTTGCTCGCGCCGACCGAAGGGGCGTGGCGGGCGGTCTTGCCGGTGGGGTCGACCAGGACCAGGGGAATGCCGCGTGCGCGCAGTTGGCGGGATTGGGTCTCGGTGAGGTCGGAGAACACGGCGATGACGCCGGTCGGGCGACGCATCAGAACGTCCTCGAACCAGCCGCCCGCCGGGGTGTGGCCACCCTGCAACTCGGACAGCACGACGGCCAGCCGATGCTCACGTGCCACTCGGTGAACACCGCTGAGCACCGCGGTCGGATAAGGCCCCGCCAGTTCGTGGAAGACCACCTCGAGCGGCGTGGTCGGGCTGGTGATCTTCTTGCGGCGACGGTACCCGTACCGGCTGATGATGTCCTCGACCACGGCTCGGGTCCTCGGGCCGACGTCCGGACGACCGTTGAGCACTTTGGAGACCGTCGCGGGCGATACTCCCGCCATCTCTGCTATCTGAGTGACCGTCAGTTCTCTCCCGGCGTCTTTCCCAGCGGCGGTCCCGTGGGAGGTCGTCACGCGTCGTATCCGGCGTCGTTCCCGGTGCCCTCAATTTCTCGGATGATCCGAGGGTCCTTGCCTGCGATCCCAAGAATCATGAGGTCGTTTCCCCTGTCCGCGGAAGCGAAGCGTGAATTCCTTCGGCCTGGCGTTCGGCATCTCGCATGCAGTCCAGCACCTCGGACGGCAACCTAAGTTCGAAGAGGGTGGGGTGTCAATGTTCCGCGCAGGCCGAGAAGCGAGTGGCTCCTCTGTCGTGGGGTGGATGTGGCCCGCCGCCGAACGTCCGGGCCGAATCGGTCCTGGTGGCGTTGGACGACGCGAAGCGCACGGCCGGTGAACTCGACGATGCCTACTGCCTGCACGGCCGCGTGAGCACCGGCCGAAGTGTGCGAACACGCCAACGTCGAAGACCCCGCATGCTCCTGCGCTGCGCCCTCGACCACATCCCCCTTCCCCGTCAACGGCCAGGGCGACTGGACCCACGTGTTCGACGGGATATTCGACCTACGACACGGTCGGAGGGCCGGATGCCGTCGCCCATGGGGCTGCTGGAGGGGCGGGGCGTTGGAGCTGTTAGAAAGTCGGAATGTCTTCTCAGCGCACCCTACTTCCGCGTTCGGCACCGGCCGCCTCGGGGATATCGTCCCGTTCAATCGCCGCGCTGCTGGACCGGCTCGAAGCGCGATCCGTCGAGTGTCACTCGATCATGGTCGTACACCACGGTCACGTCGTCGCCGAAGGCTGGTGGGCGCCGTACTCGGCCGACCGTCCGCACCTTCTCTACTCGCTGACCAAGTCGTTCACGTCGATCGCCGTAGGGCTCGCGATCGGTGACGGGCTGCTCTCGCTGGACGATCGAGTGGTGGACGTGTTGCCCGACCACGTCCCGGCCGACGTCTCGGAGCAGGGACGCCGCATCACCGTTCACCACCTGCTGTCCATGACGGCCGGGCACCCCACGGACAGCCTCGCCGAGGCATGGGAGCTGGAGCCCGGCGACTTGGTGAAGGGTTTCCTGCGCTTGCCGTTTGCCACAGCGGAGGGGAAGCGGCACACCTACGACAACTCAACCACTTTCATCCTGGCCCGGATGGTCGAACGGGTCACGGGCCGCGGTCTCCCGGAGTTCCTCGACGAGCGCCTCTTCCGGCCCATGGGCATCGACCACGCCGAGTGGGACCGGGTGGCGAACGGCGCCGCGTTCGGATTCCACGGACTGCACCTCACGACCGAGCCCGTCGCCGCCTTCGGTGAACTGCTGCTGCGTGGAGGCATCTGGGGCGACCAGCAGCTCGTCCCGCGCGATTGGGTGGAGCTCGCGACGAGACGGCACATCGACTGCGTGCCGTTCGAGGACGGATCGACCGACGCCGACTTCTCCCGCGGCTACGGCTACCAGTTCTGGATGTCGCGTCACGGGTACCACGGTCATGGTGCCTTCGGCCAGCAGTGCGTGGTGGTGCCGTCGCACGATCTCGTGATCGCCGTGACCGCCCAAGGAGATGCTCAGGCCGTGTTCGACGCCATGTGGGAGTGCCTGCTGCCCGGCGTGGGCCAGGGGGGAAGCGCCCGGGACGACGAGATCCTAGCCGATCGGCTGCGGCGGCTGTCGCTGCCGCCGGTGCCGGGTTCGGCCGGCCGGGAGCGTTCGGTCAGCGCGAAACTTGACGCCTCCGCTGAGGATTCGGCTCTGCCCGACGGAACGACGGTGGTCGTCGCGCCCACCGACGGCGGATGGCTCGTGCGATTCGAGTCGCTCCTCGACATCGAAGTCGGCCACGGCGAATGGCGGGAAAGCTCCCCGCTCGGCCGGCCCGTCGCCGCGGCCGGAGCCTGGCAGGGCAGCATGTTCGTGGCCGATCTTTACGTCATCACCACCCCGCACCGGGTTCGGCTGGTCGTCGACGCCGACGCGGGGACCGCGGTGGCGACATGGAGCACCGTGCCCCTGACCGGCCCCCGCTTGGAACTGCATGTCCGGTCGCCGCTGATGACGCGACCTGACGTCGCGTAGGAGATGTCCGGTCGGTCGCCACGGCCTTCCAATGGATGTCACGGCCATGGACAGCCCTGAATCTCACCCCTTCGTGTGGCCGTCGCTTGGTGCGTCGGTTCAGCGGTAACGCGGGGAGTTGAGCTCGATCGCCGGGCAGATCGGCGATATTACCCCAGGTCACCGGGCGCGTCATCCGGCAGGTGCGCGCCCCGCTCGCCTCCGTCGCGGTCGATCTCGCCCGCGGACGAACGCGTCACGCGCACCTTCCACGTCTACGCCGAGCACTTCGCCTTCACCGGGCTCGACGGCGACCTCCTCGTACCGCGGATCCGCGGTTCATGTCGGGACGACCGTCAGACGGCCGTGCGCGACCACTGCTGGTTGGCGCCGGTGTTGCACGTGTACTGCTTGAGGATCGCGCCGTCCGCGGTCGAGGAGGAGGGGACGTCCACGCATTTGCCGCTGTGGCGTGCCCGGAGTTGGAAGTAGCTGCCATTGGCGACCATCTGGAACTGCTGGTTGGTGCCGGTGCCGCAGGTGTACTGGATGAGCTCGGCGCCGTCGGCGGTGGAGGCGCTCACCACGTCGAGGCATTTGCCGCTGTGGAGGCTGATGATGCGCCAGTAGCCGTTGCCGGCGTCCTCGAAGTGCCACTGCTGCCACGCGTTGCCGCCGTAGGTGTACTGGCCGACTCGAGCGCCGTTGTCGGTGTTGGGTTGTTGGACGTCCATGGCCTTGCCGCTGTGGCGCACGGTGATCCGGTACGCCTGGGGGGCAGGTGTGGAGCCGTCGCCCCAGGCGTACCGGATCCGGTCGGCGCCCGAGGCGTTGCGGATGGTCAGGTTGAGGTCGGTGCCGCTGCCGCTCAGGGCGTACATCGAATAGTGGTCGTAGTCCAGGTCCCCGGTCCGCTTGCCGCCGAGAGCGGGCCAGTAGGTGCCGCCCATCTGGTTGTCGCGCATGACCTGGGCCATGGCGCGGATGTGGCGCACGAAGTTGTCGGTGCTGTTCGCGTCGCCGTAGTTGAGGCCGGTGGACATCGGCGCGCCGAACTCGGTCGCGACCGCGCGGGAGGAGCAGTTGCCCAGCCGCGTCTGGATGTGGCTGCGGAAGGCGTCGTAGGTCATCGGGCTGTAGAAGAAGGCGTAGTGGTGGAAGGACAGCAGCGTGGAGTTGAAGCGGCTGTCGTTGCAGATGTCGCGAAGATCCTGGCTGTAGCCGGTGCCGCCGATGAGTACCCGGCTCGGCACTGCCGAGGTGTGGTAGCTGAGCCAGTTCGCCGCGACGTTGCGCCACTCCGCCGACGTGTAGCCGTGCGGCTCGTTCATCGGCTCGAAGTAGACGTTGCCGTTCGAGCCGTAGGTGTTGGTCACGCTGGACCACATGGTGTTCCACGCGGCGAGGTCAGTGATTCTGCCGCCGGAGGCGGCGCCGTCCTCCCAGTAGGCGAGGATGACTTTGAATCCGCGATCGGTGGCGGCGTCGATGGCGCCGCGGTAGGCGTTCCACCAGGTGGTGTTGGCCACGGTGTGGGTGTTGATGGGCAGCCGGACGGTGTTGACGCCCATGCTGGCGGCCATGTCGTCGTAGAGGGCGTTGGCCTTGGCCCGCACTGTCGCGTTGCTGTCGGACTGGCTCAGGCCGTGCAGAACGAGCGGGCCGGTGCTGAAGTTGTCACCCAGCACCGCCCAGTTCATGCCTCGGAACTGGCTGGTGGCGGCGCTGGCCGGCGGCGCGGACACGACAAAACTTGCCGCTGCGATGAACGCGGTCACGGCGAGGGCGATCAGCCTCCGGCGCAATGATCGAGTGCTTCGTGGCGGTGCTGGCGAGTAACCATCAGACGCGGAGATCAGTCTCATGAGGTTGCCCCATCACTGGATCGAAGTTTCAGCGGCCCGTGGGCCGGTGCCGGGCGCCTGGGCGGGGACCGTCGCGGGCGCTCGGCCTGCCGGTCGTGCTCAGACCTGGGTGCGGCTCCACTGCTGGTTGGTGCCGCTGCCGCAGGTGTACTGCTGGATGTCGGTGCCGTCGCCGGTGCCGGAGCCGACAACGTCGAGGCACTTGCCGCTGTGCCGTGCGACGATCCGGAAGTGGCTTCCGGTGGCCTGCCACTGCCATTGCTGGTTGGTGCCGCTGCCGCAGGTGTACTGGATGATGTTGGCCCCGTCGGCGGTGGAGCTGTTCGCCACGTCCAGGCACTTGCCGCTGTTCTGGTTGACGATGCGGAAGTAGCCGTCGCCGGTGTCCTGGAACACCCACTCCTGGTTGCCGCCGCCGTTCCATGTCCACTGCTTGACCTCGGCGTTGTTCGCGGCGGAGGCCGACATGACGTCCATCACCTTGCCGCTGTTGCGGTTGGTCACGCGGTAGGCCGGTACCGAGCCGGGCACGTCGGCCACTGGCAGGATCGTGCCGTGGCGGCAACCAGGGCACGTGATCTGGCTCAGCCCCGACCAGGAGTCCAGGTCCGAGCTGGTTGCCGTCCAGATGCCGCCGTTGGTGTACTTGTCGATCCAAATGCGCCAGGAGCCGTCGCCCATCCGCAACACGGCCGGTCCCTCGTAGCCCGAGCTCCACAACTGACCCTGGTTGGTCCACCCGCTGGTGAGGCTCGTGCTGGTCCAGTGCTCGATGTACTTGGACGTCTCGTTCTTGGTGAAGGCGTGGTAGGTGCTACCCGACTTCACTACATAGGTGTCGATGTAGTTGTAGCCGAGGCCGGCCATCTGCACCGGTCCGCTCCAGGAGGTCAGCGAACTGTTCTGGGCGGTGAAGACGTAGGGACGGAAGCAGTTGGAACACGTCGTCTGGGAGATGCTCACGATGACTCGAACGGTGCCGTTCTCGACGTAGAACTCGGGCGCCCATGTGAATCGTGTGTTGGCCACGCCGGAGTTGACGCTGGCCACGTGCGTCCAGTTGACCAGGTCGGGGCTGGAGGCGATGTTGAAGTGCGTCGAGTTCGTGGTCCACGACTGGACGGTGTGGGCGATGTAGTAGAGCCCGTTGTGCTGGGTGACGCTGGGGTCGCGCAGCACGCCGGACGGGCCGCGGTAGTTGGTGTCCGCCAGTACGCTGAAGTTCGTGCCGTTGGCCGATGAGTAGACCCAGAGCTCCTGGTCGGCGGCGGTGTCCCCCTTGAACGTGGTGTAGACGTAGCCGGGGGCGGCTTGTGCGGGCGATGCGGCAGTCACCGCGGTGCCGGCGGCAGTGAGCACCATGAGGCTGAGTCGGGCCAGCCAGCGCCTGGCCTTAACGCATCTGATCACGGAAGACCTCCTGGTGGGGGACGCGTCGGCGAAAGTCGGCCTGGGACGAGGCGATCCTGTGTGGTTTCGGTCAAGCTGTTGTGCGGCTGCGGCGAGCGCTGGAAATCGCACTGATCCAGGACCGCCGGGCGACATCAGGCGAGAAGGCGGCGCGTCGTCCGTCGGGGGAGACGGCATCGTCGCCGGCGGTGGTCGTCCTGCTGGGCCGTGTGGTTTTGACCAGCGCTTCCAGCGGAATGCGGCCCGCCGTGCCGGTGGTATCCGGCACGTGTTGTTGACCCGTTCGGTTGCGCCTGCCGAAGTCATTCGTCGCGGCTTGGTCGCGCCAGCGATCGTGGTGAGCGCTGTGTTTGCTGCCCGCCCGGTTGACGCCCTCGAACTGGCTGGTGGCCGCGATCGCCTGCGGTGCGATCGCGGAGAGCGGGCCGGCCCCACGCCGGGCCGACCGCCGCGCGGCACGAACGAGGCGTCCGCTGCGGTGGGACGAAGAGTTCATCGTCGATCTCCTCGTAGGGGACTACAGGGAGGGCGTTGGGCCCGCGGGCAGGAGACGGGATGGTTCGATGACCCGGTCGTGTCCGAGGGGCGATAGTGGGGAGTTGCGTGCGGCGCTGTTCACGGGAGGGAGGCAGGTGCGTAGCCAGTCGCGGCGCAGGGCATGGTAGTGGACGAGCCTTGAGCGAAACCGCTCATGATTGTCCAAACATGTTGAGAATCGGTGACATTCTGTGACCTGTGCTGAAGCCTGTCAAGAGGCCGGTGCAACCCGCTTGTTGCTCCCTGTCCGCAGGAGCGCGCCACCGATCGCCGTTTGGTGCGGTACGCAGGGAAGTCGGATCGCTGAAGTGGGTAAGGGGTATCGCCGAGGTGAGCCCAAAAGGGGCCATGGGATGATCTTGCTCCGTGACTGTTGAGCAGAATTCTTTTTGCGCGGTAGCCGACTGGCCCGCTTCCTTGAGCGTCGGCGGACGCTCGTCGCAGCCGAGGGCCGCGGCGGTTGTCGTGGGAGGAGGCAGCGGAACGGGCCGCTGAAGATCTGTGCGGCGTGGACCGGCGAGACCGGCCGCCAGCCCGTCGGAGTCAGAGGCTGTCCCGGGAGGAGGCCGCCGAACGCGCCGCCGACTGCTTGGAAGGCCGGTAGGTCAAGCCCTTGGTCGGCGCAGCGTAAGTCTGTGGTGGCGCAACCTACCCGCCCGCGGGTGCGTTGGAGAAACGACACTCCTCAGGCCCCCTCGCCGGAACTCGTGTGGTGACGGCCCCTTGATCCCGCCCGGCGTCAGGGGCCGTCGTCGTTACCCCATCGCTACGGTCTCGGCTCCGGTGGGGGGTTCGGAAACCGATCCGCCGGCTTGGAGGGCGGCGAAGTCAGCGTGGGCCTGCTCGACGGCCTCGGGGTACGCTTCGCGCTTGGCGTGCTCGGCGAGCGCCCGGTAGATGCTGGCGACGGAGGGGTTCTGGCCCTTGCGCTTGCCGGTGGGGATGATCAGATCCGGCTGGATCTCCTCGACGGACTCGCCGAGCGCCCGGCGACGCAGCACGGTGTGCAGCATGTCCTCGGTGATGACCGGCGGCCGTCCGCCGTGCTTGCCCTTGCGGGCCGCGGTGTCGAGCCCCTCCAACGTCGACTCCCGGATGTGCTCCCGCTCGGTCTCCGCCATCGCCGCGAAGAACGCGAACAGCAGCCTCCCCGGCCCGGTGGGGTCGTAGATGCCAGGAAGGGGCCCGGCGAGCATCTCCAGGACCAGGCCGTGGGCGGTGAGGTGGTCGGCGAGCGCGGTGAGCTCGGCGGCGTCGCGCCCGAGCCGCTTCATCTCGTACACGGTGAAGATCACCCGGCAGTGCGGGGCGTGCGTCTTGACCTCCCGCGCCGTCCTCACCGCCTCTTCGAAACGAGGGCGGACGCGCACCCGGGTGCTGATCTTCTCGCTGAAGATTTTGTCCCTCGGGATGCCGTGCTTGCTGAGCGCGTCCAGCTGGGAGTCGAGTTCCTGCCCGAGCGTCGAGCACCGCGCGTAGCCGATGCGGATGTCTGCGCTCGGCAGATCCGGGTCGATCGGCGCCGGCGGCGGGGTGCCGGGCCGCCACGGCCGGCCCGGGCCGCGGTCGGCACCCGCAGCGCCTTCTTCAGCCGGGGCACCATGGTGAAGCGGCGGGTGTGGTAGGCGGAGGCGACCGCGCCGCCGCGCGAGCGGCAGAGCGAGCCGGGCTGGGCGTCGCACTTCGGACAGGCGTGCTGTTCGACGTCGTCCGCGTCCGACCGGTCGGCCGGGGAGGGCTGCTGAGGGTCCGTCATGGGCCCGGATTTTTCGCACAATGCAAGTCTCAAAAGGGAGTCCGTCCCGCTTGTGAGCGAGAACGGGTTCTGCGAACGAATCAGGGGTCGGCGGGGGCCCGGCGGCCCATTATTGATCTTGCTCGCTCAAAGGGCCGTTTGTGAGAGGCTCCTTGCGCGGCTCGGGCGGTACGGTGCAGCGACAGCTCAAGAACGGCGTCGCCTTCGCACCGCGTCACCGAGTGCTGCGGTTTCAGAAGATGCTCTCGGCCTGCTAGGTCTGCTCGCGGGTCTGCAACGTGGTGCGTGTGGGACAGGACGCGTGGGTCGGGGTCGGTTCCGGGCGACAGGATTGAGCAGCGGCCCGGCTGGCGCGGTCGCGGGCCGGGCCGCTGTGAGGGGAAGGAGCCGGGTCAGAAGGAGTAGGGCCCGAACCGGCCCCACATGATGACCGCGGCGACGATGAGCAGGATCGCGTTGAACCCGATTGCCTGCGGTTCCTTGCGGCGGGCGTGGAGTCCCATGGCCAGGACCATGATCACAGCCAGGCCGGTGGCGGCAAGCGGGGTGAGCACGGTGGCGATGTCGAAGGCACCCGGCAGGATCATCCCCAGGCCGCCGGCGAATTCGGCGACGCCGATCAGACGCACCACGGGTGTGGGGACGTCACTGACCCAGGGCAGCTGGGATATGAGCTTGTCCCGGGGCTGGGTGGCCTTCAGGACGCCCGCGGCCACGAACATCGCGGCCAGGACGCCTTGCAGGATCCACAGGAACACGTTCATCGGAGCGGGAACCTTCTTCTTCGGTGGCGCCGGGGCGGAGAACGCCGCGGCGGATCAGGATTGGGCGGAGGGAGCCCGGGGCGTCAGACGGGGAAGACGCGCTCGGCTTCGTCGCGTTGGGTGTGCAGGTCCCAGTAGAGCGGGGCGATGTCCTCGGCCTCGGCGGTCGGGACTCCGGGAGGGCCGCCCGCGCCGATCCACGCGCCGATGGCGACGTGCGCGGCCTGGATACCGGTGCCGGCCAGCTCCTTGTGCAGGTTGAGCACCCAGTTGCGCAGCGCCGCCTGGGCGGGGTTGACGTTGCCGAGCCTCGGGATGGGATCGATCGAGCCGGCGCCGTTGGTGAAGAGCAGGGTGCCCGCGCCGGCCTCACGCATCGCGGGCAGGACGGCCTGGGTGGCGGTGATGGCGCTGTAGAGCAGGAAGTCGAACCATCCCTGCACATCGGAGGGGCCGGTCTGGGACGGGGAGGTGAGGTTCACGGAGCCGATGGCCGGAGCGGGGGAGTGCTCCAGGACGTCGATGCCGCCGAACCGGCTGGCGGCGTCCTTGAGGGCCTGGGTCAGCGCGTCGTGGTCGAGCACGTCCGCCGGGAACGCGGCGGCGCTGATGCCCTCGGCGGTGAGCTGGGCGACGAGGTCGTCGAGCTTGGCGCGGTTGCGGGCGATGAGGGCGACGTCGTAGCCGCGGGAGCCGAAGGTGCGGGCGATGGCGAGGCCCATTCCGGGGCCGGCTCCGACGATGGCGATGCTGGGCATGGTTGCTGTCCTTTGCGGGGTGGGTCTTGGGGGTACGGCGGGGGGTCAGGCGACGGTGATGGCGATCTTGCCGAGGGTGCCGCCGCCGAACGCGGCGAAGGCCTCGGGGGCGCGCTCCAGGTCGAACCCATTCACCGAGGTCGCAGCCACCTTCACCAGCACTTCGCCGGCCTGCGGGCGGGGCGCTTCGGCTTCGGTCACCTCCGGGGTGCCGGGCACCTGCGCCAGTGTCACAGCACGCATGATCATCAACTCCTTGGCATGAGTAATCACTTGAATCGGAAGGGGCTATCCGATTCGTGATCCGGAAAGGGCTATCCAGATCACGTCATCCACGGTAACACCAAAATTGGATAGGCCATTCCAGTTAGGTAGGCTCAGTGCCATGGACCCTCGCGCCCGATCCAGCAGTGCCCCTGCCGCCCAGCCCCTGCGCAGCGATGCCGAGCGCAACCGCGCGAGGATCATCGCTACCGCGCGCACCGTGTTCGGGCGTGACGGCCTGCATGCCTCCATGGCGTCCGTGGCCCGCGAGGCGGGGGTGGGCATCGCCACGCTGTTCCGCCGGTTCCCGACCAAGGAGGAACTGGTCGCCGCGGTCTTCGCCGACCGTATGGACGCCTACGTCGACGCGGTCGGCGTCGCCCTCGACGACCCCGATCCCTGGCACGGTCTCGCGGGGTTCATCGAAACCGTCTGCGCGATGCAGGCCGCCGACTACGGCTTCGCCGACGTGCTGACCATGACTTTCCCCACGGCCAAGGCTCTGGAGAAGCGCCGGGACCAGGCCTACGACGGCGTCGTGCAGCTCATCGGCCGCGCCAAGGCCGCAGGACGTCTGCGCGAGGACTTCACCCCCGAAGACCTGGTGCTGGTGCACATGGCCAATGCGGGCGTGGTCAACGCCACCGGCGACGCCGCGCCCGATGCCTGGAAACGCGTCGTCGCTCTGATGCTCCAGTCCTTCGAGGCCCCCGCCCGCGGCCCCCTGCCCGACCCGCCCGAGCCCCGCGCCCTCTACAAGGCCATGCTGCGTGCCAGCCAGGAGTGCTCCGCCTCGCCGGAACCAGTGAGGAAGGATTGAGGGGCCACGTTGTCACCGGCCTCTTCAACGCCAGGACCTGCGGGGGCTGTACGCGCTATGGGCAGCGGCGAACGTGACCGCGGCTGAACCGGATCAGGCCCGCTCAGACCCCCGAGGACCTGCAGCGCCCGCGCAAGGGCGGAGTCGTCGGCCACATCATCGCCACGTATGACCACTGGGCCCGGCCCGACTGCCTACGGATACGGTGGCCCGCGAAGGCCTGCCGTGGCATGCGCGTCAGCGACCGCGGATGACACACGCGCAGCCTGGGAAAGCCCACGTCAGTCCAGGGCCCCGTCGTCCTCGTCCAGCTCGGGCGCATCCGGGTCGCGCAGCGGGCGCAGGTCCCAGCCCGGGCTGCTGGCCTTGATGTTGAACAGGTAGCGGCCCAGGAAGTTGAATGTGCCGGTCCTTGAGCGGGAAGAGGCGGGCGACGTCCTCGTCCTTGATGTCGTGGCCCTCGGCGCGGAGTTGGGCGACGGCGGCATCCAGGTAGCGGGTGTTCCACAGGACGACGGCGTTGAGGACCAGGCCGAGCGCGGCGAGCTGGTCCTCAACGCCGTCGCGGTACGCCTGGCGGATCTGGCCCCGGCCGCCGTGGCAGATCGCACGGGCCAGGCGGTGGCGGGACTCCTGCACGGTGAGCTGCCGGTTCATCAGCCGCCGGTAGGTGTCGTCGACCGGGTCGACCGCGGCGAGCAGGTGCATGGTCTTGTCGATCTGGCCGTACTCGGCGAACGCGGCCCCCAGCGGGGTGGGGTGGCCCTCGCGGCCGAACATCCGCAGCAGGTCGTAGGCGCTGACCTGGTTGGTGATGAGCGACCCGGCGACGCGGAGCATGTCCTCCCAGTGGGTCTCGATCTTCTTCAGGTTGATCTTGTTGCAGGCCACCGCGTCCAGCAGCCCGTACCCCGACGGTTCGTCTCCGTCGGGCAGGTCGGCCCGCCAGAACCGCTGGTCGTTCAGGTCGCGGAAGCGCGGGGCGAAGCGGAAGCCGAGCATCTTGTACAGGCCGAACGCCATGTCGGAGTTTATGTGGACGGGTCAAGGTGGCTGTCCTCCATCGTGTCGGTCGTGTCTTCGATGGGCTGGCCGAGGTCGGTCAGCAGCTTCTCGATGCGGTCGGCGGTGCAGGTGTGGCGTTCGACTTCCCGGGCCCAGCCGTGGTCGGCGGCGTCGGCTGCCAGGGCGTGCTCGACGTTCCGTCTCGCCCGCAGCCGGGACGCGTAGGCGGGGGTGGTGACGAACTTCGCGCAGGTCAGGTAGAGGTCGCACTCGCAGGGGCCTTCGGCGGGGAGCCGCAGGCAGTGGCCGAGTTCGAGTTCGGTCTTGAAGAAGTTCGTCTTCAGCCAGTCGACGGCTTCCTCGGGCAGGGCTCCGGACTTCAGTTCTTCGGCGGCGGGGCCGGCGATGTTGGCGCCGGGTTCGAGGACGGCCTTGTAGTCGCGCAGGACTTCCTGGTCGCTGATCTGGGCGTAGACCAGGGCCATGTTCACGCTGGAGTGCCCGAGGACCTTCATGATCGTGTGGAGCTTGGCGCCACGCTCGGCGAGCTGAGTGCCCACGGTGTGGCGGAAGCGGTGAGCGGTGACCGTGCCGCGTCCGGTGCCGCCTCGTCCGCCGGGGCGGACCAGGCCGACGGCCTTGCAGGCGGACTGGATCGGCGTCTCGAACAGGTAGGGGTTCCATACTGGTGAGCTCGCCTATTCAACCCTGGGTATTCAGCGGAACTGGGCGACCTGACGCCCCGATAGCAGAAAGGCGCCGTTGACCTGCAATGCCGGTGACTTAGCGTGTTTGCGCAGGTCGTTGGGGGTTACAGAGTGGGCGTCCGTAGGCGGCCCGGCCTGTAGCGTCCTGGTTCGGGTGGCTTTCCGGTGAAAGGGTCCGCACGGCAACGGAGTTCCCCGTAGGCAGGAGATCGACCAAGATCCTTCTGCCGTATGAGGAACTCCGTTGG
>NZ_JAVREL010000040.1:0-20443 GCF_031845365.1 Streptomyces litchfieldiae
AGTGAACTGCGGCTGGATCCTTGCCGCAAACCTCGCAAGTGATCTCGACGCCTGGGTGCGGCTGCTGGCCCTGCACGACATCGAGGACCTGACCGACGCCGAACCGGACACCATGCGCTTCCGCCTCTACCACCTGCCAGCCCGCCTCGCCGACCACGCCCGACGCCGATGGCTGCGCGTCGATGCGACCTGGCCCTGGGCCCAAGCGTTCACCACCTGCTGGCAACGGCTCACCACACTCCCGGCCGTCACCTGACAGCCGGGCACTGCCCCGACAAGGATCAGGAAGGAGAAGACCGGCAGCACTCCGGGCCCGTGGAGCCCGGCGCACCCGCGGCGTCACGCGACGGCCCACCTCGAACGGCCCGAGGACATTACGGGCGAACTGCCGAGCAGATCAGCCACCGAATCCCGCTGACGAATCGAGGATAACGCTTTCTGTCACCTGTCGGGGCAGGGTGGCGCTTGATCGGCTGGAGAGCGCCGGGGATTCAGAACACCCGACCTCTGGACGAGGAGAAACGAATCAGGCTGGCAGCGTGGGCTCGGGCACCCAAGGCAACTCGGCTGGGTGCTTCGAAATGGAACATCAACCACTGAACCCGCCGCTGCACACTCCGATGACTGAGCCCCAGACGAAGCCCTGCACGGGAATCGCTGTAGCCCTCGGTGAGAAGGCGCAAAATCTGCAGATCGATCGCATCAGGCCGCTGCGTATCTTTCATACCCCCCCCGAGGACGAGAGCTCGTGGGCGAGCACGCACCGAAGCAGAGTAGACGATGTGAAGGGTGCGTACCACTATGCAATTCCGGCGTCTGCCGCGACAGGGTGGAGCATCCGTGACGACTCACACGCGGACCGCAATCGATGCCGCCTTACCGAGAGCGCTCGTCAAGGAGGCAAAGGGGCATCATCCGGACGGCTTTAGCGGACGTTATTCCGTATTCATCCCACTGTATACCCAGCACGCACCTATTACCCCTCCGCGGTAAAGGTCGGAATCCCTCCGGCCCCAGCGGCAGCATGGGTGGCGTAAATGCGCCAATGTCCTGCGGATGTGAAGACACGGCTTCCACGTGGCAACGGCACAGAACCTTCGCGATCGCACGGGCATGGACTCTGTCCACATTGGTGCTCAATTCCTCCATTCTGGTTCGCCGCCGGACAGGGCGGCGGAGTTGTCCGGGCGATCATGTGACTGCCTGATGCTTGGCTCATGGTGTGGGTATGGAGCAGGGGCTTCGAGAAGTAATCTTGAGTCCGGGTTCGTCAGGCCAGTCCGAGGGCGGTGAGGGGCTGCTGGTGGTCGGCTGGTTCGGCGGAGGCGGCGGCGATGTTGGTGTGGCCGTCCTGTGCGGTGGACGCCGATGGCGAGGTTGCGCAGGCCGGCCATGATGCGGGGCAGGGTGGTGGGTTCGGATCTTCGAGGCGTCCTCGCGGAAGTCGCTTCATGCCTACGGTCACGCAATGCGCCAACACTCTCGTTGCCGTACCCGTGCCATCAGTCCGCGATGGTCGGTGTCGTCCTGGTGCGGGTGACCGTACGATGGCGGCCGCCCCCTCCTCCGGTTCGCCGGGCCCCACAACGCCCCGTGGTCGACAACGGTTTCGTTTTCCTGCCCCAATCAGTCCCGGGTGGCGCCCTCCGGCCACAGTGCGTGCCCCTCATCGCATGTGCCGACGATTCGCCGGGTGTTGGCGAGGTCCACGACGCCCGGCGCAGGGCCTGTTCGTTTCACCGTCCGGCCGGACCCCTGTAACGACGGCCGTCTCAAGGGCTCGCAGCCCCAACGCGCATCGCCATCGGCACGCTCCCTCACCATCGTCGGCAAGGCCCCCGACCGCCGTCTGTTCCGCCCAGGGGGCGAGGTGCTGCTTGCCGAGGCCCGCGCGGGGGCAAGCGTTTCGTCGGGGAATTACGTCGCCAGACTGAGCATCATGGCGTCGAAAACCGGCGCGTCCGCGAACGGCTGCACCTCGCCGAACCAGCGCTATCCCCATTCCTCGTACCGAGCCCGAACACGCGGGTGATCCCGGTCGACCAGCAGCGTCGCCCGCTCCTCCACCCGGCCACGCAGCAGTTCGTCATGAAGCCGTTTGGCCACCCCGGTGCCACGCACCTGTGTGACCACCATCAACTCCGAGGACAGCGAAGGTACGTTTGCCGGTCTCTGCTGTCTCTGCCGCCGGGAGGGGTGTGCGAAGACCGTTCCACCTTCGTCCACCTGGAACTGTCCGGTTCGGCGTAGATCTCCGCGTACTGAGCCGGTAGCACTGGCGATGGTCCACTGCGTTCGTCGCGGCGATCCGCTGGGTTCGTCAACTCATCCACGTCATGTCTCCAGATGCCGCACGCATCGTGCGCGGCGCTCCTCGCCGCCTTGGCCGAGGTTCGGGTCGAAGTAGCTCGGGCCGATGGTGGCAGCGTCCCGTGCGGTGAACGCCGCCTCGATGTCGCAGTCTCATCCCGCGCGGGGCGGATACCGCGCTGATGTGGCGCCCTGACGCACGGCGGCGTGGGCCCGGGCCGCCGCATCAGGCCTCGTGAAGTCCCGCCCACTTCGCGAGTATCGCCAGTTCGGGCTTCGACCGCCGGTGCAACGACACCAGGACGCGCAGTACTTCCCGGGCCATCGGGTGGATGCGCGCCATCTGCGGCGCGGCTTCCCTTGCCCGGAGCAGCGATTGCAGTGCCTCGTCCCGGTCGCCGGCGGCGAGGTGCGCACGGGCCGCGTCGATGTGCAGGTGCCCGACCCGGGTGGGCGCCAGCCCGGGCAGGGGTTTGTCGACGAGATCATCGACCATGGTGACGGCCCGGCGGGGGCGCTCCAACTCGATGTGCGTGGCGAGTTCGTGGAGCACGACGTTGCCTGGGCCGAACGTCAGGTTGTGTCGGTAGACGTCCTGGCGAGGGATGCGTTCGGCCAGTTGCTTCGCCTTTCCGAGGTGGTACGCGGTGGTACCGCCGTCCCGGGCCCGGGAGGCGAGAGTCACGGCGCGCAGGTGCAGGGATCCGGCGGCCACGACACCCTCGATGCTGTCGGTGGCCGTGGTGCGCATCGCGGTCAGAGCTCGGTCGGTCACCGCGAGCCCTTCGAGGTAGTCCCCCGCGGATTGGTAACAGCCGGCCTCCGTCCAGGCTGCCGCCATCTGGGCCACCGGTGTCCAACTCTGGTTGGCCGCCCACTCCTGCCGGGCCGCGACGAGGTCGGCGAGGTCGGGGTAGCCGAGGCGGTGGGCGATGGTGAATGCGCAGGAGTAGGCGTCGACCAACTGCTCCCAGGCAGACGGATCTTGGGCGTCGTGGGCGTGCGCGACGGCCCGGGCGATCAAGCCGGGGAGTATCGGCAGAAGGTCGGTGTAATTGGTGGAGGCCCGCATCTGGGAGGCGGCGGCGATGTCGGCCGAGAGCTGATCCGCGCGGACATCGGTGACGGCAGGGTGCCGGTGCCGACGCACGGCCGAGCGCAGAGCGTCGATGAGCTTGGGGTCGGGGGACTCGGCGTAGGGCTGTCCGTAGAGGACGGACAGGGGAACGCCCAGGGCGGACGCGATCGAGGCGGCGACAGCCGGTCGGCATGCCCGGTCACCGATCTCAATCTTGCTGAGCAGGGACTTGGAGATCCTCGCGCGATTGGCCAGCGCCTGCTGGGAGAGTTCCCTCGCCTTGCGCTGGATGGCGATGTTTTCGCCAACGGCGGTAGGTGCTGTGGCAGCGTGCATGTCCAAAGTGTTCCCCAGCGGAGCGCGGCGGTGTCGTGCATCTGGGGTATTCGGTCCGGTAGTTGTGCAACGTCTGTGCATCTTCAGTCTCCCGCGACGTAGTTGCCTGGTTACGGCAGGCAATGACGGCTGAGAGCTGGAGGAGCCGTGAATTCCACGTACGAACGTGACGACGCGGGCGTCGACCATGACGCGCTGCGCAGCACGGTGGGCCGTGCACGGAGGTTGTACTCCGCGGAGATGCAGCCCGCCGCGGTTGCTGAGGTGACGCGCGAACTGCACAGCCATCTTCGGATGCTGGTGCCCATCTGCCTCGCGATGGTCGAACAGACGCCCAAGCACACGCTGGCGCGCCGCCGCCTGGAAGCGGCTGTTGACACCGCACAGCACCTCATGGGCACCTCGCCGAGCGGGGGTCCCATGGCCGCGCTGGTGCACATGCAGTTGCTGGCCGATTCAGCCGCAGCGCTCGCCGCCCGCGTCCAGGCTCCACAGACGTGACCGCGATTGAGGCGGTGCCGGACTGGTTGCCCGCCGGAGGTGTTGAGCTGCTGCCGTGTGGCCGGTGGTTCGATGCCGTGCGGCTGCCGTGCTTCGTCGGGGCGCGCGTCGTCTCCCGGTTGGGGGACGCGTGCGGGCCGGTGGTCCAGGACCAGGTGGCCGAGATGCTGTCGTGGCTGGTGAGGCCCGGGGCGGCGGTCGGCTGGGAGGAACGGGTGCCCGGGGTCGCCGTGCTCGGTGAGGGCCGGTCGCTGGCCGTGCCGCCCGCGTCCTGGCGCTGCGGGCCGTCGACGCGGTGGCTGAGGCCCGCGCGCGGGGGCTGCCTCACCGACCCCTACGCGCTGTACGGCGCGCTGCGGCACGTTCTCCGCCCCGGCGGGGCGGGCCCGGGCCGTGGCTGAACGTCTCCCGGCCGCCCGGCCGTTGCTCACCTGTGCCGCCTGCCGCAGCCTCTACCCGGAGGGAACGCGGCACCGGTGCCCGGCACCGCCGGAGCGCCTGCCGCTCGCACTGATGGGACTGGACCTCGACGAGCGGCTGACAAGCCGCCAATGGCAGGGCGACAACTGCGCACTGTGCGCCCGCACCCTCGGCACCCGCGCCCGGATCCTGACCACCGTCAGAGGCCACACCCTGCGCGCCTGCGCCCTCACCTGCCCGCCACACCGATAACCAGGACATGAGAGAGACCGTGACCCAACTCCCCATCCACCGCATAGCCGCCCACGCGGCGCCCTCCCGCGTCCCCGTTTCCCTGGAAGTCGATTCCGGAACGGTCCGCCGGGGCGATCAACTCGTGATTGGCGGCCAGTCGTTCACCGTGGCCGACTTGATCACGCTCGCCCCCGGCCGCAAACGCCTCCACTTCACGTCGGGCGAGACCCTCACCATGGGCCCGGCCACCGTCCTGTGGGCCGCCCGCCTCATCGACCCCCGACTGCCCCACCGCCGGTACAGGTGACCAGGAATGAAGACGTGGGCAACGCGAAAGGCCCGGGCGCCCGATGTGCTGGGGGGCTGGATTCGGGCGCCCGGACCGGTTCGTGGGGTAGGACTTGGACCTGCTTACGCGGCGGGCAGGATCTCCACCGCGTTGAGGTGGGCCGTCTCGCCGGACAGGGCGAGGTCCAGGCGTCCGTCGGTCACCGTGACGGCGAACGTCTGGGCGGTGGCCGTGCCGCTCGCCGGTGCGAGCCGGCCCTGTACCGAGCCCTCCAGTGTGACGTTGGTGCGTGCCGAGCCGTTGGCGTCGCCGACGTACAGCCGTACCTCGTAGGCGCCGTTGGGCACGTCCGCGCGGAACTGGTAGCTGCCGTTGAACAGGGCGACGAAGTCGCGCTGGAGTGCGTTCATGGACGAGCCCCGGTCGCGTTCGATCAGCCCGCTGCCGACGATGCCGTAGCCGCGCTGCGCGGTGTACGCGGTGGCCGCGGTGACCTGGGTGTAGGAGGAGGCCACCGGCGCGCCGGACGGGCCGAGGTCGTAGACGTCCGCGGTGGTCGTCCGCACCAGGCCGGACAGTGGAACGCCCAGCCCCGCGGTGGCGCGGGCGACGAGCCGGGCCATCTGGAGCGCGCCGTACCGCTGGAAGTGGGTGTCGTCCGCGGTGCCGCCCGGCCGGTTCGGGTACTCGCCCGGGTCGGTGTGCAGGAAGACGTCCCTGGCGGCCTCCGGGCCGATGGAGTCCAGATAGGCGCGGCTGGCGGCCGAGAGGTCGATCAGCGGCACGCCCTCCTCGTTGGCGACCTCGATGGCCCGCTGCACGTACTGCGGGAAGGAGACGTTGAACCTCCCGGTCGCCGCGTCGAAGGACCGGCGCGAGACCGGCGTGATGATGACGGGCGTCGCGCCGCGCGCCCGGGCGCCGGCGATGTAGTCGTTCCGCAGGTACTCCTTGTAGTCCTCCGGTGAGGTGTAGCGCTCCGGGATGTTGACCGAGGCGTCGTTGTGGCCGAACTGGACGAAGAGATAGTCGCCCGGCTGGATCTGGTCGAGGATGGTCCGGAGCCGGCCCTGCTCGATGAACGACCGCGAACTCCGGCCGCCGATCGCGTGGTTGGCCACGGTCACGTCGTCGGCGAAGTAGCGGTCCAGCACCTGCCCCCAGCCGGTCTGCGGCTCGAAGGAGGCGTTGTAGGTCTGTGCGGTGGAGTCACTGGCGATGTACACCGTGGGCCCGGCCGCCGCGGCGGCGGCCTGCCCGGGCAGTGCCAGGGCCACCGCCGTGATCGCGACGAGCGCGCCGAGGGCGGTGGCGGCGGCTCTGAGGAATCGACTCACCTGGTCACTCCCGTGTGTCCGAAGTGGTGGTGAATCGATTCATGCGGGAGCCGGGCGGAGTGTCAACTGCCTTGCGCCGCCCATGCGTTGAACGGCGGCGGAACGGTCGCCGGGCGCGGTGAACGGTCACGCGGGACCGCTTGGCCCCGGCTGGCCCGGACCTTTCTAGGCCAGCCCCAGCTTCGCCGCGTGGAGCCGGGCCACCGCCTCCGGGTCGCCCTCCGTCTCCACCCGCGCCGCGTCCTGCCGCCCCGACGCGAAGAGCAACAGCTCGCCCGGCTCGCCGGTGACCGTCACCACCGGGGTGCCCTTGTGCGCCACCACGGTCTGGCCGTTCGGCCGGCGCAACACCAGCCCCACCGGGCTACGGCGGCCCATGATCCGCGCCGCCGTCTCCAGCCGCTTCCACAGCGCGTCGGCGAACACCGGGTCCAGCGGGCGCGGCGACCACTCCGGCTGCGCCCGGCGGACGTCCTCGGCGTGAATGAAGAACTCCACCGTGTTCGCCGCCTCGTCGATCTGCTTCAGCGAGAACGGCGACACCCGCGGCGGTCCGGTGCGGATCAGCTGGACCAGCTCGTCGAAGGGCCGGGCCGCGAACTCGTTGCGCACCCGCTCCGACCGCGCGGCCAGCGGCTTGATGATGATCCCGCCCGCCGCGTCCGCCCGCCGCTCGCGCACCACCAGGTGCGCGGCGAGATCACGGGCGGTCCACCCGGCGCACAGGGTCGGAGCCTCCGGGCCCGCGGACTCCAACAGATCGGCCAACAGCAGACGTTCACGCTTGGCATGCGTAGACATGGTCACCACCCTAAACGGCCCCGCCCGGGCCGCCCCCGGGGCGCGGCAGAATGGACGCATGTCCAGCACACCGTCGCTCGACCCGGCCGTCGCCGGCCGGCTCAAGCGCAACGCCGACGGGCTGCTGCCCGCCATCGCCCAGCAGTACGACACCGGAGAGGTGCTCATGCTCGGGTGGATGGACGACGAGGCCCTGCGCCGCACCCTCACCACCGGCCGCTGCACCTATTGGAGCCGCAGCCGCCGCGAGTACTGGGTCAAGGGCGACACATCCGGGCATGTCCAGTACGTCAAGTCCGTCGCCCTCGACTGTGACGGCGACACCGTTCTGGTCCAGGTCGACCAGGTCGGGGCGGCCTGCCACACCGGGGACCGCACCTGCTTCGACGCCGGCCGGATCCCGATGGAAGGGCAGTAGGCTCACCCGCCATGACGACGCCAGACCTCGCCCGATTCCGGGTGCTCGCCAAGGAGCGCCGGGTGATTCCCGTCACCCGCCGCCTCCTGGCCGACGGCGACACCCCGATCGCGCTCTACCGCAAGCTGGCCGCCGAGCGCCCCGGCACGTTCCTGCTGGAATCCGCGGAGAACGGCCGCACCTGGTCGCGCTACTCGTTCATCGGCGTCCGCAGCGTGGCCACCCTCACCGTGCGCGACGGCGAGACGCACTGGCTCGGCGCCCCGCCCGTCTCCGTGCCCACCACCGGGGACCCGCTGAGCGTCCTGCGGGAGACCGTCGAGGCGCTGCACACCCCGCGCGACCCCGAGCTGCCGCCGTTCACCGGCGGCATGGTCGGCTACCTCGGCTACGACATCGTCCGGCGCCTGGAGTCCATCGGCGAGCAGACCAGGGACGACCTGGAGCTGCCCGAGCTGACCATGCTGCTGGCCTCCGACCTCGCGGTGCTCGACCACCGCGACGGCACGGTGCTGCTCATCGCCAACGCCTGGGGGCCCCTCCCGCTTGCGGGGGACAACCACAACGACCTCGACACCGGCGTCGACGAGGCGTACGCCGACGCCGTCGACCGGCTCGACGCCATGACCGCCGACCTGGCCCGCCCCGCCGCCGCGGGCGCGGTCGTCCTGCCGCCCTCCGAGCTGCCGCCGTACACCGCGCGCTGGGGCGGCGCCGAGTACCGGGAGGCCGTCGAGCGGGTCAAGGAGTACATCCGGGCGGGCGACGCGTTCCAGGTCGTGCCCTCCCAGCGGTTCGAGACGCCCTGCCCCGCCAGCGCCCTGGACGTCTACCGCGTGCTGCGCGCCACCAACCCCAGCCCGTACATGTACCTGTTCCGGTTCGAGGGCTTCGACGTCGTCGGCTCCAGCCCCGAGGCGCTGGTCAAGGTCGAGAACGGCCGCGCCCTGCTGCACCCCATCGCGGGCACCCGGCCGCGCGGCGCCACCCCGCAGGAGGACGCGGCGCTCGGCGAGGAGCTGCTGGCCGACCCAAAGGAGCGCGCCGAGCACCTGATGCTGGTCGACCTCGGCCGCAACGACCTGGGCCGGGTGTGCGCCCCGGGCAGCGTGGAAGTGGTCGATTTCATGTCGATCGAGCGCTACAGCCATGTGATGCACATCGTCTCCACCGTGACCGGCCGCCTGGCCGAGGGCCGCACCGCGTTCGACGCGCTCACCGCGTGTTTCCCGGCCGGCACCCTCTCCGGGGCGCCCAAGCCACGCGCCCTGGAGATCATCGAGGAGCTGGAGCCCACCCGCCGCGGCGTGTACGGCGGTTGCGTCGGCTACCTGGACTTCGCCGGCGACGCGGACACCGCCATCGCCATCCGCACCGCGCTGCTGCGCGACGGCGTCGCCCATGTCCAGGCCGGCGCCGGGGTGGTCGCCGACTCCGACCCGGTCGCCGAGGACACCGAGTGCCGGAACAAGGCGGCGGCCGTTCTCAGGGCGGTGGCCACGGCCGGGAAGCTGCGCGGTAGCGTGGAGGGGTGAAGCGTGACCCCGCCAGCAGCAGCGGTTCCACCGCGCCGCGCCGTGCGCTCGGCGCGGCGCTGCTCAGCGGTGCGTCCGGAGCCGCCATCGTCCTGATCTCGGCCGGGCAGACCTGGGGTGAGGCCGAGGCCGCCGTCGGGGGCGCCGAGTTGCCGGTGACCGCGAGCGGCGGCGCCGTCTCGGGGCTGCCGAGCGCCCTGGCCCTGGTCGGACTGGCCGCGCTGGTCGCCGTGTTCGCCGTGCGCCGCACCGGCCGGGTGGTCGTCGCCTCGGTGCTGGCACTCAGCGGCGCCGGCGCGATCGGGGCCGCGCTGCTCGGCGCGGGCGACACCGAGGCGCTGGAGGACAACGCGGCCGAGACCATGGGCCTGGCCGAGGCGGCCGTCACCGGCGTCAGCCACACCGGCTGGCCCTGGTTCTCCGCGCTGGGCGGCCTGTTGCTGCTGTGCGCCGGGCTGCTCGCCCTCAGCTACGGCCGGCAGTGGCCCGCCATGTCCGGCCGCTACGAGCGGGCCGCGCGCCGGGGGCCCGGCCGCGCGGCGCCCGACCCGGACCGGCCCGAGGACATCTGGCGGGCGCTGGACCGGGGCGAGGACCCCACCTAGGACTGTCCGCGCGGCCTGCCACAATGGCTTGGGGCGCGAGAAGCGACCGCACCCACGATTCCTGACCCACGAGGAGCAGCACAATGGCGGGCCGCCACTACCACCACGGAAACTCCCCTGCCGCCTGGGCGGCTGTCATCGTCGTCTTCATCGGCTTCGGCATCGGTGGCGCCTACACCATCATGGCCGAGCCGCTGGGCGTGCTGGCCGGTGGCGTCGTCACTCTTCTCGGCGGCGTGGTCGGCCTGGTGATGCGTTCTATGGGCCTGGGCCAGGCGCCCGCGCCCGCCCCCGTCTCCCGGCCGGCGGCGGCGTCCGCGGCCATCCCGGCCCAGTCCACCGGCGAGACCCGCGAGCCCGCCGTCAGCTGAGCCCCGTTCGTTCGACCGTCCGGCAGGCCGCCCGAGCCGCGTTCGATTGCGTGGTTCCGGGCGGCCCAGGATGCTGGACGGGTGCCGCTCTCCCGCCCGCGTCCGGCCGCCCGGGCCGCCGCCGCACCGCTGGCCGCTTTCGCCGCGGCCGGTGCCGCATTCTGCTTCGTCGCCGTGGTCGACCCCAATGAGCCCGGGCACTACCCGGCCTGTCCGGTGCTGTCGCTCACCGGGCTGAGCTGTCCCGGCTGCGGCGGGCTGCGCAGCGCGCACGCCCTGGCGCACGGCGATCTGGCCGGCGCCCTGGACGCCAACGCGCTGGCGGTCGCCGGGTTCGCGGCGCTGGCCGGGGTGCTCGTGCTCTGGCTGACGCGGGCCCTGCGCGGCCGCCCGGCCGGGCTCGCGCCGCGACCGGCGCACGGGTGGGCACTGGGGGCGCTGGCGCTGGCGTTCACGCTGCTGCGGAACGTGCCCCTGGGTGCCACTCTGGCCCCGTGACCAGGGGCTTGGCATGCGGATGCGAACCCTCCGCCCGGCGACCGATACCATCGAGTTGTTCGACCCACAGGAAGGGGCCAGTCGCGTGAGTGTGCTCGACGAGATCATCGACGGGGTCCGCGCCGACCTGGCCGAGCGGCAGGCGCGCGTCAGCCTCGACGAGCTCAAGGAAGCCGCCGCGAAGGCCCCGGCGGCGAAGGACGGCGTGGCCGCTCTCAAGGGCGACGGTGTCGCCGTCATCTGCGAGGTCAAGCGGTCGAGCCCGTCCAAGGGCGCGCTGGCCGCGATCGCCGACCCGGCCGGCCTCGCCGCCGACTACGAGGCGGGCGGCGCGGCGGCGATCTCGGTGCTGACCGAGCAGCGCCGCTTCGGCGGTTCGCTGGCGGATCTGGCCGCCGTCCGCGCCCGGGTGGACGTGCCCGTGCTGCGCAAGGACTTCATCGTCACCGCGTACCAGCTCTGGGAGGCCCGCGCGCACGGCGCCGACCTCGCCCTGCTGATCGTGGCCGCGCTGGAGCAGGAGGCCCTGGTCTCCCTGGTGGAGCGGGCCGAGTCGATCGGGCTCACGCCGCTGGTCGAGGTGCACGACGAGGACGAGGTGGCGCGCGCGGTGGACGCCGGCGCGAAGATCATCGGGGTCAACGCCCGCGACCTGCGGACGCTTCAGGTGGACCGCGGCACGTTCGCCCGCGTCGCGCCCGAGATCCCCGGGCACATCGTCAAGATCGCCGAGTCCGGCGTGCGCGGGCCGCACGACCTGATCGCCTACGCCAACGAGGGCGCCGACGCCGTGCTGGTGGGGGAGTCGCTGGTGACCGGCCGCGATCCCCGCTCGGCCGTGTCCGACCTGGTGGCGGCCGGCACGCACCCGGCCCTGCGGCAGGGGCGCTGACACCGTGCCCGCCGCCCAGCCCAGCCTTCCGCGCGACCCGGCCCGCGGCACTCGCCCGCGCGGCTGCCGGGCGCCGGCGCGGCGCGTGCTCGGCCGGCGGGTCAGGTACCACATAGGCTGCGAGCCCGGTCAGATCAACGGGCGCCGATGGCAGGCCGGCCACCGCCCGGCCACCCTCGCGAGCGCGCGCACCCCCTGACGGGCCGCGGCGCCGGTGCGGTGGCCGTTGTCTGTGCTGGTCACATCAGACTCGCCCTGCTCACCTGAACCGCCCGGAAGGCACACATGTCCGCTGGACACTTCTTTCCCGACCCCGAGGGCCAAGTCCCCGACGCCGGGGGATACTTCGGCGCCTTCGGCGGCACGTTCATCCCGGAGGCCCTGCGGGCCGCCGTGGAGGAGGTCGCCGCCGAGTACGAGAAGGCGAAGGGCGACCCCGCCTTCGCCGCCGAGCTCAACGACCTGCTCGTCCACTACACCGGCCGCCCCAGCCCGCTGACCGAGGTGTCGCGCTTCGCCGAACACGCCGGCGGCGCCCGGATCTTCCTCAAGCGCGAGGACCTCAACCACACCGGCTCGCACAAGATCAACAACGTGCTCGGCCAGGCCCTCCTCACCCGCCGCATGGGCAAGACCCGCGTCATCGCCGAGACCGGCGCGGGCCAGCACGGCGTCGCCACCGCGACGGCCTGCGCCCTGTTCGGCCTGGAGTGCACCATCTACATGGGCGAGATCGACACCCAGCGGCAGGCGCTGAACGTCGCGCGCATGCGGATGCTGGGCGCCGAGGTGATTCCGGTCACCTCCGGCAGCCGCACCCTCAAGGACGCGATCAACGAGGCGTTCCGCGACTGGGTCGCCAACGTCGAGCACACCCACTACCTGTTCGGCACGGTCGCCGGGCCGCACCCGTTCCCCGCGCTGGTCCGCGACTTCCACCGCGTCATCGGCGTCGAGGCGCGCGGCCAGATCCAGGAGCGGGCCGGCCGGCTGCCCGACGCCGTCGTCGCCTGCGTGGGCGGCGGCTCCAACGCCATCGGCCTGTTCCACGCGTTCATCCCCGACTCCGGCGTCCGGCTCGTCGGCTGCGAGGCCGCCGGGCACGGCGTCGAGTCGGGCGAGCACGCCGCGACCCTCACCGCGGGGGAGCCCGGGATCCTGCACGGCTCCCGCTCCTACGTCCTCCAGGACGACGAGGGCCAGATCACCGAGCCCTACTCGATCTCGGCCGGCCTGGACTACCCGGGCATCGGCCCCGAGCACGCCTATCTGAAGGACGCCGGGCGCGGCGAGTACCGGCCCGTCACCGACGACGACGCGATGCGGGCGCTGCGGCTGCTGTCCCGCACCGAGGGCATCATCCCGGCCATCGAGAGCGCCCACGCGCTGGCGGGCGCCCTGGAGGTGGGCCGTGAGCTGGGCCCGGAGGGCCTGATCCTGGTGAACCTGTCCGGCCGCGGCGACAAGGACATGGACACCGCCGCCCGGTACTTCGGGCTCTACGACGACAAGGGGACGGACAAGTGAGCGGGAACGCGACCGCGCTGAGCGCCGTGCTGGCCGCGGCCCGCGCCGAGAACCGGGCGGCCCTCATGGGCTACTTCCCGGCCGGCTTCCCCACCGTCGAGGGCGGCATCCGCGCCGTGATCGCGATGGTCGAGGGCGGCTGCGACATCATCGAGATCGGCCTGCCGCACAGCGACCCGGTGCTGGACGGCCCCGTCATCCAGACTGCCGACGACATCGCGCTGCGCGGCGGCATCCGGATCGGCGGGGTGCTGCGCACCGTGCGCGAGGTGTACGCGGCCACCGGCGTGCCGGTGCTGTGCATGACCTACTGGAACCCGGTGGACCGGTACGGGCCCGAGCGGTTCGCCGCCGAGCTGGCCGAGGCGGGCGGCGCCGGCTGCATCCTGCCCGACCTGCCGGTGGAGGAGTCCGAGACCTGGCGGAAGGCGGCCGAACAGCACGGCCTGGCCACCGTGTTCGTGGTCGCGCCCAGCAGCGCGGACGCCCGCGTCGCCACCATCACGGCCGCGGGCAGCGGCTTCGTCTACGCCGCCTCGCTGATGGGCGTCACCGGCACCCGTGAGTCGGTGAGCCGGGACGCCTCCGACCTGGTGCGCCGGGTCCGCGCCACCACCGAGCTGCCGGTGTGCGTGGGCCTGGGCGTGTCCAACGCCACACAGGCGTCCGAGGTCGCCGTGTTCGCGGACGGCGTGATCGTCGGCACGGCCTTCGTGAAGACGGCCCTCGACCGCATCGACGACGAGGACGCGGCCCTGGGCGAACTGCGCGCGCTCGCCGCCGACCTGGCCCGGGGCGTTCGCCGCCGGAGCTGACCTCCGCCGCCGCGGCAGGAGCGGCCCCCGGCCACATCCCGGCCGGGGGCCGCTCCCCGCTACAGTCGAGCGCATGGGGAATCAGGGGGCCGCGGCAGACACACCGTGGCAGCCACCGACGGTGGTCGAACAGGGACTGTACGAGGCCGGGCTCAACGCGAACTGGCCCGCGTTCTTCGATGTGCTGGCCGGCACGGATCTGTACTTCCCGATGTCCCGCGAGCTGATGGACGCGGTGCCCGGCACCATCCCGTTCCGGCCGTTCCGCGACCCGAAGTTCGACGGCCTGGCGCTGGCCGTCTTCACCCGCGGCATGCTCACGCCGCCGACCGGGGACCACGTCTTCGAGCGCAGCGACCTGGCGTCGCTGGCCAAGGTGTGGCCCAAGAGCGTCCGCTGGCTCGCGGTGAACCCGGGCACGCCCGTCGAGGCGTTCCTGCCCGCCGACCCCAAGCGCTGGAAGAAGCACGCCAGGAACGCGCGGCCCGAGCAGCAGCTCAAGACGCTGTGGACGGGCCACCGGCACGGCCCGCTGGCGCACGGAATGGCCTGCGGCGCGATGCTCATGGTCAACAACGGCGCCATCTGGAACCACCTCGGCTGGCAGTGGGGCGGCTACAGCGAGGAGAAGGAGCTGCTGAAGAGGTGGTGGGGCGTCACCGGGCGCGCCTCCTGGCTGGAGACGGTCGAGCAGTTGCTGCGCGGTGAAGTGGTGTCGCCCGCCTGGGAGTTCGTGCTGCGGGTGCGGCAGGCGCTGCTGGCCGAGTACGGCACCCTGCCGGACGCCGTGCGGTGGCGCGAGACGGCGGAACGGGTGCTGGTCTCGCGAACGGCCGAGGTCGTGGACGCCACGGGGAAGCCGCCGGAGTTCGACCTGGACGCGGACATCGCGCTGGTGCACGACCTGATCGGGCGCGTCCTGCGCTACGAGGCGCGTTTCCGCGCGGACGGCCTGCTGGACGCCGACACCTGCGTGCGTTCGGTGCTGGCCTGGGACTTCGGCCGCGCCTCCTGCATGGCGCGCTGGGGCCTGGGCGCCCGGCTGGGGGAGCGCCGCGAAACGGAGCGGGCGCTGCTGCGCGCGGGCGACGGGAGCCGTCAGGTGTACCGGTCCTGGGCCGAGTTCGCCACGGGGTTCGTGCTGGGCCGCTGTCTGCACTTCGACAGCGAGGAGTTCGGCGACTGGTACACGGACATGGTCACCGTGCACCGGATCCTGAGCACCGAGCCGGAGAGCCCGTGGCTGAGCGTTCCCTGGGAGCAGTCGTCGGCGGATCTTACGGAACGCTGACGGCGGGCCGCGCCTGCCCCGCGCGCCCCGGGCGGCTGGCTAGCGTGGCGGCATGCGCGTACTGGTCACCGGGGGAGCCGGGTTCATCGGCTCGCACGTTGTGGAGGAACTGCACGCCGCCGGCCACGAGGCGGTGGTGCTCGACATCGCGCGGCCGGCGCCGGGCGTGCCCTGGATCCGGGCGGACATCCGCGACGCCGGGGCGGTGGCCGGTGCGCTGGCCGGAGTTGACGCGGTCTGCCACCAGGCGGCGATGGTCGGCCTCGGCAAGGGGTTCGCGGACGCGGCCGACTATGTCGGCGTGAACGACCTTGGTACCGCGGTGCTGTTGGCCGCCCTGGCGGACGCGGGTGTGCGGGATCTGGTGCTGGCGGGCTCGATGGTGGTCTACGGCGAGGGCCGCTACGACTGCCCCCGGCACGGCCGGGTCCGGCCCGGACCGCGGGCCGAGGCGGACCTGGCACACGGCCGCTTCGAGCCGCCGTGCCCGCGGTGCGGCGCCGCGCTGCTCCCGGGCCTGGTCGACGAGGACGCCCCGGCCGATCCGCGCAACGTGTACGCCACGACCAAGCTGGCGCAGGAGCATCTGGCGGCGGCGTGGGCGCGTTCGACGGGGGGCCGTGCGATCAGCCTGCGCTACCACAATGTGTATGGCGACCGCATGCCGCGGGACACTCCGTATGCCGGGGTGGCCTCGTTCTTCCGCTCCGCTCTGGAGGCGGGTCGGGCGCCGCGGGTCTTCGAGGACGGCGCGCAGCGGCGGGACTTCGTGCACGTCGAGGACGTCGCGACGGCGAACGTGGCCGCCCTGCGGGCACTGCCCACCGCCCGCCCGGGCGCCCTGCGAGCGTACAACACGGGCAGCGGAGAGCCGCACACGGTCGGCGAGATGGCCCAGGCCCTGGCCACAGCCTTCGGCGGCCCCGCCCCACAGATCACCGGCGAATACCGCCTCGGCGACGTCCGCCACATCACGGCGTCCAGTGACCGCCTGCGCGAAGAACTGAACTGGCGCCCGCGGACGGGCTTCACGGAGGGAATGACACGCTTCGCGAAGTCCCCCTTGCGGTAGGCCCCTTCGGGGCCGGTGAGCCGAGAGACGGGCGCGGGCACCCCGGCGGGCGGGTGGTGAAGGGCGCGGGCGGGCCCGGCGCCTCCCTCGCTCCCTTCGGGAAAGGGGCGGGTGGGTGGGGGAAAACCCCCGGCCGGAAGGCCGCGGGCTCATCCGCCCGAGCCCGCCGCAGGCAGTATCACCTCGAACCGGCACCCACCCGGCACGTTCCGTACGCCCGTCCGCCCCGCGTGGGCCTCCACGATGCCGCGCACGATCGCCAGGCCGAGGCCCGCTCCGGCCGGTGGTGTCCGGGCGTCCGTGCCGCGCCAGCCCGTGTCGAACACGCGGGGCAGGTCCTCGGCCGGGATGCCGCCGCAGCCGTCCGTCACCGACAGCACCACCGAGCCCGCGCGGCGCCCCGCCGAGACCGCGACCGTGCCATCGGCCGGGGTGTGCCGGATCGCGTTGACCAGGAGATTCGCCAGTACCCGGCTCATCTCCTTGCCGTCCACCTCCACCGGCACCGGCTCCACCCCGTGGTCCGCGAGCAGCACACCGCGTTCCCGGGCCAGCGCGTCCGCCCCCGCGATGGCGTCGCTGATGAGGTCGTACACGGACATCCGCGTGGGGGCCAGGGCCAGCGAACCGGCCTGGATCCGGGAGAGTTCGAACAGGTCGCCGACCATCGAGCTGAGCCGTTCCACCTCGCCGCGGATCTGCCGGTGGTAGCGCGCGGGGTCCTCGGCGATGCCGTCCTCCAGCGCCTCCGCCATCGCCCGCAGCCCGGCCAGCGGGGAGCGCAGGTCGTGCGAGATCCACGCGACCAGTTCCCGGCGGGAGGACTCCAGCGCCCGCTCGCGTTCCCGCGAGGCCGCCAGCTTGGCGTTCGTGTCGGCGAACTGGCGGGCCAGCGCGGCGAGTTCGGCTGGCATCGGCCCGGTGGGCGGGCTGAACGAGCCGCCCTCGCCCAGCGCGCGGGCGGACCGTTCCAGCGCCCGGTGCGCGCCGATCACCCAGCGGCCGAGCAGCAGCGCCGTCACGGTGGCGGCCAGCGCGCCGACCACGCCGACCGTGACGACCACGGCCAGGTCGTGCGCGGACAGGAACATCGCCCAGGCCACCGACAGCGTGCCGGCCAGCAGCGCGCCGACCGTCACCGCGATGAGCACCGCGAGCGACACCGCCACGGAACGGCGGCGCACGGCGGCCAGCACCAGCGCCCCGGCGGCGCCCGCGACGGCCGCGCCCGCCGCCGCGTAGAGCGCGATCAGCGGCAGATCGCGCAGCAGTTGGGCCATTCCCACGGCTACTCCCCGCCGTCCGCGTCGAAGCGGTAGCCGACGCCCCACACCGTGGTGATCAGCCGGGGCCGGGCGGGGTCCGTCTCCACCTTGTGGCGCAGCCGCCGCACATGCACGGTGACGGTGGACAGGTCGCCGAAGTCCCAGCCCCAGACCGTGGCCATCAGCTCCTCCCGGCTGAACGCCCGCCCGGGGTGGCGCAGGAAGTGCGCCAGCAGGTCGAACTCCCTCAGGGTCAGCCGCAACGGCCCCCGCCCGTCCTCGGCGGTGCGCGCCGCCGGGTCGAGCGTGATGCCCGCCCCGCGCAGCACCGCCCCCCGCGGCACCGCGCCCCCGGCTCCCGGCCCGCCGCCCGCCCGGCGCAGCACCGAGGCGACGCGCAGCACCAGTTCACGGGGGCTGAACGGCTTGGTCACGTAGTCGTCGGCGCCGACCTCCAGGCCCAGGATCCGGTCCTCCTCGTCGCCGCGCGCGGTCAGCATCACCACCGGCACCGGGCCCGCCTCGCGCAGCCGGCGGCAGACGGTCAGACCGTCCAGCCCCGGCAGCATCAGGTCGAGCACGACCAGGTCGGGCGGGTGCGTGGCGGCCCGCGCCAGCGCCGCGGGGCCGTCGGCCGCGCGGTCCACGACGAAGCCCGCCCGGTTGAGATAACCGGCCACCACCTCGGTGACGGTCGGGTCGTCGTCGACGACGAGAACGCGGCGGGGCGGCGGAACGGACTGTGACATGGAACGAGTGTCACACTGGCCCCGCGGCGCGCGGGCGTGAGCGCGCGCTGGGGGCGCCGACGTCAGGGTTTCGTAAGGAGCAGTGCCCTGAAATGTCTGAGTTGTCTCCGTAGGGTAAGAAGGGTGACCAACTCCCCGACTCACTGGGGCGACCTCGTGCTGCCCTGCCTGAACGAGGCCGAGGCGCTGCCCTGGGTGCTCGACCGGATCCCGGACGGCTGGCGCGCCGTCGTCGTGGACAACGGTTCCACCGACGGCTCCCCGGCCATCGCCGAACGGCTCGGCGCCCATGTCGTCTCCGAACCGCGCCGCGGCTTCGGCGCCGCCTGCCACGCCGGACTGCTGGCCGCCACCGCCGAGTTCGTCGCGTTCTGCGACTGCGACGCCACCCTCGACCCGGCCGAACTGCCCCGCGTCGCCGAACCGGTCCACACCCGCGCCGCCGATCTCGTGCTGGCCCGCCGCCGCCCCACCGCGCGCGGCGCCTGGCCCCTGCACGCCCGCGTCGGCAACCGGGCGCTGTCCCGCATGGTGCGCCGCCGCACCGGCGTGCGGCTGACCGACCTCGGCCCGATGCGGGTGGCCCGCCGCACCGCGCTGCTCGGCCTCGGCCTCACCGACCGCCGCAGCGGCTACCCGTTGCAGATGGTCGTCCGGGCCGCCGAGGCCGGCTGGCGCATCGAGGAGACCGAGGTCGCCTACCGGCCGCGCACCGGCCGTTCGAAGGTGACCGGCACCTGGCGCGGCACCTGGCAGGCGGTCTCCGACATGCGCGAGGTGTTGAGATGACCACACTGCTGGTGATCGCCAAGGAGCCCGTGCCGGGCCGCGTCAAGACCCGGCTCACCCCGCCCTTCACGCCCGCCGAGGCCGCCCGGCTCGCCGAGGCCGCGCTCGCCGACACCCTCGACACGCTGACGCGGGTGCCCGCCCGCCGCCGCGTGCTGGTGCTCTCCGGCCGGCCCGGGCCCTGGCTGCCGCCGGGCTACGAGGTGGTGCCGCAGGTGGCCGGCGGGCTGGACGAACGCATCGCGGCCGCGTTCGCCCCCTGCGCCGGACCCGCGCTGCTGGTCGGCATGGACACCCCGCAGCTCACCCCCGAACTGCTCGCCCCCGTCACCGGGCCCGGCGGCTGGCCGCCCGGCCGCGCCTGGTTCGGGCCCGCCGCCGACGGCGGGTTCTGGGCGCTCGGCCTGGCCGAGCCGCGCCCGGAGTTGATCCGCGGTGTCCCCATGTCGACTTCGCGCACGGGCGCGGTTCAACGGCTGCGGCTGCGCCAAGCGGGGCTGGACATCGCCGAGTTGCCCGAGCTGGTGGACATGGACACGGCCGCCGACGCCGCGCTGATCGCGCGGGAGGCCACCGGCGGCCGGTTCGCCGCCGTGTACGGCGCGCTGCGGGAAGGCGCCACCCGGTGACCCCGCCGGCCACTGCCGCCGCGACCGCCTGGTCCGCCGACCCCTACGCGCTGGCCCTGCGCGCCGGCCGGGGCCCGTTGTTCCTGCGCGGCGCGGACGGTCGCCGGCTGCCGCTGGACGTGGAACGCTGGTGCGCCCGGCCCGACCCCGCCGACCGGACCGTGCTGGGCCGGTGCGTCGGCAGCGTGCTGGACATCGGCTGCGGCCCCGGCCGCATGGTCACCGCCCTGGCACGCCAGGAACGCCCCGCCCTCGGCATCGACACGGCGCCCGCCGCCGTGGCCCGCACTCGCAGCGCGGGCGGTACGGCCCTGCTGCGCTCGGTGTTCCAGGACCTGCCGGCGGAGGGCTGGTGGGGCAGCGTGCTGTTGATGGACGGCAACATAGGAATCGGCGGCGACCCGGCCGCCCTCCTCCGCCGCATCGGCCAACTCCTCACCCCCGGCGGCCTGTTGCTGGCAGAGGCCGCACCCGAGGAGGTCGCCGAACGGTTCGACGTCCAACTGGACGACGGCCGGGGCGGCCTCGGCCCCACCTTCCCCTGGGCCCGCGTCGGCCCGGCCGCACTGCGCTCGGAGTCGGAGGCCGCGGGCTGGACGACGGCCGGCCAATGGTCGGTCCACGGCCGTACGTTCGTGGCCCTCCGCAACTGACCGGCCTACGGCCGGGTGTTTTCCCCAC
>NZ_JAVREL010000041.1:0-19996 GCF_031845365.1 Streptomyces litchfieldiae
CCTCGGTCAGCAGCTCAACGGCCCCCGCCGACCAGTCCACATGGGGCGTGGGCTCGTCCACGTGCAGGGTCTTGGGCAGCACGCCGTTGCGCATCGCCATGACCATCTTGATGACGCCACCGACACCGGCGGCGGCCTGGGTGTGCCCGATGTTGGACTTCAACGACCCGAGCCACAGCGGCTGTTCGGCCGGGTGGTCCTTGCCGTAGGTGGCGAGCAGCGCCTGCGCCTCGATCGGGTCACCGAGGGTGGTGCCGGTGCCGTGCGCCTCGACGGCGTCGACCTCGCTGCCGGGGATCCGCGCGCTGGCCAGCGCCTGCCGGATCACGCGCTGCTGAGCCGGCCCGTTGGGCGCCGTCAACTGGCTGCTCGCGCCGTCCTGGTTGGTGGCCGAACCGCGGATGACGGCGAGCACGGGGTGGTTGTTCTTCCGGGCGTCGGACAGCCGTTCCAGCAGCAGCAGGCCCGCGCCCTCCCCCCACGCCGTGCCGTCGGCCGCCGCCGCGAAGGGCTTGCAGCGGCCGTTCTTCGCCAGTCCGCGCTGCCGGCTGAATTCGATAAAGGTGTCCGGGGTGGCCATGACGGTAACGCCGCCGGCGAGCGCCAGGGAGCATTCCCCCCGGCGCAGCGCCTGACTCGCGAAATGCATGGCGACCAGGGAGGAGGAACAGGCCGTGTCCACCGAAACGGCGGGCCCCTCCAGGCCCAGCGTATAGGCGACTCGGCCGGTCACCACACTGCCCGAGGCGGCGGAATCGGCATAGTCGTGATACATGACGCCCGCGAATATGCCGGTGCTGCTGCCGCGCAATCCGACCGGGTTGATCCCGGCCCGCTCGAATGCCTCCCACGCGGTCTCCAGCAGCAGCCGCTGCTGAGGATCCATGGACAGCGCCTCACGCGGGCTGATCCCGAAGAAATCGGGGTCGAATTCCGCCGCGTCGGCGATGAATCCACCTTCCCGGACATAGGACTTGCCGGGCTGATCCGGCTCGGGATCGTAGATTCCGTCCACGTCCCAGCCACGGTCGGTGGGGAACGACGAGATGGCGTCGGTGCCCTCGGTCACGAGCTGCCACAGCGCATCGGGGCTGGTCACACCGCCCGGGAAGCGGCAGCTCATGCCGATGATGGCGATCGGCTCCCGATCCGCGGCCTCCGACTCGCGCAGGCGCTGACGGGTCTGGTGCAGATCCGCCGTCACCCGCTTGAGATAGTTGCGGAGCTTCTCCTCATTCGCGTTCGCCATGCCTACGTCACCCCATCGAACTTGCTGGAATCAATTTCGGGCACCCCACTACGAGACGTCGAGTTCGTTGTCGATGAAGTCGAAGATGTCGTCGTCGGAGGCGGACTCTATGCGGTCCACGGTCGAAGAGTCCGTGCCATCCTGCGCGTCCTGGGCGGCGCCCAACTTCGTCAGGATGTCTTGCAGCCGTGTGGCGAGTGTCGCTCGTGCGTTACGGTCCGAAGAAATCGCCGAAAGCGCGCTTTCGATCTTATCCAGCTCGCTCAGCATTGGCCAATCATTTCCGGAGTGAGCGGCACTCAACTCGGCTTCCAGATGGCCCGCGAGTTCCATCGGGCTCGGGAAGTCGAAGATGACCGTGGTCGGCAGCTTGAGGCCGGTCTCGCCGTTGAGCCGGTTCCGCAGATCGACCGCGGTGAGGGAATCGAGACCCATGTCCAGGAATCCCCGGTCCGCCGGCACGGCCGCCGCGCTGGCGTGCCCCAGCACCTTGGCCACCTGACCGCGCACCAGGTCCAGCAGCGCGCGCTCCCGTTCGGCGTCGGACAGCTTGGCCAGCTCCTCGGCGAACGAGGGGCCGGACCGCACCGCGTCGTTGGTGGCCGTCCGCCAGGCCGGGGTGCGCACGAGCCCGCGCAGCACCGGGGCCACCTGCTCCGGGTCGCGCAGCCCGGAGGCGTCCAGCGCGGCCGTGACGAGCAGCGGTTCCCCGGCGCCGAGCGCCGCGTCGAAGAGGGCGAGGCCCGCCTCGTTCGACAGCGGCCGGACTCCGGTGCGGCGCATCCTGGCGAGGTCGCCCTCGCTCAGGTCGCCCGTCATCCCGCCGCTCTCGGCCCACAGGCCCCAGGCGAGCGAGACGGCGGGCAGCCCCTGGGCGGCCCGGTGCGCGGCGAGGGCGTCCAGGAAGACGTTGGCCGCCGCGTAGTTGCCCTGTCCCGCGCTGCCGGTGACGCCGGCGATGGAGGAGAAGAGGACGAACGCGGTCAGGTCCAGCTCCCGCGTCAGCTCGTGCAGATGCCAGGCCGCGTCCACCTTGGGCCGCAGCACCCGGGCCACCTGGTCGCCGGTGAGCGAGGTCAGCACGCCGTCCGCCACCACGCCGGCCGTGTGCACGACCGCCGTCAGCGGACGGTCGGCGGGCACCGCCGCCAGCAGCGCGGCGAGCGCGTCCCGGTCGGCGGTGTCGCAGGCCGCCAGGGTGACCTCCGCGCCCAACTCGACCAGTGCGGCCTCCAGTTCGGCCGCGCCGGGCGCCTCGGCGCCGCGTCGCGAGGTCAGCAGCAGGTGCCGCACCCCGTGCTCGGCGACCAGGTGCCGGGCGACCAGGCCGCCCAGCGCGCCGGTGGCGCCGGTGACCAGCACCGTGCCGTCCGCCGTGAACGCCGCCGCCGGGGTCTCCTCGGCCGGCGCGGTTGTCTTGGCCAGCCGGGGCACGCCCAGCGCGCCGTTGCGGCTGGCGAGTTGCGGCTCGCCGGTGGCCAGCGCCGCGGCGATCGTCTCGGGCGAGACATCGCCGTCGGCCACGTCCAGCAGCACGAACCGGCCCGGGTTCTCCGACTGCGCGGAGCCCACCAGGCCCCACACCGGCGCCGCGGCCAGGTCGGCGATGTCCTCGCCGGACTCCGCGGCCACCGCGCCCCGGGTGATCACCAGCAGCCGCGCGTCGGCGAACCGCCGGTCGGCCAGCCAGGACTGGGTCAGCTCCAGGACGCCGGTGGTGACGTCGTGGGCGGCGGCCACCGGGCCGCCGTCGCCGCCGGCCGTGACGACCGGCGCCACCACGACCTCCGGCGCGGGGCCGTCGGCGGGCAACGAGTCGGCCAGCGCGGCCAGTTCGGGGAAGCGGGTGAGCGCGTCGCCCAGCCCCAGCGGGTCGTCGGCGCCCAGCACCACCCAGTCGGCGCCGGGTTCGGGCGCGGCGACCGGGACCCCGGGGGCGGCCCAGTCGACCCGGAACAGCGCCGAGTGCCGCGCGCCGTGCTGGCTGACCAATTGCTCGCGCGTCGTCGTGCGCATCGTCAGCGTTTCGATGACGGCCACCGGGGAGCCGGCCGCGTCGGCGAGCGTGACGTTCATCTCCGTGGTCTCCGGGGCGGCTTCGCGCTCCGGCGGCGCCATCCGCACCCGCAGCGCCGTGGCGCCGGACGCCAGCAGCGAGACGCCGTCCCAGGAGAACGGCAGCGGGATCCGGTCCGGGTCCTGCGAGTAGACGGCCACGCCCAGCGGGTGCAGCGCGGCGTCCAGCAGGGCCGGGTGGATGGTGTAGCCCGACGTGTCGGTGTCCTGCGGCAGGCCGACCTCGGCGTAGACGACGTCCCCGAGCTGCCAGGCGGCGCGCAGCCCCTGGAACGTCGGGCCGTAGTCGGAACCGGTGGCCGCGTGCCGCTCGTACAGGCCCGCCACCTCCAGGGCGACCGCGCCGGGCGGCGGCCAGGTGCCGGCCAGTTCGGCAGCGCCGGCCGGCGCCTCGAACCGCGCCGCCGGGGCGAGCGTGCCCGCCGCGTGCCGCGTCCAGGGCTGCCCGTCCAGCACGCCGTCCTCGGCGTCGTCCGGGCGGGAATGGACGCTCACCGGCCGGACGCCGGACTCGTCGGGCTCGCCGAGCGTCACCTGCACCTGCACGGTGCCCTGTTCGGGGAGGACCAGCGGGGCGTTGATGGTGAAGTCGTTCAGCCGGCCGGCCCCCGCCTGGGCGCCGGCGGCCAGCGCGAGGTCCACGAACACCGTGCCCGGCAGCCACGCGGTGCCCAGCACCGTGTGCTCGGCCAGCCAGGGGTGCGTCCGCAGCCCGATCCGGCCGGTGAACACCAGCCCGCTGCCGTCGGCCAGCGAGACCGCGGCGCCCAGCAGCGGGTGACCGGCCGAACGCAGGCCCAGCCCATCGGCGTTGGCCGGCGCGGGCGCGCCCTCCAGCCAGAACCGCTGCCGCTGGAACGGGTACGTCGGCAGCTCCACCCGGCTGGGCCGCGCCCCGCCGAGCAGCCCGGCGATGTCCACCGGGGCGCCGTGCACCCGGAGCGTGGCCAGCGCGGTGGTGAGCGTCAGCGCCTCCGGCTGCTTGCGGTGCAGCGCGGGCAGCACCAGCGCCTCGGCGCCGCCGAGCGTCTCCTCGGTCAGGGTGGTGAGGGTGGCGTCGGGGCCGAGCTCCAGATAGGTGGTGGCGCCGAGCTGGTGGAGCGTGGTGATGCCGTGGTGGTAGCGGACGGCGCCGCGGATGTGGTCGGTCCAGTAGTCGGGGCTGGTGAGCTGGTCGTCGGTGGCGAGCGCGCCGGTGACGTTGGAGACGACGGGGATGGTGGCGGGGGAGTAGGTGAGCGAGGCGGCGACCGCGCGGAACTCCTCCAGGACCGGGTCCATGTGCGGGGAGTGGAACGCGTGGGACACCGTGAGCTGCTTGACGCGGTGCCCGGCCTTCTTGAACCGGTTGGCGATCCGCGTGGCGGCCTTGCTGTCGCCGGCGATGACGGTGGAGGTGGGGGAGTTGACGGCGGCGATGCTGAGCTTGTCGGCCAGCCCCTCGATTGCGGCGGCGACGTCGGCCTCGGGGGCCTGGATGGCGATCATGGCGCCGCCGGGGGTGGCGGCCTGCATGAGCCGGGCCCGGGCGGTGACCAGGGTCGCCGCGTCCTCCAGGGAGAGCACGCCGGCGAGGTGCGCGGCGGTCAGCTCACCGATGGAGTGCCCGATCAGATAGTCCGGGGTGATGCCGTGGTGGGTGAGGAGCCGGTGGAGGGCGACCTCGATGGCGAAGAGGGCGGGCTGGGTGTACTGGGTCTGGTTGAGCAGCGCCGCCTCGTCCGAGTCGGGCTCGGCGAACATCAGGCTCTTGATGGGGTGTTCGAGGTGGACGTCCAGCGCCGCGGCGGCCTCGTCGAGGGCCTGGGTGAACACCGGGTGCGTCTCGTACAGCTCCCGGCCCATCCCCGCGCGCTGACTGCCCTGACCCGAGAACAGGAACGCCGTCCTGCCCACGGCCGCCACATCCGCCGTGATCAGGCCGTCGGCGGCCCGGCCGGCGGCCAGCGCGGCCAGCCCGGCCCGGAACGCCTCGGCGTCCCCGGCCACGACGGCCGCCCGGTGCTCGAACCCGGCCCGGGTGGTCGCCAGCGACCACGCCACATCCACCGGCGTCGCCTCCGGGTGGGCGGCCAGGTGCTCGCTCAGCGACGCGGCCTGGGCGCGCAACGCCTCCGCGGACTTGGCAGACAGCACCCACGGCACGACCTCGGGGGCGCGGGCCGGGGCGGCGTCGTCGGACGGCTCCGGCTCCTCGACGGCCGGGGCCTGTTCGAGGATGAGGTGGGCGTTGGTGCCGCTCACGCCGAAGGACGACACGCCCGCGCGGCGCGGGTGGTCCGTCTCCGGCCAGGACCGGGCCTCGGTCAGCAGCTCGACGGCGCCGGCGGTCCAGTCGATGTGCGGCGAGGGCTCGTCCACGTGCAGCGTCTTGGGCAGCACGCCGTTGCGCATCGCCATGACCATCTTGATGACGCCGCCGATGCCGGCGGCGGCCTGGGTGTGGCCGATGTTGGACTTCAGCGAGCCCAGCCACACCGGCCGGTCCTCGTCCCGGTCCCTGCCGTAGGTGGCGAGCAGCGCCTGCGCCTCGATCGGGTCACCCAGGGTGGTGCCCGTGCCGTGCGCCTCCACCGCGTCGATGTCGCCGGTGGTCAGGCGGGCGTTGGCCAGGGCCTGGCGGATCACCCGCTGCTGGGAGGGGCCGTTGGGGGCGGTCAGGCCGTTGGACGCGCCGTCCTGGTTGATCGCCGAACCGCGCACGACCGCGAGCACCGGGTGCCCGTTCTTCCGCGCGTCGGACAGCTTCTCCAGCAGGACCAGGCCGACGCCCTCGCCCCAGCCGGTGCCGTCGGCCGCCGCGGCGAACGACTTGCACCGGCCGTCGGGCGACAGCCCGCGCTGCCTGCTGAACTCGGTGAACACGTCCGGCGTGGCCAGCACGGTCACGCCGCCCGCGAGGGCGAGTTCGCACTCGCCGTTGCGCAGCGCCTGGGCGCCGAGGTGCAGGGCGACCAGGGAGGAGGAGCAGGCGGTGTCGACGGTGACGGCCGGCCCCTCGAAGCCGAAGGTGTAGGACACGCGGCCGGTGGCCACGCTGCCCGCCGTGCCGTTGCCGATGTAGCCGGCCACGTCCTCCGGCACGGCGCCGGGCACGGCCCGCAGGCTGGAGCCGTAGTCGCCGTACATCACACCGGTGAAGACACCGGTGCGGCTGCCGCGCAGCCCGTCGGGGTCGATCCCGGCGCGCTCCAGCGTATCCCAGGCGGTCTCCAGCAGCAGTCGCTGCTGCGGGTCCATGGCGACGGCCTCGCGCGGGCTGATCCCGAAGAACGCCGGGTCGAACTCATCGGCGTCGTACAGGAACGCGCCCTGCCGCGAGTACGTCTTGCCGGGCTTGCCGGGCTCCGGGTCGTAGATGCCCGCCACGTCCCAGCCGCGCCCGTCGGGGAACTCGCCCAGCACGTTGACCTCGCCGGCGACCAGGTTCCACAGGTCCTCGGCGGAGCGCACCCCGCCGGGGTAGCGGCAGCCGATCGAGACGATGACGATCGGGTCGTCGTCGCCGGCGAGCGCGGGCAGCGCCGCCGGTGTCTCGGCCGCGGCCATGGCGGGCGCGCCGATCAGCTCGGTTCGCAGGTGCTCGGCGAGCACCAGCGGGGTGGGGTAGTCGAAGATCAGCGTGGCCGGCAGCCGCAGCCCGGTGGCCGCGTTCAGCCGGTTGCGCAGCTCCACCGCCGTCAGGGAGTCGAAGCCCAGGTCCTTGAAGGCGCGTTCGGCGTTGACCGTGTCGGAGGTGGCGTGGCCCAGGACGAGCGCGACCTGGGTGCGGACCAGTTCGACGACGGCCTGCGCGGCCTCCGCCTCGCCCAGCCGCGCCAGCCCCTCCGCCAGCGACGAGCCGCCGCCGGCGGCGGCCGCGGTCGCGGCCCGCCGCGCGGGCGTGCGGACCAGGCCACGCAGCACCGTCGGCAGCGTGCCGGCCTCGGCGTGCGGGCGCAGCAGCGCCGGGTCGATGCGGGCCGGGACCAACTGGGCCTCGTTCAGCGCGCGGGCCGCGTCGAACAGGGCGATGCCCTCCTCGGCGGAAATCGGCCGGATGCCGACCCTGCTCATCCGCGTCACATCGGCGTCGTCCAGGTGCCCGGTCATGCCGCTCGCGTCGGCCCACAGGCCCCAGGCGAGGGAGGTGGCGGGCAGCCCCTGGGCGCGGCGGTGCGAGGCGAGGCCGTCCAGGAAGGTGTTGGCGGCGGCGTAGTTGCCCTGCCCCGCGCTGCCGAAGGTGCCGGCGGCGGAGGAGAACAGCACGAACTCGGCCAGCTCGTGGTCCCGGGTCAGCTCGTGCAGGTGCCAGGCCGTGTCCACCTTCGGCCGCAGCACGCGGCCGAGCCGGTCCGCGTCGAGCGAGGCGATGGTGCCGTCGTCGAGGATGCCCGCGGTGTGCACGACCGCCGTGAGCGGGTGCTCTCCGGGGATCCCGGCCAGCAGGCCGGCCAAGGCCTCCCGGTCGGAGGTGTCGCAGGCGGCGATGGTGACCTTGACGCCGAGCTCGGTGAGTTCGGCCTCCAGCTCCGCCGCGCCGGGCGCCTCGGGGCCGCGGCGGCTGGTCAGCAGCAGATGGCCGATGCCGTGCGCGGTGGCGAAGTGCCGGGCGAGGAGCGTGCCCAGGGTGCCGGTGCCGCCGGTGATGAGAACGGTGCCGCCCGGCTCCAGGCCCGCCCCGGCCGGGGCGTCGGCCGCCGACGGCGCGCGGCGGGCGATGCGCGGCACGAACAGTTCGCCCGCGCGGACGGCCAGTTGGGGCTCGCCGGTGGCGACGGCCGCGGCGAGCACGGACAGTTCGGCCTCGTCCCCGTCGAGGTCGACGATGGTGATCCGGCCCGGGTTCTCGGTCTGCGCGGAGCGGATCAGGCCCCAGACGGCGGCGTCGGTCAGCCGCGCCACGTTCTCGTCGTCCCGGGTGGCCACGGCCCGCCGGGAGACGACCACGAGCCGGGAGTCGGCGAACCGCTCGTCGGCCAGCCACTCCTGCACCAGGCCGAGCATCCGGACGGTGGCGGACCGCACGGCGGCGGTCTGCTCGTCGCCGTCGGCGGCCGGGGCCGCGGCGGTCAGGACCACCTCGGGCACCTCGCCGAGGGCGGCCAGGTCGCCGAACCGCGGTATGTCCAGGCCGAGTCCGTCGTCGCCGACCACGGCCCAGGTGCCGCCGGTGGCCGGCTCACCGGCCGCGAGCGGCGTCCACGCGACGTGGAACATCGCGTCGGGCGTGGTGCCCCCGGCGGCGGAGAGCTGCTCGGGGGTGATCGGGCGCGAGGCGAGCGACTCGACCGAGACGACCGGCTGGCCGGTGCCGTCGGCCATCGTCAGCGACACCGCGTCCGCGCCGGCCGGGGTGATGCGCACCCGCAGGGAACGCGCCCCCACGGCGTGCAGCCGGACCCCGGACCAGGCGAACGGCAGCCGCACCTGGCCGGATTCGCCGGCCGGGCCGCCGGTGCCCGTCAGGTGCAGGGCGGAGTCCAGCAGCGCCGGGTGGATGCCGAAGCCCTCGGCGTCCTCGCCGTCCCGGCCGAGGGCGACCTCGACGAACAGCTCCTCCCCGCGCTGCCAGGCCGCGCGCAGGCCCTGGAAGGTGGGCCCGTAGTGGTAGCCGCGGTCGGCGAGCCGGTCGTAGATGCCCTCGGTGTCCAGGACGGTGGCGCCGGCCGGCGGCCAGGTGGCCAACTCGCCGGTGGCCGCCGCGGTTTCGCCGGTGTCATCGGCCGTCAGCGTGCCGGTGGCGTGCCGCGTCCAGGGCCGTTCGGCGCCGGTGTCCTCGCCCTCCGCGCGGGAGTGGATGACGACGGGGCGCCGTCCCTCGGCGTCGGGGGCGCCCAGGTGCACCTGGAGCTGCGTCACGCCGGACTCGGCGAGCACCAGCGGCGCCTCCAGCGTCAGCTCCTCCAGCGTGCCGCAGCCCGCGTGCTCGCCCGCCTGGAGGGCGAGTTCGACGAAGCCGGTGCCCGGCAGCAGCACGGCGTCGTGCACCGCGTGGTCGGCCAGCCAGGGGTGGGTGCGCAGCGACAGCCGACCGGTGAGGACCAGCGAGTCGTCGCCGGCGACGGTCACCGCGGCGCCCAGCAGCGGGTGGCCCGCGTCCGCGAGGCCCAGGTCGGCCGGGTCGCCGGCGCCGCCGGTCGTCTCCAGCCAGAAGTGCTGGTGCTGGAACGGGTAGGTCGGCAGGTCCAGCGGGGTGGCCGGGACGAAGAACCGCGACCAGTCCGGCGCGGCGTGCGTCGCGGCGGTGGCCAGCGAGGTCAGGACCCGGTCCCAGCCGCCCTCGTCGCGGCGCAGCGTGCCGGTGACCTTGGCGTCGGCGGCGGGGGCGTGGTCGTCGACGGTCTCCTGGAGGCCATAGGTCAGCACCGGGTGGGCGCTGACCTCGATGAAGAGGGTGTGGCCGTCGTCCAGGAGGCGGCGGGTGGTGGCTTCGAACTCCACGGTGCTGCGGAGGTTCTGGTACCAGTACTCGGCGTCCAGCGGGCCGTCGCCGTGGCCGGCGACCGTGGAGTAGAACGCGATGCCGGGGGTGGTGGGCCGGACGGGCGCCAGCACCTGAAGCAACTGGTCGTGGATGGCCTCGACGTGCGGGCCGTGCGAGGCGTAGTCGACGGGGATCTTCCGCGCCCGGATGTTCTCGCTCTCGCAGTGCGCGAACAGCTCGTCCAGCGCCTCGACATCGCCCGCGATCACCGTGCTGGCGGGGCCGTTGGCGGCGGCCACCGCGATGCGGCCGTCCCAGCGCGCGATCAGTTCGGCGGTGGCCTCGCGGGACAGCGGCAGCGACATCATGCCGCCGCGCCCGGTGATGACGGACAGGGACTGCGCGCGGAGGGTGACCACCCGCGCGGCGTCCTCCAGACTGAGCGCCCCCGCGATGTGGGCGGCGGCGATCTCGCCCTGGGAGTGGCCGATCACGGCGTCCGGCCGGACGCCGAGCGACTGCCACAGGCGGGCCAGCGACACCATCATGGCGAAGAGCGCCGGCTGGACCACGTCCACCCGGTCGAAGCCGGGCGCGCCCTCCGCCTCCGTCAGCACGTCGATGAGGTTCCAGCCGGTGAACGGCTCCAACGCCTCGGCGCAGGCGGTCAGTTGCTCGGCGAAGACCGGCGAGGACTGGTACAGCTCCACGCCCATCCGCACCCACTGTGAGCCCTGGCCGGGGAAGACGAACACCGTCTTGCCCGACTGCGAACTCGCCGCCCCGACCACCGCGTTCGGCGCCTCGCCGCCGGTGGCCAGTGCCTCCAGCGCCGCCTCGAACTCGGCGCGCTCGCGCCCGATGACCACCGCCCGGTGGTCGAACGTGGCCCGCGCGGCGGCCAGCGAGTGGCCGACCTCGGCGGGCGTGGCCTCCGGCCGCTGCGCCAGGTGGTCCAGCAGACGGCGGGCCTGCGCCCGCAGCGCCTCGGCCGACTTGCCCGACAGCAGCCACGGCAGCGTCCCGTCCGTCACCACGGCCGGGGTGGCCGGGGCGTCGTCCGCGGCGTCCCGTTCCGCCTCGGCCGGGTCGTCCTCGGGCGCCTGGGCCAGGATGGTGTGCACGTTGGTGCCGCTGATGCCGAACGCGGACACCGCGGCCTGGCGCGGGCGGCCCGTCTCGGGCCACGGGATCTGCTTCGTCAGCAGCTCCACCGCGCCGGCCGTCCAGTCCACGTGCGAGGACGGCTCGTCCACGTGCAGGGTCTTGGGCAGCACGCCGTGCCGCATCGCCATGACCATCTTGATGACACCGGCCACGCCCGCGGCGTGCTGGGTGTGCCCGATGTTCGACTTGACCGAGCCCAGCCACAGCGGCCGGTCGTCGGGCCGTTCCCGCCCATAGGTGGCGAGCAGCGCCTCGGCCTCGATCGGGTCACCCAGGGTGGTGCCGGTGCCGTGCGCCTCCACCGCGTCGATGTCGGCCGCCGCGACCCCGGCGCTGGCCAGCGCCTGCCGCACAACACGCTCCTGGGAGGGGCCGTTGGGGGCGGTCAGGCCGTTGGACGCGCCGTCCTGGTTGATCGCGGAGCCGCGCACCAGCGCCAGCACCGGGTGCCCGTTGCGGCGCGCGTCCGACAGCTTCTCCACCAGCAGCAGGCCGACGCCCTCGCCCCAGGCCGTGCCGTCCGCCGCCTCGGCGAACGCCTTGATGCGGCCGTCCTTGGACAGCCCGCGCTGCCGGCTGAACTCGATGAACGGACCCGGCGTGGCCATCACGCTCACACCGCCGGCCAGCGCCAGCGAGCACTCACCGGAACGCAGCGCCTGCGCCGCCATGTGCAAGGCCACCAGCGAGGAGGAGCAGGCCGTGTCGACGGTGACCGCCGGGCCCTCAAGACCCAGGGTGTAGGCGATGCGGCCCGAGGCCACGCTCAGCGTGCTGCCGGTCAGGACGTGGCCCTCCAGCCCCGCCGGGGCCTGGGCGAGCCGCGGACCGTACTCCTGCGAGGTGGCGCCGACGAACACACCGGTCCGACTGCCGTGCAGCGACGCCGGGTTGATGCCGGCCCGCTCGATGGCCTCCCACGCGCTCTCCAGCAGGATCCGCTGCTGCGGGTCCATCGTGGTCGCCTCGCGCGGGCTGATCCCGAAGAACTCGGCGTCGAACCCGCCGGCGCCCTCCAGGAACGAGCCATGCAGCACATACGTCTTGCCGGGCTGGTCCGGGTCCGGGTCGTACAGCCCGTCCACGTCCCAGCCGCGGTCGGTCGGCAGCGTGCTGATCGCGTCCGAACCGGCGGCCAGCAGCTCCCACAGATCCTCCGGGGATTCCACCCCGCCGGGGAAGCGGCAGCCGATGCCGACGATGGCGATCGGCTCGTCGGCCGCGCCCGCGGCGACCGCCACCGGCGCGTCCGGCGTGGCCGTGCCCGGCGCGCCCAGCAGCTCGGTGCGCAGATAGCGGGCCAGGGAGGTCGGGGTGGGCGCGTTGAAGAGCAGCGTGCTGGGCAGCCGCAGCCCGGTGGCGCCCGTCAGGTTGTTGCGCAGCTCGATGGCGCTGAGCGAGTTGAAGCCGATCTCCAGGAACGCCCGGTTGGCCTCGATGGAGTTGGCGTTGCTGTGCCCGAGTACCACGGCGGCCTGCTCGCGGACCAGGTCCAGCAGCTCGCGTTCCTGCTCGGCCTCCGACAGCGCGCCCAAACGCTGCGCCAGCGACGACGTGGGCGCCGCCGCACCGGCCGCGGCGGCCGCGGCGCGGCGCGCGGGCACGCGGACCAGGCCGCGCAGCAGCGCGGGCAGCGTGCCCGCGGCGGCCTGCGAGCGGATCGAGGGCATGTCCAGGCGGCTTGGCACCAGCACCGGTTCGTCGATGGTCAGCGCCGTGTCGAACAGGGCCAGGCCCTCCGCGGCGGAGAACGCGGCGATGCCGGTGCGGCTGATGCGCGCGAGGTCGCTGCTGTCCAGGTTCGCCGTCAGGGTGCTGGTCTCCGACCACAGGCCCCAGTCCAGCGAGGTGGCGGGCAGCCCGAGCGCCCGCCGGTGCGTGGCCAGGGCGTCCAGGAAGACGTTGGCCGCCGCGTAGTTGGCCTGGCCGGGGTTGCCCACCGCGCCGGCGATGGAGGAGAAGAGGACGAACTCCGCGAGGTCCGTCTCCCGGGTGAGCTCGTGCAGGTGCCAGGCGGCGTCCACCTTGGGCCGCAGCACACTGTCCACCCGCTCCGGGGTGAGGGCGGTGACGACGCCGTCGTCCGTCACGCCCGCCGTGTGCACGACGGCCGTCAGCGGGTGGTCGGCGGGGATCGACTCCAGCAGCGCGGCCAGCGCGTCGCGGTCGGCGGTGTCGCAGGCCGCCACAGTGACCTCGGCGCCGCGCGCGGTGAGTTCGTCGACGAGTTCGGCCGCGCCCGGCGCGGCGGACCCGCGGCGGGAGGCCAGGACCAGGTGCCGCACGCCGTGCTCGGCCACCAGGTGGCGGGCGACCAGCGTGCCGATGGTGCCGGAGGCGCCGGTCACCAGGACCGAGCCGTGCGGGGCGAACGGCCGCGGGCTGCCGTCGGCGCTCTCCGCCTCCGGCCCGACCGGCACCCGCGCCAGCCGGAACGCGTACAGGCCCTCGCCGCGCAGGGCGAGTTGCGGCTCGTCGCCGGCCAGCGCGGCGGCCAGCAGCGGGGTGACCGCCGCGGGGTCGGCCGCGTCCGTCGCGTCCGCGCCCGGCAGGTCCACCAGGACCAGCCGGCCCGGCTGCTCCGACTGCGCCGTGCGCACCAGGCCCCACACCGGGGCGGTGCTCAGGTCCGGCCGGTCGGTGGGCCGGGCGGCGACCGCGCCGTGCGTGACGAACACCAGGCGCGAGCCGTCGAACGCGTCCGTCTCCAGCCACTCCCGCACCAGGCCGAGCGCGCGCCCGAGGGTGGCGCGCACGGCCGCCGGGGTCGCGCCGGGCTCCGGCGCGCAGTCCACGAACACCGCCTCGGGCAGCGGCTCGCCGTCGGCGAGGGCCGCGCCCAGCGCGGCGAGATCGGCGTAACGCGCCGCGTCCCCCGGCACGGTGAGGCCGACCGAGTCACCGCCGAGCACCGCCCAGCGGCCGGGCACCCCGGCGGAGGCGGGCAGTTCGGTCCACACCGGCTGGTACAGCGCCTCGTGGTGGCCACCGGCCCCCGCCGCCGGGTGAAGCGTCAGCGGGCCGAAGCCGACCGAGTCCAGCGAGGCGACCGGCGCGCCGTTCGCGTCGAAGAGCGTCACCTCGACCGCGTCGGGGCCCGACGGCCGCAGCCGCGCCCGCACCGCGCGGGCGTCGGTGGCGTGCAGCCGCACGCCGGCCCACGACACCGCCACGCGCGGCTCGGCGGCGTCCGCGTCGGGGGCCGCGTGCAGCACCGCGTCGAGCAGCGCGGGGTGGAGGGTGAAGCCGGCCGTCTCCACGTCGTCCGGCAGCCGGACGTCCGCGTAGACGGTGTCGCCCTGCCGCCAGGCCGCGCCCAGCCCCGTGAAGGCCGGACCATGGGCGAAGCCCGCGGCGGCCAGCCGCTCGTAACGGGCGTCCACGTCGAGTGGGCTCGCACCCGCGGGCGGCCACGCCTCGCCCAGCCCGGCCACCGGAGAACCGGCGGAATCGGCGGCCAGCGTGCCCGTGGCGTGCCGCACCCACAGCACGTCCCCGGCCGGGTCCCCGGCGTCCCCGGGCTCCGGCCGCGAGTGCACGGTGACGGCGCGCCGACCCGTCTCGTCCGGCGCGGAGACCGTGACCTGGATCTGCGCGCCGCGCTCCGGAAGCACCAGCGGCGCCTCGACCGTCAGGTCGTCGACGCGGTCGCAGCCCACCTGGTCGCCGGCCCGGACCGCCAGGTCCACGAAGACCGAGTTCGGCACGACAGTGGTGTCCAGCACCAGGTGGTCGCCGAGCCAGCCCTGGGAGCGCTGCCGCAGCAGGCCCGTGAACACCAGCCCGGCGCCGTCGGCCAGCGAGACCGCGGCGCCGAGCAGCGGGTGATCCGCGCTGGCCAGACCGAGCCCGCCGACATCGGCGGCGCCGGCCGGCACCCGGTACCAGAACCGCTGCTCGTCGAACGCGTACGTGGGGAGGTCCACGCGGCGCCCGCCCAGACCCGCGAACACCCGCCGCCAGTCCGGGGAGACGCCGTGGACGTGCAACTGGCCGAGCGCGGCCGTCAGCGCCAGCGGCTCCGGGCGGCCCCGGCGCAGCGTGGGCACGGCGGCGAACGACGCCTCGCCCAGGCACTCGCGCGTCAGCGCCGTCAGGGTCTCCTGCGGGCCCAGCTCCAGATAGACGCTGGTGCCCAGGTCGTCGAGGGTGGTGATGCCGTGGTGGTAGCGGACGGCGCCGCGGATGTGGTCGGTCCAGTAGTCGGGGCTGGTGAGCTGGTCGTCGGTGGCGAGTGCGCCGGTGACGTTGGAGACAACGGGGATGGTGGCGGGGTGGTAGGTGAGGGTGGCGGCGACCGCGCGGAACTCCTCCAGGACCGGGTCCATGTGCGGGGAGTGGAAGGCGTGGGAGACCGTCAGCTTCCGGGTGCGGTGCCCGGCGTCCTTGAAGCGCGCCGCGATCTCCTCCGCCGCCTCGGTGTCGCCGGCGATGACGGTGGAGGTGGGGGAGTTGACGGCGGCGATGCTGAGCTTGTCGGCCAGCCCCTCGATTGCGGCGGCGACGTCGGCTTCCGGGGCCTGGATGGCGATCATGGCGCCGCCGGGGGTGGCGGCCTGCATGAGCCGGGCCCGGGCGGTGACCAGGGTCGCCGCGTCCTCCAGGGAGAGCACGCCGGCGAGGTGCGCGGCGGTCAGCTCCCCGATGGAGTGCCCGATGAGGTAGTCCGGGGTCACGCCGTGGTGGGTGAGGAGCCGGTACAGCGCGACCTCGATGGCGAAGAGGGCGGGCTGGGTGTACTGGGTCTGGTTGAGCAGCGCCGCCTCGTCCGAGTCGGGCTCGGCGAACATCAGGCTCTTGATGGGGTGTTCGAGGTGGATGTCCAGCGCCGCGGCGGCCTCGTCGAGGGCCTGGGTGAACACCGGGTGCGTCTGGTACAGCTCCCGGCCCATCCCCGCGCGCTGACTGCCCTGACCGGCCAGCAGAAACGCCGTCTTCCCCGCGAACGCCTCGGCCGACTCCTCGGCACGCGCGACCAGTTCGGCCGCGTTCCGGCCCTCGGCCAGCGCGGCCAGACCGGCCACAAACCCCTCGCGGTCCCCGGTCCCGGCCACCACGACCGCCCGGTACTCGAGCTGCGCCCGGGTCGTCGCCAGCGAGAAGCCCACGTCCACCGGGTCCGGCGCGTCGTCCGCCGCGATCCGCTCGGCCAGCCGCCGCGCCTGACCGACCAGCGCCTCCCGGCTCCGGGCCGACAGCACCCACGGCACCACGCTGCCCGCCGGGGGCACCACGCGCTCGGCCGGCTCGGCGGCCTCGACCGGCGGCGCCTCCTCGATGATCGCGTGCGCGTTGGTGCCGCTCACGCCGAACGCCGAGACGCCCGCGCGCCTCGGGTGGTCCGCCCTGGGCCAGGGCCGGGCCTCGGTCAGCAGCTCGACTGCCCCGGCCGACCAGTTCACATGGGGCGTGGGCTCGTCCACGTGCAGCGTCTTCGGCAGCACCCCGTGCCGCATGGCCATGACCATCTTGATCACACCGGCCACGCCCGCCGCGCACTGCGGGTGCCCGATGTTCGACTTGATCGAGCCCAGCCACAGCGGCCGGCTCTCGTCGCGCCCCTTGCCATAGGTGGCGAGCAGCGCCTGCGCCTCGATCGGGTCACCCAGAGTGGTGCCCGTGCCGTGGGCCTCCATCGCGTCGACCTGGTCCGGGGCGAGCTGCGCGTTGGCCAGCGCCTGCCGGATGACGCGCTGCTGGGAGGGGCCGTTGGGGGCGGTCAGGCCGTTGGACGCGCCGTCCTGGTTCACGGCCGAGCCGCGCAGCACGGCGAGCACCTCGTGCCCGTTCTTCCGCGCGTCCGACAGCCGCTCCAGCAGCAGCAGACCGGCGCCCTCACCCCAGGCCGTGCCGTCGGCCGCGCCCGCGAACGCCTTGATGCGCGCGTTCGGCGCCAGGCCCCGCTGTCGGCTGAACTCGATGAAGACACCCGGCGTCGTGTTCACCGTCACGCCGCCGGCCAGGGCCAGCGTCGACTCGCCGTTGCGCAGCGACTGCGCCGCCATGTGCAGCGCGACCAGCGAGGAGGAGCAGGCCGTGTCGATGGTGACGGCAGGCCCCTCCAGGCCCCAGGTGTAGGAAATCCGGCCGGAGGCCACGCTGCCCGACTTGCCGGTGAGCAGATAACCCTCCACCTCCTGCGGCGCGTCATGCATCATCGCGCCGTAGTCCTGGTGGCTCATGCCCACGAAAACGCCGGTCCGCGAGCGGCGCAGCGATTCCGGGTCGATGCCCGCCCGTTCGAAAACCTCCCACGACGCCTGCAACAGCAACCGCTGCTGCGGGTCGATCGCCTTGGCCTCCCGCGGACTGATGCCGAAGAAACCGGGGTCGAAGGCGTCTGCGTCATGCACGAAACCGCCTTCGCGTACATAGGACTTGCCCTGCGTACCCGGCTCGGGTGCATAGAACTCGTCCAATTCCCAGCCGCGTTCCGGCGGGAATTCGGAAATCGCGTCCCGCCCGCCGATCACCAGCTCCCACAAATCCTCCGGCGACCGCACGCCACCGGGATAGCGGCAGCTCATGCCGATGATCGCGATGGGCTCGCGCGAGGCGGCGGTGAGCTGGGCGTTGAGCTGGCGCAGGCGCTCGGCTTCCTTGAGAGATGCCCGAAGCGCTTCCACAACTGTGTCATTGGAACCGGTCATCATGGCCTCCGCATCTCGTTCAGGAAAGATCGTTCTTCAGCGCCATACGCACGAGGTCATCGAGATCCATCGTGTCCAGCGAGGAGGTGTCGTCGTCCGCCGCGGCCTCGGGGCTCTGGCCCCCGCCGTCCTGCGGTTCGGCGGCCAGACTCAGCAATGAGTCCAGCAATCCCGCCTCCTTGAGCCTGGCGGTGGAAAGAGACATCAGGGCCTTTCGCACGTCCGACTCGTCGGCGTCGTCCGGCGCGGTGGAATCGCCGTTCGCCGCGCGGTCGGGAAATATCTCGTCGAGCATGTACTGGGAAAGCACCACGGGCGTCGGGTAGTCGAACAGCAGCGTGGTCGGCAGTTGGAGTCCGGTCGCGTTCCGCAGCCGGTTGCGCAGTTCCACGGCGGTCAGCGAGTCGAAGCCGGCGGCCTTGAAGTCGCGGCCCGCGTTGATGGCGTCCGGACTGCGCAGCCCCAGCACCGCGGCGGCGTTCGTCCGGATCACCTCCAGCAGCGCCTCCTCGGCCTCGCGGGCCGGCAGGCCGCGCAGCCGGGCGGTCAGCCCGCCGGCGTCCTCCGCGGGCGCGCCGGCCGCGGCGCCGCCGCCCGCCGTGGCCAGTTGCCGCACCTCGGCGAGGTCGCCGAGCAGCGCGCTGGGCCGGGCCGCGGTGAACGAGGGCGCGAACGTCGGCCAGTCCACGTCCACGACGGTGACGAACGTCTCCTGCCGGTCCACCGCGGCGGCCAGCGCCGACACCGCCGTGTCCGGGTCCATCGTGGGCACGCCCTGCCGCCGCAGCCGCTCCTCGGCCGTGGCGTTGACCATGCCGCCGCCGCCCCAGGAACCCCAGGCCACCGCGGTGGCCGGCAGCCCGGCCGCGCGGCGCTGGGCGGCCAGCGCGTCGAGGTAGGCGTTGGACGCGGCGTAACCGCTCTGGCCGCCGTTGCCCAGCACGCCGACGACCGACGAGAACAGCACGAAGGCGTCCAGGTCCAGACCGGCCGTCAGCTCGTGCAGCGCGGCGGCCGCCGCCACCTTGGGCCGCAGCACCCGCTCCAGGTCCTCCGTGGTGACCTGCTCGATGATGCCGTCCGCCAGCACGCCGGCGCCGTGCACCACCGCGCTCAGCGGGAACTCCGCGGGGATCGAGTCGAGCAGCCCGCGCAGCGCGTCCCGGTCCGCCACATCGACGGCCGCGATGGTGACCTTGGAGCCCAGGGCCGTCAACTCGGCCTCCAGCTCGGCGATCCCCGGCGTGTCCTTGCCGCGCCGGCCGACGAGCAGCAGGTGCGGCGCCCCGGCCCGGGCCAGCCACCGCGTCACATGCGTGCCCACCGCGCCGGCGCCACCGGTGACCAGCACCGTGCCGCGCGGCCGCCACTCCGGCACCGGGGAGCCGCCGAGCGGCGCGCGCGACAGCCGCCGGCCGAACGCCGCGGACTGGCGCAGCGCGATCTGGTCCTCGCCGCTGCCGCCGGCGAGCAGGCGGGTGAACTGCTCGGCGCCGCGGGCGTCCAACTGCTCCGGCAGGTCGATGAGTCCGCCCCAGCGCTCCGGGTGCTCCAGCGCGACGACGCGGCCGAAGCCCCAGATCTGCGCCTGGAGCGGGTGGCGGATGGGGTCGGAGAGCCCGGTGGAGACGGCGCCTTGAGTGACGCACCACAGCGGGGCGCTGACCCCGGTGTCGCCCAGGGCCTGAACGAGCGCGGTCGTCATGGCCAGGCCCGCCGTCACCGGCTCGTGCGCGGACGCGGGGTCGGTGTCGGCGAGGCCGGCCAGCGACAGCACGCCGCTGATCTCGGCGCCCTCGGCGAGGGCCGCCTTCAGCCGGTCGCCCAGCGCCGCGCGGTCGCGGTCGCCGGGCTCCAGCGCGACCGGGATCACCGTGGCCCGGCGCTGCCGCAGCGCGTCCAGGCAGCCGCGCACGGCCGGGTCGTCGCCCAGCGCGGCGGGCAGGACGGCCAGCCAGGTGCCGCCGGGGAACGCGGTGGGGGTGGCGTCGGTCAGCGGTGCCCAACTGATCGTGTAGCGCCAGCTGTCCAGCACCGCCCGGTCGAGCTGCCGCCGGCGCCAGGAGGACAGCGCGGACAGCACGGTCGGCAGGTCCGCCGCGTCGCCGTCGAGGTCGAGCGTTCCGGCGACGGCCGCCAGGTCCTCCCGTTCGACCGCTTCCCAGAACTCCGTCTCGGCCGGGTTCGCCGCGGTCTGCCGGCCGGCGGTCGCCTCGGCGGCCTTCTGCTCCAGCCAGAAGCGCTGGTGCTGGAACGGGTAGGTCGGCAGGTCCAGCGGGGCCGTGGCGGCGAAGAAGCGGGACCAGTCGGTGGGGGCGGCTGCGGTGGCGAGGGAGGTGAGGACGCGGTGCCAGGTGCCTTCGTCGCGGCGGAGGGTGCCGGTGACGCGGGTGTCTGTGGTGGGGGCGTGGTCCTCGATGGTTTCGGAGATGCCGAGGGTGAGGACGG
>NZ_JAVREL010000042.1:0-13873 GCF_031845365.1 Streptomyces litchfieldiae
GAGCGGGTACAAGCGCGCTGCGCGCCTTGCCGACCCCCGGGCGCTTCGCGCCCGGGGGAAATCCGGCGCGTTGCGCCGGAAAATGAAATACCCGCTTCGCGGGCATTTCTAAAAAGCGATGGAATTCGCGCTCCGCGCGAATTCCCCGCCTCCGCTCCGCTCCGGCGGAAAAGACCGCACCTGGGAAGGAGGGGGTGGCGCATCACGCGCGATGCAGACTGTGTAGATACAGGAATCCCAGGCCAGTTGCCCCCGTTGAGCCAGAACCGGAGAGGCCGGCCCCCGACCGCCGAGGACCAGGAGCAGCACCCCCACACACCTGGAATCGGGCGGCCGGGCGTCGGCCGACGCTTCGTCAGCTTACCTGCCGGGCTGCCCGGATGGCCTGTGCCGATCCCGACCATGCTCCGGATAGTACACCCGACGTGGCTGCCGATGCGGTAGGGTGGCGTGCATCATTGTTCCCTTCAGCGCACCACATCGGGTGTGATGCATCTGTGTAGCTACGGGGACTAGGAACGGCCCTGATCGCGCGGCGGGCAACCTCCGCCTTCTTCGTTTGTTTGAATTCCTGTCAGGAGGAACGGGGATGGCGGAGCCGATGAAGCGCCGGGACCATCAGATTGAGGCGACTGAGGCGGCGGCGCGCGCTCTGGACATTCCGCCGGGAAAGCGTATCCCGACCGGTGGATTGCGGGCCACGGTGGTAATGCCGTGCGGGTCGGGAAAGACGTTGGTGGCCGCTGATACGGCACGGCGGGTGGCGCGGAATGGCCGCGTGCTGGTTCTTGTGCCCACGCTGGATCTGCTGACGCAGACGGTGTTGGCGTGGCAGGCGGCCGGGCATGCGGGGCCGGCGGTGGCGGTGTGCTCGCTCCAGGACGATCCGGTGCTGTGGCGGGCGAAGGTGCGCAGCACGACGAGCGCGCCGCAGCTGGCGTTGTGGCACGGCTCCGGCGCTGTGACCGTGTACGCCACCTACTCCTCGCTGCCGGTGCTCACGGCGGCGTTCGAGGGCTCCTACGGCCTGCCGATGGCGCCGTTCGACCTGGTGGTGGTGGACGAGGCGCACCGCACGAGCGGAAGCCTGGGGAAGGCCTGGGCGGATGTCCACGACAACACCTTGCTGCCGGCGCTGCGGCGGCTGTACCTGACCGCGACGCCGCGGATCTGGCAGGAGCGCCCGGCCCGGGAGGTTCTGGAGGGCCTGCGTGACCCGCTGCCCGAGGAGATGGCGGCGAGCATGGACGACGAGTCCATCTTCGGGCCCGTCGTCTACCGCATGTCGCTCGCGGCGGCGGTCTCCAGGAAGCTCCTGGCGCGGTATCAGGTCATCGTGGTCGAACTGGCCGACCCGCAGCTGCCGCCCGGCCGCCTGTACGGCCCCGAGCGGCGCGAGGAGGAGATCCGCGGCCTGCGCCTGGGCGCGCTGCAGGCGGCGATGCTCAAGACCGCCCGTGAGCACGACCTGAAGACGATGATCACCTTCCACCACCGCACCATCGAGGCGCAGGCGTTCGCGGCCGGACTGCCGGCGGTGGCGGAGAAGCTCCATGCCGACCAGCCCCAGCGGTACCCGGCGCGCGTGTGGGCCGGGTGGCTGAAGGGCGAGCACGACTCCGGCCACCGCCGCGAGGTCCTGGGGGAATTCGGCACCCGGGCGGGACTGGCCATTCTCTGTAATTGCAAGGTTCTCGGGGAGGGCGTCGATATCCGGGCGGTGGATTCGGTTGCTTTCCTGGACCCGAAGGGTTCGCCCGTGGATATCGTGCAGGCGATCGGGCGGGCGTTGCGGCAGAAGCCGGGCGAGGGAAAGCTGGCTTCCCTGATCGTGCCGGTGTTTCTGGCGCCGGATGAGCAGCCGAAGGATATGTTCACCTCGGCCTCGTACAAGCCTCTCATCAAGGTGCTCCAGGGGCTGCGTGCGCACGACGAACAGGCCGTTGAGCTTCTGGCCATTCCGCAGACGAACACCAACTCGGAGTCGCTGACCACGGAGATCGGTTCGCCGCCGGCCGACGGGGAGGAGGAGAGCCGTCTCCTGCTGCGATTCTCCGCGCCCCGCGACCCGGCCCAGGTCGCCGAGTGGATCTCCTACAACGTCATCGACACCGAACGGCAGGACTGGGAGCGGGGGTTCGCCGCCCTGCGCCGCTTCCACCAGCGTACCGGTCACGCCCGTGTCCCCTTCTCCCACCGGGAAGGCGCCTACCCGCTGGGGCAGTGGACGGCCGACCAGCGCAAGACGTTCAACGCCGGGGCGATGACCGGCCAGCGCGCCCGCCGGCTCGAACGCCTCGGCATGGTGTGGGACGAACGGGAGCTGGCCTGGGAGGAAACCCTCGACGTGCTGAGCGCCTACTTCCAGGAGTACGGGACGCTGGCGGCGCCGCGGTCGGCGACGATCCTGGACCGGCCGGTGGGCATGATGCTGGCCAACCTCCGCAGGCCCGGCGGGCTGGGCAAGGACCCGGAGCGCGCCTGGAAGCGCGGGGAGCAGCTGGCGGCGATCGACCCGTACTGGAACCCGGACTGGCCGATCGAGTGGCAGCGGAACTTCGCCGGCGTCCAGCAGTGCATCAACGGCAGCGCCAGCCTCGAGGAGATCCTGCCCGGCGTGACGGTGGCCGGTGTCGATGTCGGGATGTGGCTGCGACGGCAGAGGCAGGGCTGGAAGCGCCTCACAGCCGGACAGCGCGAACTCCTGAACGGCCTGGGCGTCACCCCGCTACCCACGCCCTCAGCAGCCCCCACACAGGCCGCCACGGAGAACACGGGCGCCGTGCCCGTACCCGCCGCCAGGAAACCCGCTACAGGCCGCAACGCCTCGTTCGAGCGCGGCCTGGCCGCCGCCCGCCAATACCTCAACCGCGAAGGCCACCTCACCATCCCCCGCACCCACATCGAACACCTCGTCATCGAGGACAGCGCCGACGGCGACGGCCAGGAGCTGCAGGACCAGGAGCAGCAGGCTGTGGCCGTGAAGCTCGGTGTGTGGCGGTCCAACATGCGCTCCCGCCGCGACAAACTCACCCCCGAACAGCAGGCCGCACTCGACCAGATCGGGCTATAGCAGGAGCCCATTCAATCGGGGGTAATCTCGCGATAGCGGAGCCGATATCCTTCGCCGCCATAAATGGAGTCATAAGTAAATTCCATCGCAAACCGATTGAGAATAAAGCTCCAGAAAGCCTCCCTTGCATCTACCGAATCCTCAACCGACAGCAGGAATCGGGAGTCACCGGGAGGGAGAACCCAAGTGCCACCGTAATTCGTCTCTAACGAACCCATATTTGCCCGAGTCTCGGCGCGGATTCTATCCACTGCTTCCCGCCCCAAGTGCCCCGCATGAATACCATCTATCCATACCTTCGATCGGGCGACGAATGCGGGACCTAGGCCGCTATTCCTGATGAGAATTCCAGCGCGGCCGCCCGAATTCCTCACATTGACGAATTCCAGCACAGGCAGGACCGATCTCCGGTTATGCTCACGAGTCGCCCTCGCCTGCTGAACGGAAACAGCGAGTGACGCGCACGCAATGACCGTGGCGCATATGGCGATCACAGTATCGGCATTCAAATTCAGCGCCCCTTTTCCTGCAGTTGAGGGCCGAGGACAACAACACGGAGCCCAGCCGGGCCCGACTTGGGTGCCAAAGAGGCCGATCGGTGGGCGCATTCAGACATCGACTCGGTATTCCTTCTCGCTCTCAGCTCCAGACGCTAGAAGCGGTCGAGCGCAAATTCGGCCAGTCGGGAATCGTGACAACCACCTTGTCGGCAGGGACTTCGACGCCGGCAAGCAGCTTCAGAAGCCGCACGTGCTCGACATCTGAGAGCACCGCGGTGATCGGTTGCCAGTCAGCGTCGCAGCCGAAGAGGAGTCTGTATCCGGTGGGTGTTTCAGGGAGGTCGGCGCCCCAGCAGAACTCCCGGTAAGCGTCGGGGGTTATGGTGTTGGGAGTCGCGAAGCCTACCCAATGGATCTGCATGCCCCGGTCTACCCGCTCTGGCGAGGTCCGCAAACAGCTTCACCGAAGTCCGGGCAGCCCACCGTCTGGCCATACGGCCAGTACGCCGCGCTTGGGATGTGGTGTGAGGTTCGGAAGCGGACATACCCTGTCGGGATCGGGCAGACGGGCCACCTCATTCACTCGGACGAGGGCGCGTCCTCCTCAGGTGGCCAGGTGGGGCCCAATCAAGTTGTCGATCAAGTGGAGCCGAACCAGCTTGCCGACCTGGTCCCCAGCAAACCTGTCGCAAACACTTCATCCTGCGTGCTGACCAAACGGCCGCCGGGACTGCGGGAACTGCTCGGACTTGGGGTCAAGCAGATCGATGAGGCCGATCAACCGATGTTGGATCTCTTCGAGTCGAGGGAGTGAAGGGCCTGGGTGCTCGGCCAGGCTGTCGATATCCGCGAGGAGCTGCCGGAACCAGCGGCGAAAGTTGTCGTCCGTGTCGAGCTTCGCGCAGAACTCCGCGTATCCCAGGCACCGCCTCCGGCCGGGCTCCCCCTCCGGATGAACCATCAGTTCACCGATCGCACGCTGTTGGGTACGAAAAACACGCAGCGGCTCGGGTCCGCCCGAGGGCGTACGGTTGAGAATGGAACCGATCTCCGAGATCTTTCCCATGACCTGCTGGTTGGTGCGTGATCGGCCCAGGTCAAGGAATTGGACGTCCCGGCGCAGAATCTCCACCCAGCCGAGGTACTCGGCGAGCAGGAAAACTGTGCTGCGCCGCGCGTACTCCCCGTCCTCCGCAGTGCCCTCTGTCAGGAAGCCGGTCAGGAATCCGTGGCCCTTTCCGGGAGTCTGCTCAATGGCATGGCCCCGCAGGATGTTGAACAGTCTGCTCTGCAGGTCGTAGGCGGCCCATGCCAGCGCGGCCCCGTATGCCTCCATGAGGTTGCGCTGATCCAATGTGCGCAACCGCCGTTGGGCCCAGTAGCCCAGGACGGCCGTCACCGCGGCGCCGGCGAGCGCCACTACTGCTGTCACCAGCGCCAGGACATCCATATCGCGTCTTTCCCCCGGGAGACCGTGCGGTATCAGTGGTCGGCTATGAGCGGCTGGCGATGGTTCGGAGGCTTCGGACGCGAGGGCCCGTTGAGAACTGGTCCACCGCGAAGACCCCAACCGAGGAAACCCGGCCCAGATCGCCTATGCGGCGTGCAGCCAGCGCGGCCGTGTGGCGGAGCGTACCGGGCGGGCGGGGCGGGGCGGGGCGGGGCGCTGGGGTCGGGGCAGGTCAGGCAGGCGTCGATGCAGCATGGCCGCGACGGTGAGCGCGAGGCCCTGGCCTCCTCGTCCTTTTCGGTGGCCATGTCCGTGGCGCCGACGCCGGCGAACTGTGTGGCCGTCCCCCGTGGCGGGGCAGGCGACGGTGGTCAGGGCGCTGGCGTAGTTGGTGGGGTCGTCGTAGGGCTCCGCGTACGGGGCTGGCACGGGTAGGGCATGTGTGTGCCGGGCCAGCCGCAGCAGGACGTGGGCGCGGGCGGCCGGTGCCAGCGCCGCCCAGGGACCGGCTGGTGCCGTGTCGACGGCGGTGGCATGTGCGGCGCCGGAGCAGCGGTGGGTGGCGGCGAGTTCGTCGAGGAACGCCTCGACCGGGACCGGGGTGGCACTCACAGCTCCACGTCCAGGTAGTCGATGTCCGTGATGGCGACGTCCAGGCCGTGGGCGCGGGTGTCCTGGGCGCGGAAGTAGGAGTAGCCCAGCCCTTGTCCGAGGAGGGCCTGAAGTTGGGCTTCGTCGGCGCCAGCGGCGTGGGCGGCGAGCAGCTGGGCGGCGTCGGCCGGGTCGAGTTGCTCGGTGATGCGTCGCATGCGGGGGTCGTCGGTGGATCCGGCGGCCGCGGTGAACCCGAAGCGGGCGCGGGTCTCGATGGTGATGCCGGCCCGGGCGGCCTGGCGGATGACACGCTGCCGGATGCCGGGCTGCCAGGAGCGGCGGGCTTCGCGTTCGATGGCGGCGGCCAGGCGCGGGGTGGGGCGGTGGGCCTGCCCGGACAGGTAGCGCTCGACCTGGCGCTGGGAGCAGCCCAGGCGGTCCGCGACCGCCCGCGTGGAGCCCTTCTCCGCGCGCAGGATGACGCGCACCCGTGCGGCCGCTGATTTCGGCAGGGGGCGGGTCTGCGCGCCTTGCAGTGCGGCTTCGATGCTGTCGCCGATGGCCCCCATCTATTCGTCCCCCTCTGTGTTCGGGTCGTCCTTGATGTGGCGGGCGGGATTCGCGCCCTGTTCCATCAGGTCGGCGGCCCACCAGAATTCGCGGGCACCTTCCAATTTGACCATTCCGGGGCTGACGCCGAGCCGGAAAATCCCGGACATGGGCTTCCCGGTCGTCGCGTCGCACGGGAGGAGGTCCAGTGGGGACGGTCCGGGGCTGGGGTAGACGACGCAGTCGGACAGCACCGCGATCGGGTAGTGCCCGGCGGCGGCCATGCGCATCATCTTGCGGTGGGCGTTGATGCGGGCCGCGCTGATGACGGCGGCTCGGATGTCCGGGCGCCAGGTCGGGCGCTCCAGCGCGGGCCAGCGGTCACCGGGGCGGTAGCGGGCGCCCTGGGGGCGTTCGCGGAGCTTGCCGATGCCGCCCTTCACCGTGGCCTTGATCGCCGCGAGCACCGCTGCCATTCCGGGGTCGGTGTGCTTGTGGCCGGCCATCGCGTCCAGGAACTCCCGCTCGGTCAGCTGCTTGGTGACGCCGAGGTCGGCCATGGTGGCGAGGTAGGCGTCGCGCAGCCGCTCGTACCACGGGTCCAGGTACGGGCCGGCCTCCGGGCGCAGCCACGCCTCCAGCGGTCGCACGTCGTAGCCGAGTTCGGCGGCGTAGGCGACGGTGGGGGTGGCGTACCAGGCCGGGCCCGTCGGGCGCCTGCCGTGCGGGGTGAACGGGCTGGGCAGGCGCGGGGCGATCTCCACGTGGGAGAGGTCGACGTACCAGCAGCCCGGGATCTTCTTGTCGAACTGCGGGCCGTCGGTGTGCAATGGCTCCCCGAGTCCGACTGTCAGTCGGTTGGCGGCCGCGGCGAACGCCATGTTGACGTCCAGGCCCACCGCCCAGGGCAGCGCGCACTCGTCGTCCCCGAGGAGGTCCAGCGGCCGCACCCACTCGTAGGCCTCTTCGTCCAGCACCTGGTCCTCGGGCCGGTCCTGGGCGACGGGGTGTTCGGGCGGGGCCTCGGGCGGTGCGGGGTCCACGGGCGTGGTGAGGGAGCCGGGGACCGGGCCGGAGGTCCAGCCGCCGGCGTTGTCGCGCACCGGCTTGGTGGGCGGCCGCAGGCTGGTCATCAGCTCCAGGCCGTTGACGGCCGTGGAGCCGCGGGGCGTGAGAACGCGGGCGGCGTAGGTGCTCAGGACCCGCGCGAGGGTGAGGGCGTCCCAGCCCTCCGCGCCTGGCCAGGAGCGGTTGTCCAGGGCGCCCCAGGGCACTATGGCGAACTGCACGCACTGCCGGGAACCCGTAGCCTCCACGGGCCGGTAGACACGCGCCCATGGCCCGAACCCGCGGCGGGTGAGCCGCCACCCAGCCGCCACCAGGTCGTGGACCACCGAGTGGTCTTCCGGCAGGCGCAGGACCCGCCGGTCCGCCAGGCGGCCGGGCAGCCCGAAGCGTTCGGCGGCCGCGGCGGTGATGACGACCAGCGGGTCGGCGTCCCGGCCGTTGCGGTGCAGGCGTTCCTGCCCCAGGCCCGCGGCGAGCGCCCACTCCACCAGTTGCGCGAGCGTGGCGGCCGGGCAGTCCACGACGCGGCCGTCGGCCAGGTGGGCGCCGCCGGTGCCGTCGACCACGGCCAGCGGGCCGGCCGGGAAGCCCGTCGCCGGCGCGGGCGGGGCGGGCCACTCCGCCACCAGGTCCTGCACGGCTTGAGGCCGGGCCGGACGGCGCGAGGCCGAGGACCGTCTGGCGGAGAATGCCGTTGCCGGGGCGGGCTGCTGCGCGGCGACGTCGTCGGCGGCCGCGGGCGGGGCGGTGGAGGCCTGCGGCGAACTCTCACGGCCGCGCGGCTCCGGTGCGCCGGCCTGCATCGATGCGGGGGCGGGGTAGCGCTGGGCGAGGCCTGCGAGGAGACGTGCGTAGGCGGCGCGGAGCTCTCCTTGCGGCTCGCTGCGGCCCTTCTCCCAGCCCGTCACGGTGTCCGGCGTGACGCCCAGGGTGCGGGCGACCTCAGGACGGGACAAGTGCGCGGCCGTGCGCAGCCGTTCCCGCTCGCCCGGTGCGGGCAGGTCGCGGGGCTGTGCGAGCAGCGCGTCGACCGCGTCGAACAACTCACTCACTGCCGCCATCTCCTTCCGCGAGGACGGTCTGGGTACCGCCGAGGGCGGCCGTACGGCGGCGGGCGGGCAGCTTACGCACCGCGTTGTCGACGCCGGCCAGGAGGTCGGGGACCGGGATGCCGTAGTGGGCGGCAAGGCGATCGAGGTCCGCCAGGGACCAGGAAGTGGCCCCTGCCTGACGGCGGGAGACCTGGGTCTGCCCCAGGCCGATACCGCGTCCGAGGTCGGCCTGGGTCTCGCCCGTGGCGTACATCAGCGCCGCGACCGTGACTCTCAGATCGTGCTCCGTGCTCGACATACGCTCACCCCGCCTAGCTGATGCTCGATCAGCATAGCATGAGCTCACCGAGTTTCGTTACGGAGGATTTGACGTGACAGAATTGCTCCGAGCACAGGGAAGGAGGGCGATGCCGGAGATCCCGCAGTGCGGCACTTGCGGAAAGGAACTGCCGCGCAAGGACCGGGGGCGGCCCCGGCGTTACTGCAGCGCGGCCTGCCGGACCCAGGCCTACCGCTCCCGGCAGCAACACGACGTCGAGAAGCTCCGGCGGAAGGCATCTGCCCTCCTGGCCGAACTGACGCAAGAGACGGCCGGCGTTCCGCCCCTGGCACAGTTCGACGAGGAGCAGTTGCGGGAGGCACTCCGGTGCGCTCGCGCCACCCGCGACGCACTCGCAGCGCTGAACCTCGCCCTGGGTCCCGAAGCGGGGATTCGCGCCTCCCTCGTTAGGCCACCGGAGAAGGAGCACGAGTGAGTGACAGGGGTTCCTTGAATTGCCCTGACCGGGGACGAGTTCGGGTCCGTCCCGGCAGCTCAGCGCCTCATCCCGGAGAACCGGGGGAGGCAGCCGTCGAAGAACTCACCCCGGCTGCCGGCGTGCCACTCCCCCGGTTCGCCACCGGTTTCCGGCACCGGGACGAGGCCGGCCCGCCGAGCATTGACGTACGCGGGTTCCGGAGGGCATGTCACACCGCCGCGCGCGACAACGGATTGCGTTTGCCGGGCATTTCGCCGCCCGAGCGCTTCGCGAAGTACCACACCGCCCGCATGGCGGCCTATACGGACGTCTGCACCGTGCTGTGTCACACCACGCTCCCGTGGGTGGCTTTCGCGGCCACCGCCCCGGATGTCGGGCAGCGCCCCGCGTTCGTTCAGCCACCTGACTGGGCTGGCCACTTCACCCGTGCCGGATTCACCGTGCCGGCACTCCCGTTCCTCACCATGCCCGCAACGGACGCCGGCCTCTCGGCGCTGCCCGCCTGGGAACGCGGGCTCGTCGAGGGCTGGCTCCCGATCACGCCCTCCCTCGGCCATATCGTCTTCAACTCGTGGCCCTGACCACGCATCCTCCGCGCCGTTTCCCGCGGGAGGTGTGATTCGTCAGCGGCCAACTGTCCGGGCGCTCATGATGTCGCGGAAGGCCGCAGAACCGGACAGGACGCCCCTTTGGAGAAACGGCCGGACGACTGCCGGAGCTGCGGTCGGCCCGCCATGTGACCAGGTGAGCGCCTCGCCCGTCCGGGGCTCTGCGTTTGGCGTCGGCCGCGTGCGGATACCCCCGTGGGGGCTCTTGACTGGTGACGTGGCGTCACCGTCACCCCCCGGCATCCTGACGGGTCGCCACCGCGGACCGGGTGTGCAAGTGAAGCGCCCAGAGCCGCTCACCTCCAGCTCCTCGCCGAACGAGCGGCGTCAAGGTCTTTCCCGATGGCGCGACTTGCCCATCCTTTACCCCTGTTTACACCGATGGACAAATGTGTAGGCGATCTTTGCATTCTCTTTGGTTCTGCGCACGACAAGTGATGCAGTGGGGATCGGGGAGGGTGGGGCATGCGGACACGGCTGCGTCATGGCGTGTCGTGGGGGCTGGGCGTCGCGCTGACGGCCGGGCTGCTGGGCACGGCTCAGCCGTTGGCTTCGGGCAGTGAGCGTGCCGCGGCCGTTGCCGAGGAACCCGCGCCGGCGGCTGGTGAGGCAGCGTCCGAGGCCGAGGCGCTGGCGGAGGCGGAGCGCACCGGGGAGCCGGTGGAGGTTCTGTCGTTGCGCGGGGAGACGTCGGAGGTGTTCGCCACTCCGGAGGGCACGTTCGAGGCGGTGGAGTATCTGCGGCCCGTTCGCACCCGTATCAACGGTCAGTGGGAGGAGGTGAACACCGACCTGGTCGCGCGGGGGGACGGGATGGTCGCGCCTGTCGCGGCGAGTGTGGATCTGGCGTTCTCCGGTGGTGGCGGGGATGCGCCCATGGCGAGCCTGACGCGGGCCGGCCGGGTGCTGGAGTTCCACTGGCCCGGTGCGCTGCCCGCTCCGGCGCTGGAGGGCGCCGTCGCCGTCTATCAGGACGTGCTCCCGGACGTGGACCTGCGGATGGAAGCGCAGGTGGACGGCTTCACCCAACTGCTCGTCGTCCACACGCCGGAGGCGGCGGCCAGTCCTGAGCTGGCCGAGGTGACCCTCGGTCTGGAGGCGCAGGGCGTGACGGTGGAGACCACGGCCGACGGTGGTGACGAACTCGGCGACGGCTACGCCCCGTTCAACAAGGAACGCCTCGCCACCGTCGCCGACGAGTACGGCGGCCAGATCGACGTCCAGTACTCCGGGGAAGCATGTGACCCGGCGAACCTGCCCACCCCGGAGAGCAACACCACCCGCTGCTTCCCCCAGTACATCGGCGGCGGCGTCGACATCGCCCCGGACCTGGAATGGTTCAACAAGTACGTCGTCACCGGCGTGATCGCCACCGACCGCACCGGCGGCTCCCCCGACCAGGTCACCGAGTACGAGTACCTGGGGGACGCGGCCTGGCACTTCGACGACGACAACGGCCTGGTCCCCGAAGAGGAGAAGACCTGGTCGCAGTGGCGCGGCTACGGACACGTCCGCGTGCTGTCCGGCGGCGAGGGCGACACCGGCATGCTCTCCCAGGAGGACACCTACTTCCTGCGCGGCATGCACGGCGACCGCCAGGGCGAAAACGGCGGCACCAAAGACGTGTCCGTCGCGCTCCCCGCAGGCGAGGGCGACCCGATCACCGACCACCCCGCCACCCAGGGCTTCGCCTACCGCACCGTCACCTACGACGGCGTCGGCGGCAACGTCCTGGAGAAGACCGTCTCCCGCCCCTGGCACCACGAGACCGCCAGCGACGTCCGCGACTGGGGCACCATCACCGCCGACCTCACCGGCACCGCCCGCACCACCACCTGGACCTCACTCGACCAGGGAGCCGGAGAACGGTGGCGCACCACCCGCATCGACACCACCCACGACACCGTCGCGGGACGCGCCACCGAGGTCAACGACCTGGCGGACACCGCCACGGCCGCCGACGACCGCTGCACCCGCACCACCTACGCCACCAACACCGGCGACAACATCCTCACCCTGCCCTCCCGCGCCGAGACCGTCGCCGTCGCCTGCACCACCAACCCCGACCGCGCAGACGACGTCATCACCGATCAGCGCTGGGCATACGACGGCGGCGACTACGGCGACGCGCCGACAGACGGCGACGTCACCGCCACCGCCATCCTCAAAGACCACGACGGCACCACCGCCACCTACCTCGAATCCGGCGCCACCTACGACACCTACGGCCGGCAGCTCACCACCACCGACCTCACCGCCAACCTCACCGCCACCGGCCCCGCCCTCACCCGCACCCCCCGCACCGACGGCCGCACCACCACCACCGCCTACAGCCCAGCCACCGGCATCCCCACCCAGACCACCTCCACCACCCCGCCCGCCGATCCGGACACGCCCAGCACAAGCCTGACCGAGATCACGGCGCTCGACCCCGTACGCGGCGTGCCCACGCGCATCACGGACACCAACAGCAAGGTGACGGTGCTGTCCTACGACGCCCTCGGCCGCTCCGAAAAGATCTGGCTCGCCGACCGGCGCACCAGCATGCTGCCCAGCTACCAGTTCACCTACCGCATCGAGGAAAACGAACCGGTCGTCGTCAGCACCCGCACCCTGGACAACACCGGCAACAACCAGCTCGCCTCCTACACCGTCTACGACGGCTTCCTCCGCGAGAGGCAGACGCAAGAACCGGGGCCCGATGGCGGCCGCCTGGTGGCCGACGCGTTCTACGACGAACGCGGCCTGCTGGCCAGGACCTTCGCCCCCTACTACGCCTTGGGCGCGCCCACACAGGAGCTGTTCCAGCCGAATGAACCCCAGCGCATCGAGTCGCAGACCCGGCACTCCTACGACGCGCTCGGGCGGGAGACCGAAGCACGGCAGATAGCGGGCGACGGCGACGGGGGCCGGGTCCTGGCCACCACCACAACCAGCTACCGAGGCGACCGCGTCACGGTCATCCCACCCCAGGGCGCCACCGCCACCACCACGCTCGCGGACGCACGCGGCCAGGTAACCGAACTCCGCCAGCACCACGAACCCTCCGGCGGCGCCGATTACGACGCGACCCGCTACGAGCACACCCCCGCCGGCCAGCTCGCCGCAGTCACCGACCCGGCGGGCAACCAGTGGACCTACACCTACGACCAGCTCGGCCGGACCACCGCCACCACCGACCCCGACGCCGGCCGCACCACCAGCACCTTCGACGACCGCGGCCAGCTCACCACCCGCACCAACGCGCGCGACATCACGCTCGCCTACACCTACGACGGACTGGGGCGTCAGACCGAACTACGCGAAGGAAACGCCCAAGGGACACTGCGCGCCGAGTGGGTGTACGACACGGTCACGGGAGCTCGCGGCCATCTGGCCAAGTCCATCCGCTACCACGGCGGCGAGGCCTACACCACCGAGGTCACCTCCTACGACCGGCTCTACCGCCCCCTCACCACCCGCATCACCATCCCCGGGACAGAGCAAGGGCTGGCGGGCACCTACGAATACAAAACCCAGTACTACGCGTCGGGCTTGCCTCAGTCAGTGTCCCTCCCCGCGGCCGGCGGACAGCCCGGCGCCAATGCGGTCTTCACCTATGAAGACGCTACCCTCCGCCCCACCGAACTCTCTGTCTCCAGCGGTCCCAAGGTCCTGACCGCCTACCACCCCACCGGCAAGTACGCCGCCCACGACATCTACGACAACAGCAACCCCGTCGTCAGGGCGACCTACGAATACGAGTGGGGCACCCAGCGCCTGGCCGCCACCGCCGTCCAGCGCTGGGAAGGCCCCTTCGACCGCCGGGAGAACTACACCTACGACCAGGCCGGCAACGTTCTCTCCATCGCGGACACCTCCGCGACCGGCACGGATGTCCAGTGCTTCCGTTACGACTACCTGCGCCGCCTGACCGAGGCATGGGCCCAATCGACGTCGGCCTGCGCCGCCACCCCCTCAACGGAGTCGATGGGCGGCCCGGCCCCGTACTGGCACTCCTACACCTACGACGCGGTCGGCAACCGCCTCACCGAAACCCTGCACGAGCAGGACACCGAACGCACCTACGACTACCCCGACCCCGGCAGCCCGCAGCGGTGCCTGTCAAGTCAAATGAAACGAATGTGATGCTATGAACTCTGTTGTTCGATTTGGTGTCGCTTGGCGGGGTTGTTGATCCATGTCTGGTGGGGGATCGATGGCGGGACGGGGCGGCGGTTG
>NZ_JAVREL010000043.1:0-11348 GCF_031845365.1 Streptomyces litchfieldiae
GTCCTCACGACCGAACGTGAACAGGACCTTCGGGACCGCCCGGCCCTTCACCGGATCCCACTCGTTGTGGGCCAGGTGCAGGTACCGGACCGTGCCGGACTTGTTCTCCCGTTTCGTCGTCTTCACGCACATGACTCCAGACCATACAGAGCAAGCCCAGGTCAGAACAGGCCAATCCGCAAAGTCGCGTCTCTAGGCAAATCCAGCCGCGCCACCAGCCCTCAAGCCGCTGACCTGCACCTTCAGCCCAGCTACGACTCCAGAACCCCCGAATTACGCGGAACGCAGGTGAGATAGCGCAGCCGATTGCGGATCGTTCCGCGATGCAGGGCCCCGCCTGACTCGTCGGCGAACAGCGCTGGCGAATCGGGGAACTTGGGGCGCACGTCGTCCAGGAACCATCGCAGCACCAGGTCCAGGCCGTCGAGCATGGGCACCCAGCGGGGCCGGGGCCCGGAGGTGTGAGCCCCTTTGCCGAAGCGGACGTGGAGCTTGCCGAACGGGCCGCGGGTGAAGTGCACGTCCGGCTTTTCCAGCCTTTTCCAGCAGTGATGTCTCCTCCGAGCGGAGGCCGGCGTGATACAGGGTCCTAAACAGCGCATAGTCCCGGGCGGCGGGCCCGTACTTCCTGGGGGTGGCGATCCGCTGCTTCATGAAGTCGAAGAACTCCGCCACCCGTTCCGGTGTCGGCGGCGGCACGAGGGTCGGGGAGTCGTCGCCGACATGTCGGGAGGCGTTGAACTCGTCGACCGGGCAGACCAGCCGGACGCCGAACGCTGCCTCGATCTCGGCGGCCTTGCGGGCCTGCAGGAACCGGTGGAACCTCTTGAAGATCTGCACGTACTCGCGCCGGGTCGACGTCGCCCGGCCCTTCACCGCGAGGTCACCGACCACACGGTCGATGTCCTCCGGCGTCACCTCCCACGCGGGTCGGCCCAGAGCCGCGAGGGTTCGCTCCAGCAGGCCGATGTCGTTGTCGATGGTCACCGGGCTGAACCCCCGGGCCCGCCATGAGGCGGCGAACGCATCGACACACGCGGTCTGGAACTGCCACGGGTCCGTGGCCAGCGGCTCCAGGGGGACGGACCCGCCCACGATGAACCTGGAGTCCGGCCTCGGCCACCGGCACACCTTCCTCGCACCTGAACGGTCAAGGCAGCACCTTGAAGACCAGGGTGCTACCGCGAGAACCAGCGATGACCTCAGGACCGGGATACGGCCAGGTGGCAGCGGCAACTCTTGTGAGGGAACAAGTGCGAGCCCCAGATGGCTGGACCAAGACCTTCACCGACCCCCGCCTCCACGAGGGCGAAGACAGAGGCGTCTGCCAAGGCTGGCTGACACGTGTCCTTTGACAGTGAAGTCAGTCGCACTGTCATCCCAATCGAGGCGGTTGACGGCGAAGCTCGTCGTCAGCGCCCTCTTTGCCAGTAGCGGCTTTGCGGGGTGGGCCGCCGGTCTGCCTATGCTCAGGCCCATGGCACTGGAATGGGAACAAATCATCGTCGACTCCGCCGCCCCGGTCGCTCTCGGGCGCTGGTGGGCCGAGGCTCTCGGCTGGGTTGTGGTCGACGAATCCGAGGAGATCATCGAGATCCGGCCTGAGCCGGACCGGATGCCGGGTCTGCTCTTCGTGCCTGTCCCCGAGGGCAAGACCTCGAAGAACCGGCTCCACCCCGACTTCCGCCCCGACGACCAGGAGGCCGAGGTCGCCCGGCTGCTCTCCCTCGGTGCCCGGCGCGCCGACACCGTGCAGGACGGGCAGCACTGGGTGACGCTCCTCGACCCGGAGGGCAACGAGTTCTGCGTCCTGAGTGACCGCAAGAGCTGAGCGGGGACCGGGCAGCTGTCCGGGGCCCGACGTCCGCTACTGAACTTGATTGGGTGATGTCGGGACATTCGCCTGACGGGCCGGGGCGGTGCTGTGTATGTCCTTGTGCGTGAGGTACGCGCAGGGCGGCGGGCTGACCGACACCGGGAGGGCCGTTCGGGAGCGGGTCCGGCTGGAGGCCGTGGCCCGGTTCGAGGCTGGAGAGACGACCAGCACGATCGCCGCCACGCTGCGGGTGAGCGAGCGGTCGGTGGAGCGTTGGCGCCGTGCATGGCGCGAGCACGGGACGGCCGGGGTGCTCTCGAAGGGCTCTCCGGGGCGTCCCCGGCTCAGTGAAGGGCAGATAGCGCGGCTGGAGCGGGAGTTGGAGCGCGGCCCGCTGGCCCATGGCTGGGAGGACCAGCGCTGGACCCTGGCAAGGATCAAGACATTGATCGGGCGGCTGTTCCACGTCAGCTACACCGTGGAGGGCACCTGGCGGCTGCTGAAGCGGCACGGCTGGTCGTGCCAGCAGCCCGCGCGCCGGGCGATCGAGCGGGACGAGACGGCTGTTGAGGTGTGGAAGAAGGAGGTCTGGCCGGAGATAAAAGGACCGCGGCGGACCGCGGCGCTTGGGTGGTCTTCGAAGATGAGGCCAGCCAGTCGCAGAGGCCGCCGCGTGCCAGAACCTGGGGCAGAGTCGGCCAGACCCCCGTGGTGAGGGTCCGGGGCCGGGGTTCCGGGCGGATCTCGATGGCCGGGATGTCCTGCTACAAGACCGGCGAGCGGTCGAGGCTGATCTACCGCTCCCGCCTCCACCGGGGCCGCAAGGGGGAACCGAAGGGCTTCACCTGGCGCGACTACCGCGACCTGATCGTCCGGGCGCGCATCCAGCTCGGTGGACCGGTCGTGCTGGTGTGGGACAACCTCGCCGCTCACAAGATGCCGCAGCTCAAGGCGTTCTTCGAGGACAACGCGGACTGGCTGACCGTCTTCTACCTGCCCTAGGCCCCGATCTCCACCCGCAAGAGGCATCTGGTCGCAGGTCAAGCGCGGGATCGGTAACCTCGCCGCCGCCTCGGTCGACCACCTCGCCGCAGCCGTGAAGCACCGCCTGAAGAAGATCCAGCACCGGCCCCAACTGATCGACGCCTGCCTCGCCCAGGCCGGCCCGTCCCTGGACAACTCGCCCTGACCACGCCCGACATCACGCATTCAACTTCAGTAGCGACTCCAATCGGCGATCGGCCCTGATGCGCCGACCGCGTGGCCGTCGCGCCCTACCGCCGTGGCGGTGGCTGGGGCGGTGAAGGCGCGGACGGTGGAGTCGATTACGCAGGCGACCAGGAGGACGAAGCCGAACGGGGCGAGCCTGGCCCAGACCCGGACTTCGCGAGTCACCCGAGCCGTTCCCACCGCAGCCTTGCGTGCTGGTTGGGGACGTGGACGGCGCCACCTCAATCATGCGACAGCAGCGGTCGGCATCGTCGCACCGTCGATCCGCGACGGAACCGGGACGGTTCCCGATAGTTTTCGGAAAACCGGCCTGAAAGTTAAGACGGGCGACATGTGTCTTGTCATTTTCATGAGCCGCCTTTACAACGCTATAGACAACCTTTTCTAGCACTCGGGTCGCCATCCTGTCACTAATCACATCTCCCGACGACGTAGAGGAGCACCCGTGACACCCCCCACCCCCGTGACCCGAAGAAATCTCCTCAGAGCCGGCGCCGCGGCGGGCGCCGGAGCCGCACTGCTCTACACCGCGGCACCCGCCGCCCACGCGGCTTTCACCCACCCCGGCGCGCTCCACACTCAGGCCGACTTCGACCGCATGCACGCGAAGGTATACGCGGACGCGCAGCCCTGGAAGGCGGGCTGGGACCGGCTCATCACCAACACGCATTCCCACCCCGGATGGACGCCCAACCCGCAGGAGACGATCCTCCGCGGCGGCAGCGGCGCGCAGAATTACCACATCCTCTACAACGACATCCACGCGGCGTACCAGAACGCGCTGCGCTGGAAGATCACCGGCACCACCGCCCACGCCAACACCGCCCGGGACATCTGCAACGCCTGGTCGGCGACGCTGAAGAGCCTCGACCCCACCTACTCCGAGTCCCGCCTCGCCTCAGGCATCTACGGGTACCAGTTCGCCAACGTCGGCGAGCTGATGCGCGGCTACTCAGGCTTCGACCTGGCCCGGTTCCAGCGCATGATGGTCAACGTTTTCTATCCGCTCAACTCCGACTTCCTGGTCAGGCACAACGGCACCTGCGAGTCCCACTACTGGGCCAACTGGGACCTGTGCAACATGATCTCGATCATGGCCATCGGGATCCTCTGCGACGACCAGGCCAAGTTCAACGAGGCGGTGAACTACTTCCACAACGGCGCGGGCAACGGCTCCCTTGCCCACGCGATTCCCTTCCTCCACGGCAGCGACCTGGCGCAGTGGCAGGAGAGCGGCCGCGACCAGGCGCACAGCCTCATGGGCATCGGGCTGATGGGCACCCTCTGCGAGATGGCCTGGAACCAGGGCATCGATCTCTACGGCGCCGACAACAGCCGTTTCCGCAAGGCGTGCGAGTACGTCGCCCGGTACAACCTCGGCTACGACGTGCCGTACACCACCTACAACAACTGCGACAACGTGAACCAGACCGTTATCAGCACGGGGGGCCGCGGCCAGGTGCGCCCGGTCTGGGAGCGGGTCTACCACCACTACGCCGTCAGGCGCGGCATGGCCATGCCGAACACCGGCGACATGGTGGCCCGTGTCAGGCCCGAGGGAGGCGGCGGCGACTACGGCCCGAACAGCGGCGGCTTCGACGAACTCGGCTTCGGCACGCTGGCCCACACCCGGGAGTCCGGCACGGCCACCCTGCCGGCCGGCGCCCACTCCCTCCAGTCGGTGAACTACCCCTCCCGCTACATCCGCCACCAGAACTACCTCGGCTACCTCCACGAGGTGACCAACGCCAGCACCACCCAGGTCAAGCAGGACGCCACCTTCACGATCGTCCCCGGCCTCGCGGCCCCCAACGGCTACTCCCTCCGCGCCGCCAACGGCCAGTACCTACGCCACAATCACTTCCGCATCCACCTCGCCGCCGACGACGGCACGGCAGCCTTCCGCTCGGACGCCACCTTCATCCCACGCCCCGGCACCGCCAGCGGCAGCGTCCGGCTGGAGTCGACCAACTACCCAGGCCGCTTCCTGCGCCACCGCAACAACGAGCTGTGGCTCCACTCCTACGACGCCACCCAGCTCTTCCGTGAAGACAGCTCCTTCCGAGCCGTCAGCCCCTGGACCTGAGCCACTTCGCGCCGACGGCGGCTTGCCGGCACTCGGCTCCGCGGGACCTCGTACGCCTCGCGGGGCCTTACCGTCTCGTTCGCCGTCAGGCGAATGTCCCGACATCACCCAATCAAGTTCAGCCTGGATCCACCGCGTGACGGTCGGGCTGTGGACGGTGAAATGGAAAGAGGTGCCCGCTGACCTGGATGATGGGAGTTCCTACGCCCTCATCAGTCCCACACAGCAAGGCACCTCGTAAGTGAAAGTCTTCCACACCCCCACGGCGCTGTTCGCCGCGTTCGACGACCCCGATCTGATCGCGCACGCGGGACTCGTCCCCACGATCCGGCTGGCCGAGCGGTGCGGCCTGACCGCCCTGATCGCCGAGAAGCTCCGCCTGACCGGCGCGAAGAACGGGGCCGGTACGGCCGCTGACGCGAAGGCGCTGTCGATCGTGGGTGGCATGGTCGCCGGGGCCGACAGCATCGACGACCTGGACCTGCTCCGCCACGGCGGCCTGCCGCGCTTGTTCGGCTCGGTGCGCGCCCCGTCGACGCTGGCAGCTTCCTGCGCGCGTTCACCCGGGGGCATGTGCGTCAACTGGAGTCCGCCACCCGGGCGTTCACCTGCCGCCTGGCCGCGCACACCGGGCTGGTCCCCCGCGGGGACGAGGTGGTGTTCGTGGACATCGACTCCAAGGTCAAGCAGGTCTACGGCCCGGCCAAGCAGGGCGCCTGTTTCGGCTACACCAAGCAGCGCGGTCTGCACTTCCAGATCGTCACAGTGAAGACGGGCACCTGCGCACCCGTCATCGTGGCCACGCGGCTGCGCAAGGGATCGGCCGGCTCCGGCAAGGGCGCGGCGAGTCTGCTGCGTGAGGCGCTGGCCACGGTGCGGGCGATGGGCATCACCGCGCAGATCATCGTCCGCGCCGACTCCGCGTACTTCTCCCACAAGGTCGTCGACGTCTGCCGCAAGGCCGGCGCGGCCTTCTCCCTCGCGGTCGCAGTCAAGAAGACGATCCGTGAGGCGAGCACCACGATCCCCGAGGACGCCTGGACACCAATCAAGTACGCCTCCTCCGTCTGGGACGCCGAAGAGGAACGCTGGGTCTCCGACGCCGAGATCGCCGAGATCCCCTTCACCGCGTTCACGAGCAAGAAGAAGGCCTTTCACACCACCGCCCGGCTGATCGTGCGCCGGGTGAAGCACCTGAACCCCAAGAACGTGCCCGAGGGGCAGGCCGAGCTGTTCGACGTCTGGCGCCACCACGTCATCTTCACCGACAGCCCCTTCGTCCTGGCCCAAGCCGAACCCATGCACCGTGAACACGCCCAGGTCGAGCAGGTCTTCGCCGATCTGGAAGACTCCGCGCTCGCCCACCTGCCGTCGGGGAAGTTCACCGCGAACGCCGCCTGGCTCACCCTGGCCGCCACCGCCTACAACCTCACCCGGGCCGCCGGCCACCTCGCCTCCGTCTTCCACGCCAGGGCGCGGACCGGAACCATCCGCCGCCACCTGATCAACATCCCCGCCCGGATCGCCACCGGAGCCCGCCGCCTCGCCCTCCACCTGCCCAGGCACTGGCGCTGGGCAGACGACTTCACCGACCTGTGGACGGCGACCGGACAGCGCATGGTCACCTGACCCACGCGACCATCTCGCCCGCCCACGACCCGGAAGAACCTCGGAGACCCCGCACCGGACGGCCACCCGGCGATCACCGCTGCCCGCACCCCGAAGAAACACCCGGAACCCGCCCGCCGCCCTGGACGAGGACGACGACGGGGGCGAGCCGGATTAGGGCCTGTCCGATAGGCCAGGTGACTCGGTGGTTGCTGCCTGAGATGGGGCCAGGGCGGTGAAGGTTCGGGGGCTGCAGGCCGTGGCTGCGGACGACACGACCTGCGGTACAGGTCAGTCCGCCGCAGACTCAGCCTCTGGCAGCGCCGGATAGTCGGTCGGGTAGAGCCCGGCCGCGAAGCCGTACACCACATCGCCTCCGCGCGGCAGTTGTGCGTAGTCATTGGCGAGTTCCAGGACCCGCGCCCAGAACTCGCGGGCCTGTTCCTGCGGGATCCGAACATGCCGCACGATCGAGGACAGTTGATCTGCCTGGTGCGCCGGGACCGACTCGGCTGCGGCCGTGGCGAGATCGTTGTTGCAGTACGGAGTGACGCCCCCGTCAGTCGGGCTGACCGTGCCGACACGGAAGATGCGAGCGGTGCGGCCGTAGAAGCGCTCGTCGATGGCCCGCACCCGGCGGGTCCGCACGACCTTCAGCAGATGGGCATCGACCAGGACGCTCACGTGGTGCGCGACCGTGCTCTTCGGGCGGTCCAGTGCGCCGGCCAATTCGCTCACGGTGGCAGCGCGTTCGAGGAGCAGCTCAAGGATGGCGTTGCGCACTGGGCTGGCCAGCGCGTGGAGCTGGGCCGGGTCTGACACGTCTGTGACGTCGGCGAGATCGTAGTCGGGGCGGGTATTGTTCGGCACATCTCGATTATTCTAGAGTTTCGGATCATTCGCTACTGGTGAGCAAGGGGTTGGGTCATGACAGAGGTCGTGCTGTTCCATCACGCGCAGGGGCTGACCCCCGGCGTCGCCGCTTTCGCCGACGAACTCCGCGCCGTCGGCCACACCGTCCACACGCCCGATCTCTTCGAGGGGCGCACCTTCGGCTCCCTTGAGGAGGGTTCGGGCTACGTCGAGCAGATCGGCTTCGGCGAGATCACCGAGCGGGGCGTCCGCGCGGCCGAGCACCTGCCGCAGGACATCGTTTACGTCGGCTTCTCGCTCGGTGTGCTGCCTGCCCAGAAGCTGGCGCAGACTCGGTCGGGCGCGCAGGGCGCGCTCCTGTTTCACGCCTGTATCCCTGTGTCGGAGTTCGGCGCGGCTTGGCCTGACGGTGTGCCTGTGCAGGTGCATGCGAAGGAAGCCGATCCGTTCTTCGCCGAGGACGTCGATGCTGCTCGCGCGCTCGTCTCCGATTCCGCTGACGCGGAGATGTTTCTGTATCCCGGAGACCAGCATCTGTTCGCGGACCATTCGCTGCCGTCCTACGACCCGGACGCTGCCAAGCTCCTGACTCAGCGGGCGATCGAGTTTCTCGGCTCGCGCTAGGGCGCGTATCGAGTCGTGATCAATCTGCGGGTTCGGGACTCGCTCCGAGGCTCCGATCCGGTAGATCGTTTTGTGTGACTCGTGTGCAGCTGACGGACGAGGAGTGGGAGTTCATCGAGCCATGACGCGCTATGTGGTCGATGCCAGGACCTTGCTGCGCATCGTGTCGACCGGTGTGCAGATCAGTCCCGATCACCAGCTTGTCGCACCGAATCCGGTGCGGTCGCAGGCACTGTCGCTGCTGTTCGAACAGGTCAGCTGCGGCGAGCTCGACGAGGTCGAGGCGTTGCGCATGCACGAGCGCCTGACCGAGGTAAAAATGCGACTGCTGGGCGATCGGGTCTCCCGTCGCACAGCCTGGCGGATCGCCCGGGAGCAGGGGTGGGACACTATCGGGGACGCCGAATACCTCGCCGTGACGCGGCTTCAGGCCGATGCGCTGGTCACGATCGATGAGGCATTGGCTCGTCGGGCGGATGGCATCGTTCCCGTGGCGTCGCTGGACGCTCTGAGTTCCACGTAAGGCGCTCGCAAGCGAGCACTCCGGCGATCGTCGGCCCGGCCTGCCCGAGCTGGGGGTCGACCATTGCCTTCTTCGCCCGTCATCTGTCGTAACGGGACTACGAGGCGGCGGCGAGCCGCCCGCTCCAGCTCATAGGTGCATCGGTCGCCTGTCGTCAAACGATCGAATGACGACAGGCTCCACGGGCGTCCAATGAACCCGGACATTCCGGGGCGCCGATCCAATGAGATCCGATGGCGGTTGAGGACAGGGTTTGACGACAGATAGGGTCCGTTCCTCCGCGCGGAAAGGGGCCGCGATGGCGAACCTGGTCTACAAGCGGGTCTCGACCGACCAGCAGTCGACCGACCGCCAGAACCTCGTCCTGGCCGAGGCCGGCATCGAGGACCCGGTCGTCTTCGAGGAGGAGGCCGGGACCTCCAGCCGCCTCCACCCCCTCCAGCGCCCGAAGTTCCGCGCGCTCCTCGACTACGCGCGGCCGGGCGACACCGTGCACATCTCCGAGATGTTCCGCCTCGTACGCGGCACCCAGCACATCCTCGACGTGCTCGACGTCCTCCACCGCGACCGGCTCGCCCTGCGCATCCACGACGGCGCCTTCTCCGCCATGGACCTCACCGCACGCCACCCACGCACCGGAGAACTCCTGTCCACCGTGAAGTTCATGGTGCAGACCCTCGCCGCCGCCGGCGAACTCCAACGCGACCTCCAGCGCGAACTGACCTACGACGGACTGCGCGCCGCCGAGGCCAAGGGCAACAAGGGCGGACGCCGCCCCGCCATCCCGGCCGACAAGACCGACAGTGTCCGCACCGCGTACCTGGACGGCCGCTCCATCGCCGCCCTCGCCCGCGACCACCACGTCAGCCGCGGCGCCATCCGCACCGCCGTCGCCGACCTCCTGCCCGACCACACTCCCGATGCCGGGGACACCCCGGCCCCGGAACTGCCGGTCACCCTCGACATGCCCGGCAAGGTCGCCGACTTCCTCCGCACCGCCGAACTGGAGCCCGCCGAGCGGGCCGCCCTCGACTCCGGCGTCACCGTACGGCGCGGCCAGGGCTACACCCTGCGCGTCAGCACCGTCCCCGCCGTCCACCGTCAGCTCCTCACCCGCTGCCAGCCCCTCGACGGCGGCCAGGGCGCCCCGGCGGTCCCGGCCCAGCGCAAGGCCCGCCGCGAGTACGAGAACCGCGTCAGCACCCTCGCGCCGACGGGACCATGATCAATCTCACCGATACTGGCTGTTCCGTTGGTCCCCAAGACCGGTCTCCGTCGGCACGCGCTACAACCACACCCCCGACCTCAAGCAGCTACGCACCTCCCGCATCCCCGAGCAACTGGAAGGACACTGATGTCGACGCCACCGCCCCTCCCCGAGCCGCAGGACACGGCTGCCGCAGCGCACACCTCTGGCGTGCACAACCACTACACCGGCCAAGGAGTGGTGGTGGTCCAGGCCGGGTCGATCCAGGGCGACGCCACCATCAACGTCGCCCCCGACCCGCTGGCGGCCCACCCCGTGCCCCTCATAGCTACCGTCACACTCACCGGGGCCGGAAGACATGAACGCTCCGATCTACCCAACGGGGTGTACACGCCTTGGGACATCTCGGTGCTGGTCGAAGGCCGCAGCGCACAGGCGGTCATCCTTCATGGGATGCGCGTGCTCGTGGCGACCCGTCGCCGAGTGAGCTTCCTCCCTGACCGAGGCCATTCTGGCGTGTACCCCGCGCCCCTGCGCAGTCGCGACTTCAACCTCAACCTCAACGCTGAAGAACCGTCCTCGTACGCGCGAAACGGCCAACCCGACTTTCCGTTCACGGTGCACGCGAGCGACCCCGAACTGTTCAAGATCACACCAGGTGTCTACGAGCACGAGGTTGACTGGCGGTTCGCGCTGGACTGGAGCTGCGCCGGTCGGCACGGCACCATCACTCTCCCCGAAAACGGGATACTCAGGTACGGCCCAGAACGCGCCTACACCATCCCTGACTGACGGGGCCGACCGAGCGAGACCCTTGAGCTCCCGCCTATGCGCCCAGGTCGCGTTCGGTGTCAGCGGCCAGTTCTACTGGCCGCCGTCACGTTCGGTCTCGTAGGAGCCGTGGAGCAGGAAGTACCGAGCTGTTCGTGGACCTCCCAGGCCCGCTTGAGTAGGGCGGCGGCCAGGCCCTGATGGCGAGCGTGGTCGGCGACAGCCAAGCCGTGGATCTTGGCGACGGCTACGCCCAGGGTCAGGGCCTCCGACGGCTCGTAGCCGTGGTCCAGCCCTCTTTCGATGATGGTCGCGGGGCAGTCACAGACAGCACGGTGGTCACCATCCGGGCCAGCGTCGTGACCCAGGGCACCAGAACACCCTCACCCAGGCAGTATCCCCAGGTCAGGGGCTACTCCGTTGCTTTTTCGGCGAGTACTACCCTCGATTCGTCAGCGGGATTCGGTGGCTGATCTGCTCGGTAGTTCGCCCGTAATGTCCTCGGGCCGTTCGAGGTGGGCCGTCGCGTGACGCCGCGGGTGCGCCGGGCTCCACGGGCCCGGAGTGCTGCCGGTCTTCTCCTTCCTGATCCTTGTCGGGGCAGTGCCCG
>NZ_JAVREL010000044.1:0-10359 GCF_031845365.1 Streptomyces litchfieldiae
CGACCCGCCCACCATCCTCATGGCCCGGGGAGTCCACCTCCACCTGCTGGACCTCCTCGGCCTAGAAGTGATGCAACCGCGCTGGTTGCAGACCTGAATCAGCGACCCGCGAAGTACGGGGCTAGGCCGTGCTGGGGCGGTTGACTGCGCCCCGCTGCCACACGGCCTCGCCCCGGTGGGCGAGGTTGCGGGAGCCGTTGTGGTCCGCGTGCATCACGGTCCCGCAGGACCGGCACACGAACCGTGCTTGATTCACTCTGTTCGAGCGGTGGGTGTGCCAGCACTCGGAGCACTGCCGGGAGGTGTTGCGAGGGTCGACGAAGACCACGGGCACACCCGCCCGCCGGGCTTTGTACTCGACGAACGCGCCGAGCTGGGCGAAGGCCCAGGAGTGCAGCTCCGACCGCTGGTCTTTCCTGGCCGTAACCCTCTGCCGGATGCCCGAAAGGTCTTCCAGGGCGATCCCGCGCGAGGTGCGTTCAGCGGTCGCGACGAGCTGCTTGGCGATGATGTGGTTGGTGTTCGCCGCGTGCCGTGCTTCGCGGCGGCGGATGCGCTTGAGCGCGCGCTTGGCGGACTTGGTGCGCTTCTTCTGGAGCTTGGTCCGCAGATCACGGTGCCGCTCGCGATACCTGTTCAGCCTGCGTCCGGCCAGGATCTGACCGTCGGAGGTGGTGGCGATGTTGACGATGCCCAGGTCCACACCGAGGAATCCGGCGGGCTCGTAGGTCCCCGGTTCGGGGATGTCGATGGTGGCGATGAGGAAGAACTTCCCGTCCCGCATCACCAGGTCCGACTCTCCCCTGCGCGAGGCGAGCAACTTCATGGCCTTGTCGGAGCAGACGAATGGGATGTTCTTGATCCGCCCGGCGACCGTCCAGATCGACACGGTGCGCCGGTCGAGGTTCCACGTCAGGATGCGGTCGTCGAACGGCTGCGCCGCATCGTCCCGGAAGACGACTGGCCTGGACTCCGCCCGCCTGCGCCGCTTCGATCCTTCGGGGCCGAAATTCCCGGCTTTGATGTTGCCCTTGAGCGTCGCGTAGGCGTCACACACCTTCTTGACGACCCGCACAGCGGGCTGCGCCCCGAGATCGAAGTCGGCCTTGAGCGCGAAGTACACCTCCTTCTGCAACACGTTCCGCCGCTTGAGGTCCTTGGCGAAAGCCACCTCGGACGCCCAGTTCGCCGCCCGGTTGCAGGCACGCAGGGTCGCAGCCAACGCATCCGCGTCATGCGCTGAGCACGGCTGCAACTTCACCTGCGCCACAATCTTCACACAGAACACGCTAATACGGTCAACGCCAGGACATCAACTCACCGTCCAGACACAACGAAGAGCACTCTCCCCGCTGCGCGGCTCCGTGCCGGAGGAGCCATTCCTCCAGGGCCGAAGCCCTGGGCTTCCTGGCTGGAACGTGGTGACCGACGCCGACGGCGCGCTGGTGCACGGCGACCCGGTCACCGTGGCGGACCGCCGCGCCACCGTCACGGTGCCCGGCCAGTCGGTGACCACGTTCCTCGTCGAGGGCGTCTCCGGTGTCGCGCGCGACGCCGCGCTCGTCCAGCGCGGCGGCGAGTACACGCTGACGGGCGTGCAGAGCGGCCGGGCGCTGACCGCCGACGCGGCCGGCACCGGCACCGTCATCCGCACCCCCGACGCGGCCGACGCCGCCCAGACCTGGGAGCTGGAGAAGGTCACCCGGGGCGAGACCAACCGCGAGCGTTACGTCCTGACCAGCGCCGCCGACGGCCGCCGCCTCGCCGAGCGCGACGGCTCGGTGGTCCTGGAGCCCGACCGGGGCCGGGCGCCCGCCGCCGCGCAGTGGATCATGTCCACCACCGGTGACGGCACCTGGACCTTGGTGACCGCGGCCAGCGGCCGGGTGCTGGAGGTGCCCGGACAGGCGACGAGCGACGGCGCGCCGGTCGGCACCTGGCAGCCCAACTCGGGCGCCAACCAGCGCTGGACCGTCACGGAAACCCAGCCGTAACGAGAAACAACGTCGCATGAACGCAGGGTGCCGCCGGGGCCGGAACCGGCGGCACCCTGCGGTTTCCCGTGGCCGCGCCGCGCGCCTCGTAGACACCACCAGCACCGGCAGCCCGGGGCCGACGGGTATCAACCATGGCAGGCACACCATCCGTCTCGCACGGCCGCAGATCAAAGGGTAAACAATCATGACAAGTCACCCCATGGTGCTGGACGACCTCGACCGCAAGATCGTCGCCGCGCTCGTCGCCAACGCGCGGACCAGCTTCGCCGAGATCGGCGCGGCCATCGGCCTCTCCGCCCCCGCGGTGAAGCGGCGCGTGGACCGCATGCGGGAGGCGGACGTGATCACCGGGTTCACCACGATGGTGCGGCCGAGCGCCCTGGGCTGGGGCACCGAGGCGTATGTGGAGGTCTACTGCCAGGGCGCGGCCCCGCCCCGGCGGCTGGCGGAGGTCGTGCGGGACTACCCGGAGGTGACCGCCGCGATGACGGTCACCGGGGGCGCCGACGCCCTCCTGCACATCCGGGCCGCCGACATCGAGCACTTCGAGGAGGTGCTGGAACGCATCCGGGAGGTGCCGTTCATCCGCAAGACGATCAGCGTCATCGTCCTGTCGCACCTCCTCTCCGGCAGTCCGGAGGCCGGCGCGTCCCCGGCCACCCACGCGGACGAAACGAACCGCCGCTGACCGGCCCAACGACGCAACACCGCTGCGTGCACGCGCAATCGTGGTTTCTTGTCGGCCGCTCACGGCGTTCCTACCGTGGGTGGTATGCCAGCCCCGCGCGTTCGCCGCCCCCGGCGCTTCCTGACCTGTGAACCCCGGTACTTCGACGTCCGCTACGCCATCAACCCCTGGATGCGCGAGGACACCCCGGTGGACACCGCCCTGGCCCTCGACCAGTGGCACTCCCTCGTCCGGGCCTACCGCGACCACGGGCACACGGTGGAGACCGTGGCGCCCCTGCCCGACCTGCCCGACATGGTCTTCGCCGCCAACGCGGCCGTCGTCCTCGGCGGCCGCGTCCTCGGCTCCCGCTTCGCCGCGCCACAGCGGCAGCCGGAGAGCGCCGCGTACGAACTGTGGTTCAAGAACGCCGGTTTCGACGTCCATGAGCCGCAGGCGGTGTGCGAGGGCGAGGGCGACCTCGTGCCCGTCGGCCCCTATCTGCTGGCCGGCACCGGATTCCGCACCGCGCCCGCCGCGCACGCGGAGGCGCAGGAGTTCTTCGGTGTGCCGGTCGTCGGGCTGCGCCTGGCGGATCCGCTGTTCTACCACCTCGACACCGCGCTGTTCGCGCTCGACGACGGGCAGGACGACCCGGGCGCCGCGAACGTCGCCTACTACCCGGCGGCGTTCACCCCGGGCAGCCGCGCCGTGCTGGAGCGGCTGTTCCCCGACGCGGTGCTCGCCACCGAGGAGGACGCGATGGCGTTCGGCCTCAACTCCGTCTCGGACGGACGTCATGTCTTCATCGCCGCCCAGGCGCACGGCCTCGCCGAACGGCTCGCGCGCCGCGGCTACGTTCCCGTCCCCCTCGACCTGTCCGAGCTGCGCAAGGCCGGCGGGGGCATCAAGTGCTGCACTCAGGAGATCCGGCCATGACCGCACCGCTCACCGGTACCCCCACCCGTTCCTCGGCGGAGCTGATCCGCGCCGAGTCCTCGGTGCTCGCCCACAACTACCACCCGCTGCCCGTCGTCGTCTCCCGCGCCGAGGGCGTGTGGGTGACGGACGTGGAGGGGCGCCGCTACCTCGACATGCTCGCCGGGTACTCGGCGCTCAACTTCGGCCACCGCCACCCCGCGCTGATCGACGCGGCGCGCCGCCAGTTGGACGAGCTGACGCTGACTTCCCGGGCCTTCCACAACGACCGCCTGGCCGGCTTCGCCGAGGACCTGGCCGCGCTGACCGGCCTGGACGTGACGCTGCCGATGAACACCGGGGCGGAGGCCGTGGAGAGCGGCATCAAGGTCGCCCGGAAGTGGGCCTACGACGTCAAGGGCGTGCCCCGCGACCGGGCCACGATCGTGGTGGCCGCGGAGAACTTCCACGGCCGCACCACCACCATCGTCGGCTTCTCCAGCGACCCGGTCGCGCGCGACGGCTTCGGCCCGTTCACCCCCGGTTTCCGCGTCGTGCCCTACAACGACATTCCCGCCCTGGAGGCGGCCGTCGACGAGACCACGGCGGCCGTGCTGATCGAGCCGATCCAGGGCGAGGCGGGCGTCATCATCCCCGACGACGGCTATCTCACGGCGGTGCGCGAGCTGACCCGGCGGGCCGACGCGCTGTTCATCGCCGACGAGATCCAGTCCGGCCTGGGCCGCACCGGCACCACCCTGGCCGTGGAGCACGAGTCCGTGCTGCCCGACATGCTGCTGCTGGGCAAGGCGCTGGGCGGCGGCATCGTCCCCGTCTCGGCGGTCGTCGCCCGCCGCGAGGTGCTGGGCGTACTCGGCCCCGGCGAGCACGGCTCGACCTTCGGCGGCAACCCGCTGGCCGCCGCGGTCGGTTCGGCCGTGATCGGGCTGCTGCGCACCGGCGAGTACCAGCGCCGCGCGGCCGAGCTGGGCGAGCTGCTGAACGCCCGGCTGACGGCCCTCGCCGGCCACGGCGTCGTGGGCCACCGCTGCCGGGGGCTGTGGGCCGGGGTGGACGTGGACCCGTCGATCGGCACCGGGCGGCAGGTCAGCGAGCGGCTGATGGCGGAGGGCGTGCTGGTCAAGGACACCCACGGCTCGACGATCCGCCTGGCCCCGCCGCTGACGATCACCGAGGCCGAACTGGACTGGGCCCTGGACCGGCTCGCCGCCGTCCTGGCGGAGTAGCCTACTCGTCGGTGCCGCCGAGGGCCGCGTTCTCGTAGGTCGAGATCGTGCGGACGAACAGGGCGCGCTCGGCGGGGGACAACGGCTCGAACGCCTTCCGCCACGCGTGCGCCCCGTTGGCGAGCCAGCCCTCGATCGCCGCGCGGGTCTCCGGCTCCTCGGTGAGCGTCACAACGGTGCGCCGGCCGTCCGCCGGGTCCGGGTGCCGCTCCAGCACGCCCTGCCGGCTGAGGTCGCTCACCATCAGGCTCACCGTGGTGGGGGCGACCTCCAGCCGGGCGGCAAGCCGGCTCACCAGCATCGGGCCGTCGAACAACAGGTAGGCCAGCAGCGACAGATGCCGCGGCGCCAGGTTGAACGAGCGCAGCCGCTCGGGGATCTCCACCCGCTTCAGCCGAGCGGCCACCCGCGGCATCAGCAGCAGCATCGCCCGGATCGCGTCGTCGGCGCTCAGCTCCCGGGGATCCTCCGCCGTCATGCCGCTGAACCCCTTCGACGCCGCGTGGCCACTCCCGGTGACTCCGGGAGGCCCACGCTACAACAGCGCCGGGGCGCGGCTCGCCGGGCCGCTTTAGGACGCGGCGGCCAGGCCCTCCAGGGCGGGCAGGAAATGCGCCTCCTCGGTGGCGAAGTGCTCCTCCAGGTCGGCGACCGCGGCCTCCACCTCCTCGCGCAGCGCCGTCAGCGCCGCCGGGTCGCCGGTCGGCGGCTCCCGGTCGAGGAGGTCGGCCAGCCGCTCCAGCGCCCGTTCGATCACGGCGTGCTCCGCGCGCAGCCGGGTGATGACGGGCACCAGGTCGGGGAACCGCTCCTCGAAGGCGGTGAACGCGCCGTCCTCCCGGATGTGGTGCAGGTGCAGCCCATGGCAGAACGTCAGGCAGTGCGCGCGCAGTTGCTCGGCCGCCCCGGGCGCGGGCGCGGCGCCCGGCCGCTCCCCGGCGGCGAGCTGCGCGAACCGCTCGCGTACATCCCGGAGTTGGCCGCGCAGCAGGTCATGGGCCTGGAGGAGCTGCTGGCCGATGAGCCGGGCGCGGTCGTCGCCGGGGGAGAGGACCAGTGGGTGGAGGGCGACCACCGGTATCGTCCGGTCGGTCTTCGCCTCGTACTCGCGGAAGCCGGGGTCGACTTGGCACTGCCGTTCCCACCAGTGGTCCCGCTCCTCGCCCTCCAGCGGCACCGCCTGGGCCGCCAGCTTGCGCACCGAACCGTGTTCGCCGGCGGTCTCGACGGTCACCTGCGGGCTCGCCAGCAGATTGAGATACCAGTGCGGGTGCCGGGGCCCGCCGGCGTTGGAGGCGAACACCAGATACCGCTCGCCGTCCCGCAGGTGGACGGCCGGGGTGGTGTGCGGCCGGCCGGTGCGCCGGCCGGCCGTGGTGAGCAGCACGAGGGGCGCGCCCTCGAACATGCCGCCCACCGCGCCGTTGTTCTCCCGGAATTCCTTGATGATCTGCTCGTTCCAGCCGCTCACGCGTGACCCCCAGGGTGAGTAGGTGGCTTTGCTTTGAAAGCAAAGCTATCAGGCGCGGGGGTGGGCCGCGAAGGGGGACCCGCGCCATGCGCGGCGGCGCCGCCCGCGCCGTTACGCCGTCAACTCACCGACCGCGCGCACCAGTCGCGTCACGTGCTCCTCCGGCGTGCCCGCGCCGAAGCTCACCCGCACCGCCTGCTCCGGGCCCGCGCAGCCGTCGGCCGGACCCTGCGCGCCCAGCAGCCTGCGCACCAGCGGCTGCGCGCAGAACAGGCCCGCCCGTACGCCGATCCCGTACCGCTCCGACAGCTCCCGCGCGAACTCCGCGCTGTCCCAGCCCGCCACGGTGAACGACACCACCGCGACCCGGGGCGCGCCCGGCCCGAACAGCGACAGCTCCCGGACGGCCGGCACCCGGGCCAGCCCCTCCCGGAGCAGCCCCAGCAGCCGCGACTCGTGCGCCTCCAGCGCGTCGAACCCGGCCGCCGACAGCGCCCGGCAGGCCGAGGCGATCGCGTAACAGCCGATGACGTTCGGCGAACCGGCCTCGTGGCGCGCCTCGTCGGCCACCCACTCCACGGCCAGCCCGCCGCCCGCCCGGCTCGCCACCACGCGCGTCGCCCCGCCGCCCGCCAAGTAGGGTTCGGCCGCGCGCAGCCAGTCCGCCCGGCCCGCCAACACCCCGGCGCCGAACGGCGCGTACAGCTTGTGCCCGGAGAACGCCACCCAGTCCACGTCCAGTTGGGCGATGTTCACGCGGCGGTGCGGCGCGAGCTGCGCCGCGTCCAGCACCACCCGCGCGCCGTGCCGGTGCGCCACGGCGGCCAGTTCGCGCACCGGCCACAGCTCGCCGGTCACATTGGACGCGCCGGTGACGCACAGCAGCTTCGGCTCCCCGGAGGGAGCCCCGGCCAGGGCCTCGTCCAGCGCCCGCACCGACTCCTCCGGCGAGCCCGGCACCGGCAGATGGGTCACCGCGTGCCGCCGCCAGGGCAGCAGGGCGGCGTGGTGCTCCGACTCGAACACGAACACCCGGGTTTTCGGCGGCAGCGCCGCGGCCAGCAGGTTCAGCGAGTCCGTGGTGGACCGGGTGAAGAGCACCTGGTCGCCGGGGCGGCAGCCCAGGAACGCGGCCACCGTCGCCCGGCTGTGCTCGAACAACTCCGTGGCGCGCAGGGAGAGATGACCGGCACCCCGGTGCACGCTGCCGTAGAGCGGCGCGAACTCCGCGACATCCGCCCAGACGTGGGACAGCACCGGCGCGCTGGCCGCGTAGTCCAGCGCCGCGTACGCGATCTCGCCGCCGGTGCGCAGCGGCACCCGCACATCCGCGCTGAGAACGGGCAGCGCGACGGCGGAGGCGGTGTCGGAGAAAGGGGTGGAAATGGCAGAAATAGTGGAATTGCTCATGTCGGGACAGCTTCCTGGGGTCCGCGCTTGCCGCGGACCCTGCTGTCCGCGGCCCGGTCATCACCCGGGGCACCCCGCCAACGGAGGAGGGTTGCCGGACAGCGGGCCGGGGCCCATGGGCGCTGTCACTCGTGACCTTGCGGGTGATTCTGCCACATCGCGTCCGCCCGGTGCACTCGCCAGGAGGAAGAGGATCACGCGATGGAAGTACGTTATGCATTCGACCGGTTGCGGGGGGTAGCACGGCGGGTGTTCATTTGTGGCTCCCTGGCACAACTGCCAACAGGAGAGGAAAACATGCACATTCGACACATCGCCGGAGGCGTGGCCGCCGCCGCGCTCATCGCCGTCCCGGGCCTGGCCTCCACCGCCCACGCCTATGAGACGGGGACGTTCAGGTACCACACCGCGGCCGGGGGCCAGGACAAGGTGGACTACCCCGAGCCCTACATGTGCTACCCGATCGGCGACGCCGAGGAGACGGTGGTCGGCGGGTACAACGCCACGGTGTTCACCGCGCGCCTGTACGCCGACGGCGCCTGCGCCTACGAACTTCCTCGCGACATCCCGCCCAATTCCGGCTTCGAGTCCCAGGGTGCGGGCAGCGTGAAGTTCTTCCCCGCGCACTGATCCCCGGCGGGTCTCCCGGCCGCCGGCCGGGAGACCCGCGCTCCGCCCGGCGGCGACAGGCGGAGCGCCCGACCGGGGCGATGATGAGGCCCCCGCGTGTACCCGGTGGCGCTCCAGCGGGAAACCCCGACCCGCGGGAAAGGAATCACCCTGGGCCACCCCGGGGCCGGGCGTGGCAGGTAAGATTCAATCTACGTAAGATTCAATCTGCTCTAGGTGGCCGGGTGGCGATGGAGTTCAAGGGCAGGGCTGCCGACCTCGACGTGCTGGCCCGGCAGCTGAGCCTGGTGTCCGAGGGCGCGGGTGGCACCCGTGGGCGGGCTGTGATTGTGACCGGGCGGCGCCGGGTTGGGAAGTCCCGTCTGGTCCAGGAGTTCTGCGACCGGTCCCGGGTTCCGTATGTGGTCTTCCAGGCGACCCGGGGCCGCAACGCCGTTGCCGAGCGGGCGGACTTCGCGGCGACGCTCGCGCAGTCCACGCTGCCGGGGGCCGAACTGGTGGCCGGGCTGCGGACCGCGGACTGGAACCAGGCGCTGCGATCGCTCGCCGTCGCGGTGCCGGACGACGCCCCGAGCATCGCGGTGATCGACGAGGTGCCGTGGCTGGTGGAGCAGGACGGGGAGTTCGAGGGGGCGCTGCAGACGGTCTGGGACCGCCATCTGTCCGCCAAGCCGGTGCTGCTCCTTCTCGTGGGCAGCGACATGTCGGTGATGGAGGCGCTGCAGTCCTACGGCCGACCGTTCTTCGGGCGGGCGGCGAAGATGACCGTACGGCCGCTGCACCTGGCCGACGTGCAGGCGTTGACCGGTCTGGACGCGGCGGACGCGGTCGACGCGCTGCTGATCACCGGGGGTTTTCCCGAGATCGTCCAATCATGGCGGCCGGGGACGCGCCGCACGGACTTCCTGCGCGAGGCGGTGGCCAGCCCTTTGTCGCCGCTGCTGGCAGCGGGGGAGCTGTCGCTGCTGGGGGAGTTCCCCGCCGCCTCGCACGCGCGGGCGGTCCTGGAGGCGGTCGGCAGCGGGGAACGGACCTTCGCCGCCATCGCCGCACATGCCGGGGGAGCGGGCGCGCTGCCTTCGGGGATACTGTCCCCGCTGCTGAACACCCTGCAGGCCAGGCGGATTCTCGCCGCCGATCTGCCGCTGTCCGCCAAGGCCGACACCAGGAACAAGCGCTACCGCGTCGCCGATCCCTATCTCCGATTCTGGCTGGCCTTCCTGCAACGGGGAATCCCGCTCATCGAGCGCGGGCGCGGAGATGTGGCCCTGGAACGCATCGAGCGGTCCTGGGCCACCTGGCGCGGACGTGCGGTCGAGCCGGTCATCCGCGAGTCGCTGCTGCGGCTGCTGCCCGACGAGCGGTGGCCGCGGACGGAGGCGGTCGGCGGCTGGTGGAACCGGCAGAGCAACCCCGAGGTCGACCTGATCGGCGCCGACCGTGAACCCGTGGCCGGCGCGGTGCACTTCATCGGCTCCATCAAGTGGCTTGAGTCCCAGCCGTTCGGCCGGCGCGAGTACGACGCCATGGCCCGGGACATGCTCGCGGTCCCCGGAACCGAAGCGGGCACTCCGCTGGTGGCCGTCTCCCGCAGCGGCGTCGAGGACGGCCTGCCCCTCGCGGCGCACTGGGGCCCGGAAGACCTGGTCCGCGCCTGGCGGTAGCCGGGGAAACGAGCGGCTCTCGAATCCCGTGACAGGCGCGGGCGGGCCCCGCCGGGGGCCGGGCTGCGGCCCTGGCTCCGGTCCTGGGGACGTATCTCTTCATCTGCGCGCTGCTGACGCGCGACAACGCCGCTGCACGGCGTCGGGCCGAGCCACGTCCTGATCGCGACCCGCGCCGGCGACCACAACCGGCTGCTCGCGGCCTTCCGCACATGCGCCGAGGCGCACCTCTAGGGCCTGTATCGAGTTCCCGGTCGGATCAGCCCGCGGCGTCAGACGCGGTGCCCCCCCAGGCCCTTGGGGGCCTGGGAGGTACCCCCAGCAAGGCACCGGATCGCAGCTCATACCCGGCCGT
>NZ_JAVREL010000045.1:0-9117 GCF_031845365.1 Streptomyces litchfieldiae
GGGCCGCTTCGGCGGCCTCCGGCAGGATCGGCATGAAGTTGCTGGTCTGGATGATGTAGTCGGCGCCCAGCGAGCTGTCGATCTCGTCGGTGGCGGAGGCCACCATCGAGGAGCCGACGACCGACAGACCCGCGACCAGCGCCAGGCCGATCATCAGCGACTTCGGCCTCGCGCTCAGCTCCGCGTTCGACCTATCCCCGCCGAGGCCACGTTCCACGCGCGGCACCGCGTCTACGACCCCTGCTACGTCGTCAACCACCTGCGGCGCCACCACCTGCCGGCCCACCGGCCCGACCCGGACCACCCGGCCACGATCCTCGACACCTTCCACCGCCGGCTGCTCGACGAGAGCAAACGGACGCCGTTCCCGGCCGAGGAGATCGAAAAAGCCCTGGAACGGCACCCATTGAGCATCTGACGTCCCGAGGACGACGGACACCACACCCCGTGGCAACCGGCGGGTGACCGTCGTCAGGCCCAGTGCCCGGCCAGGTGGCGATCGCCTGCCTGATCAATCTCCTCGGTCGGGGCCGTGGGCCGGAAGTCCTGATCGTAGAAGCGCAGCATGTCGAGGGTGTCATGCAGAGGCACCCCCAGCGATTCCCGGAGCACATGGAGGAGGTTGAAGGCCGTCAGGGTGAAGGAATCCAGCTCGCGCAGTGCTGCGATCACTTCGCTGAACGTCTTGCCCTCGCAAGCCAGGCGCCGCACTTCGTCGATCGCGGTGTCCACTGCTGTCTTCCTCAGCTCGGTCTGGTGAAGAGTTCTTCGACATTGGTGAACGCCCCCAGAGGGCCCTCGGTGCTGATCTGGCCCACCTCTGTGAAGCCATACCTGGCAGCCATTCTCCCGGTGAACGTGCTGGCCGCAGCCATCTCCGGCGTCATGCCGACGCCTACCATGGAATTGAACGTCTCCAGGTTGCTCGGCATCGCGGGCACCCACTTGGCCTGGACGGCCGTGATGTTCTCGGGGCCGAAGTGGTTCATGACCTCGTCGAACATCTCGCCGCCGCGCGGAGTGCCCGGTCCCCTCTCGACGGCGAGGCTCAGTACTCCGTTGCAGGAAACCGGAGCCGCCCGCCGCGTCCTCGGCGGATCCGGTGGCCGCCAGGGCGCCCAGTCCGGCGAGGGTGAGCGCCGCGCCGATCGTGGCCCGGATGCGGCCCGCCCGGACGTCGCCCGACGTGCCGGCGTCGCGCAGCGCCGCCATGGGGCTGATCTTCCCGGCCCGGCGGGCGGGGATGTAGGCGGCGAGCAGGGTGACGACGACGCCCAGGACGATGCCGAATCGCACTCTCCGGGACTTGCACCAGGGCTTGATCAAGTTCCGGGATCGCGTGGCTGGTTGGGGAGTGACGGGTTGGGGTGCATAGCAGAGCAGGCACGGGCTTCGTGATCATTGTGGTGTCGAAGCCCAATGATCATGAGGTGGCCCGTGCCTGCCGCTGTATCTTCTCCCATCCCCGCCGTGCTGGTGAAGCTGGGTCCACTTGACGCCGACCGGGTCGCTGACCTGCGCCCTTACCTGGAGGCGGTGCCCGACCCGCGTTCCCGGCAGGGCCGGTGGTACCCGCTGACCGCCGTCCTCCTCGTGTGTGCGTGCGCGGCCGTTTCGGGAGGGAGAAGCCTCGACGAGCTCGCCGAGTGGGCAGAGCGTGCCTCGGACGCACTGCTGGCGGCCATCGGTATCCGCCGCCATCCGCTGAGGTGGCGGCGCAGCCCCTCACGGACCACGATCGGCCGCGTGCTGGGGGCCATTGACGGTGATGCCCTGGACCGGGCAGTGGGCGCCTACCTGTCCGACCGGCATGACGCCGCGGCCACCGGGACCCGGTCGGGGCGAGTCCCGCTCGATCAAGACCTGCGGCATCGCCGAGGAACTCGGCGGCATCGCCTTCCCCCACGCCCGCCTGGCCGTCCGCGTCCACCGACGCCGCAAACAGACCGGCCGACGCGAAAGCCGCGAGACGGCCTACGCCGTCACCAGCCTCGACGCCCACCAGACCACCCCGGCCCGCCTGGCCGCCGCGATCCGCGGCCACTGGACAGTGGAGGCCCAGCACAACATCAGAGACCGCACCTTCGCCGAGGACGCCTCCACAGTCCACACCGGATCGGCACCCCGCGCCATGGCCACTCTCCGAAACCTCGCCATCGGCCTACTCAAAACCCTCGGAGCCGACAACATCGCCAAAACCACCCGCGCCATCCGCGACCAACCCGAGCGAGCACTCCCACTCCTGGGCATCACCAACAACCCTGACACCTACGGAACTTGATCAAGCCCTGGGGACGTGGACCGGCGGCGAAACCACTTCCACGTCTACGCCGTAATGTTCGCGGTGCTCGGTGACCACGCACTCGACTACTTGGCTTTCGCCGAGGCCGTTCCGCTCCCATCGAGGGTCTACCACGTGTGCCCCTGGTCCGACGGCTGCTCCACCCCTTGCCCGGGACGGGGGCGGTCCGGCGCGGGACTATTCGGCGCTGACCCACATCGGGGACCAGAACAGCACCCGGGTGACTTCCCGGTCGAGAAGCACCAGGGTGGAGGCGCCGGTCGCGCCGGTGACCGAGACCAGCCGTACGGTTGCGGCGTCGAGTTCGTCAAGGGTCTCCAGCAACGCGGCGACCTGCGGCCGCAGCGGCGATTCCGCAGGGAGCCGGGCCACCCGGCGGCCGTAGGTGTGGCGCAGCGAGGCGACGGATGTCTCCGGGCCGGCGCCCCGCACCTCGACGACATCGCCCAGCAGGGCCGCCAGCTCCGGGGCCGCCGCATACTGCGCCACGGCCTGGGAGACCGCCCGGCTCACCCTGGACACTGGAACCACGACCTGCCTCGGTCGGTGCTGATCTCCGCGTCGGTGACCTCATCCCGGATGAGGTACTCGCTCTCTTCGTAGATGTCCGGGGACTCCACGAGGCGGTCGGCGGGCACGTGGCCCTCGGGAATCCTGAGCACGAATCCTCCCGGTCCCATCTCATCGGCCGCATCCAGCGCGACCCCCTCGAAGTCGGTAGTCCAGGAGGTGAGGTTGCTGTTGGTGTTGCCACCGTTGTGAGAGGCGGCGTCGGCGTCGCCGCCGAGCGGCACCGCACGCCCCTGGAGACCCTCAGCGTATCTCGGGTGATCGCGGCAGATGCCCCGGTAGAGGTAGCCGTCGCCGTCGCCCTCCAGGCCCAACGGGTCCTTCCAGTGCAGCGGGTTGGGCACGTACCCGTAGTGGTTGATCTGCGGTTGCGGACCGAGCGGGTCCGGCGTGTAGTAACGGGCCACAGCCGGGTCGTAGTAGCGGTAGCGGTTGTAATGCAGCCCGCTCTCGGCGTCGAACACCTGCCCGGGGAAGCGGAGCGGGCATTCCACCGCGCCGTCATCCGCGGTGTCGCTCCGACTGTCGGCCGGAACGCCCCAGACCGATGTGTGGTTCCGCCAGACGATGTCTCCGCTGGTGTCGACGAGTCGGGTGGGAGTTCCCACCAGGTCGGTGACAATGCTGTAGAACTCCCGGTCGTACACCCGCTGCTCGTCGTCCCAGCGGTTCCCGACGTCGCCAAGGGTCCCGACGTCGCCGGGCGCGTGGGCGGTGACGGTCTGCGCGACGGGACGATCACCGAGGTAGTCCCACGAGGTGGTGCGCCGGGTCGCGGTGCTGTCGAACTCCGTCTGCTCCACCAGCGTGGCGCCCGCCCACACGTAGGTGGTGTGCTCGGTCGTCTCGCCCTGCTCGTCGCGCCGCCACTTGGCGACCCGCCGGCCGAGCGGGTCGTACCGGTACTCCCAGGTGGCACCGTCCGGGGTACGCACTTCCGTGAGCTGGTCCTCGGCGTCCCACGTGTAATGCCAGACCCGCGGTGGGTGGGAGATTCGCCGCCGGCTGCGGCGGACGGTACGGCCAGCCCGGTCGTAGCCGAAAGTGGTGGCGCCGGCACGGACCAACCGGCTGCCCTCGTAGGTTCGTTCGCCCGCCGACCCCGGCCGCCCGGCGCCCGACCAAGTCGCGCTGGTCTGGTAGCCCCTGCGGTCATAGGTGTACCGCTCGGACCAGTCATCACCGGTCACGGCGGTGATCCGGCCCAACGGGTCGGTGTCCAGCGTCAGTCGCCCCAGCACGTCGTCGCGCAGCTCCCGCAGCAGACCGTTCTCACCGTAGATGTAACGGCGTTCGCTGACGCGATCGTCCGGTGCCATCAGGGTCTGAGCGGTCAACCGGCCGTTGGACGCCCATTCCTGCCGCAGTTCGAGGCCGGTGTGGAGGCGGCGGCCGACCTCACGCCCCACCGCGTCGTACGCGAACTCGGTCGTGACCGCGTCGGAGACCAGTCGAGACCGCCGCCCGGTGGCGTCGTACGTGAGCGCGCTGTGGTGGCCGGCGGGGGTAGTGCGGGAGACCAGCCGCCCCGCAGCATCGTACGTCTGTCGCAGCGTACGGTCGTTGTAGTGCTCGGCGACGACCCGTCCCACCGCGTCCCGCTCCAGCCGCAGGTCGGACCCAGGCGCGGTCGCCGACATCAACCGGCCCAACCGGTCGTAGCGGAACTCCGTGCGGGTGCCCTCGCTGTCCTTGACGGCGATGCGCCCCAACGGATCGCGCCGATACCGCACATACTGGCCCAACGCATTGGTCCTGGAGATCAGTTGCCCGGCGGCGTCGTAGACGTAGGTGATCTCGCGGCCGTCGAAGTCGCGTTCCGCAACCAGTCGGCCGGCCGCGTCGTAGGTGCGTTCCCAGTCCTGACCGTCGGGACCCACGACACGCGTCAGTCGCAGCTCGCTGTCCCGGTCGTACCGGATCTCGGTGCCGTCCGGCGCCCGGCTGCTGATCCGCTGCCCGAAGGCGTTGTAGGCGGCGCGCTGCGTCGCGCCGCTCTCGTCGGTGTAGGCCACACAGTTGCCCTGGCCGTCGTATTCCCAGGCACGGATCTGCCCGGTCGGGTCCACGACCTCGGCCAACCGCCCCTCGCCGTCCCATCGCAGCCGAGTGACTGCGCCGTCCGGCTCCTCGACCAGCACCGGCCGACCGAAGGCATCCCGGCGCTCTGTGAAAGTCTGGCCCAGCGAGTCGATGGAACGGACCGGCAGTCCCGCCGCGTCGCACTCGATCCGTGTGGTGGCGCCCGACGGGTCGGTGATCGACTCCAGCATCCCCCGCTCGTCGTACCCGTACCGTACGGTGGCCCCTGCGGGGTCGGTGTATGAGGTGCGGTTGCCGGCGGCGTCGAAGGTCTGGAGCCGGACCGAGCCGTCAGCCTCCACCACTCGTGCTTCCAGGCCCGGCGCCGCGTACTCGATGCTCACCTCGCCGCCGTCCGGTCGGCGGGTCCACACCAGTTGGCCCCACGCATCGTAGGTGTGCTCGGTGGTCCGGCCCAAAGGATCGGTGACCCGCAGCAGGTTGTCGTGGCGGTCGTAGCTGTAGTGGGTAACGTGACCTAGCGGGTCGGTTTCGCTGACCAGCCGGTACGCGTCGTCGAACTGGAACGTGGTGGTCTGGCCGAGGGAGTTGGTGTAAGTGGTGGAACCGGTTTCGGGCGCGTAGGCGATAGTGCTGGCCAAGGTGCCGTCTGGCATCCCAGTCGCGACGCACCGGCCGGCGTCGTCGTACTGGTAGGCGAACGAGTTGCCGTTACGGTCCCGCCAGCCTGTGATCCGGCGCCGGCCGTCGTAGCGCAGCGAGAAGACGGTGCCCGAGGAGTCCCGCACCCCGCTGAGCTCGCCCCTGGCGTCGTACTCGTAGCGGCGCAGCACCGGCTGCTGCGGATCGCTCAACAGCACCAGGTCGCGCAGTCGCTGGTCCCGCACGGTCAGCCCCAGGCGGTAGCCGCCGCTGTGCCTGATCTCGGTGGGGATCCCGTCGGCGTCGTGGTGGACGTCGATCCGGTTGCCGTTGGGGTCGGTGACGGCGACCAGCGGCAGCCTACCGGCGTTGTTGTCGACCGGCGCGAAGTGGAGGGTGCGGTTGCCGTCGTCCTGATGGATCGCGAGCGTACCGTGGGCGTTGCCGTTCCAACTCAGCCCCCAGCGGGGCCCCTCGACCGGCATCACTGGCGTGTCCGCCTCGCGGAGCGGCACCGGGTAGTGCAGCACCATGCCGTCTTCCGCGAAGAACCGGACGCCGCCCGCGTCCAGCACCAGCCGCTGGTCGAGGGTGGAGAACCACGCGCGGCCGAGCCAGCGACCGTTGGCTGTACCGGAGCGGTGGTAGCGGCGGAACGCGAGGTCCAGCCTGCCGGAGAGCGCCAGGTCCGTGACGGACATGACCACGTCGCCGGTGGCCATGTCGATGGGGTCGTTCCTGCAGAGCAGCCGCCGGAACTCGCGTCCCATGTGGCGCAGACCCTGCCCCACCCCTTGTACGCCGGCGGATATGCCGCGCAGTCCGGTGGTCGCCAGGCCGCGCAGGCCGGCAGCGAGGCCGCCGAGGGTGGTGAGGCCCTTCATCCCCGGAATACAGTCCAGTGCGGCGAAGGCGACGTCGAACAGTGATGCTCTGCCTTGGGCGTATTTGACGAGGGTGTCGGCGAGGACGACGAGGGCGGCGGCGAGGACGACCCAGGCGAGGGGGCCGCCGATGATCATCACGACGATGCCGAGGACCGCGACGACGAGTTTGCAGATGTCGACGAAGGTGTCCCAGTTCTCCGTGACCCAGTTGACGGCGTCCTCCCACCAACTGCGGTTCTGGATCCCGGCGTCGGAGGCGGCGTCGATGTCCCTCGCGCACTCCCGGGCGGCCTCCTCGCGCAGCTCCCGCGCCTGGCCTGCCAGCTCCCGCGCGGCGGCAAGCCGCTGCTCGGCCGCGTCCACGCGGGACTGGGCGGCTCCGGCGGCGTCCTCGGCGGCCTGGTGGTCGCGCACCGCGTCACGGACGGCCTGCTCATCCGGCGGCTCGGCGGCAGTGCTTTCGCCTTCGTCCTGGAGGCGTTCGGCTTCCTCCCCGGCCCGCGAGACCCAGTCCTGCGCGTCGCCCAACTCCGACTGGGCTGCGCGCAGGTCGTCCTGGGCGGCGATCGCGCTCTCCAGAGCACGGTCGGCCATGCCCTGCGCGTTCTCCAGCCTGGGCCAGTAACGCGCCAGCGCGTCCGCCGCCATGTCATACGACGTCCGGAGCTTGGTCAGGTTCTCCGGAACCCCGTCGAACTCCGCACGGAACGCGTCCGCCGACAATCCGGACCAGTCGGCGACGGCGCGGTCGGAGGCCATGCCCCGGATCTTGCCGAGGGCTTCTCCCACGTCATCGGCGAACTCCTGGAGGTCCTCGGCCAGTTCACGGATCTCCTCCGGGTTGCCCGGAGTCGGATCGGAGTCCATGTCCACCGGACTCCAGTCGGACGCACGTGCCACAACAACCACCCCCGCAGGGGAAGTTACCGGCAGGGCGCAAGCGGTCGCAATGGGTATCCGACGGCGGTGCGCGGGGGAGGAGGCTTAGGCTGATGCCGAGTCAGCCATCACCCTCTGTCGAAACGGAGTCACTGTGAAGCGCCGGACCGGAATCCCCCTCCTCGCCACCTCGGCCTCCATGGCCACCGCCCTGCTGCTCACCTCCTGCGGCGGAGGAGACGACGACGAGACGGACGAGATCCAGGGAGTCGAGACAGGCGAAGAGACCACGGAAGAGCCCACCGAGGAGCCAGCGGAGACACCCACCGAGGAAGCCGAGGGGCGGCCGACGGTGGACTTCGGGGATGACTACCGGAACGTTTACGAGGACACCACCACGGATGACGCGACGGTCGATGCGATCATCCGTGACCTCCAGGGATTCCAGGATGCCCAGGACGAGGCGATCGTCAGCTTCCAGTCGAACCGCCCGGCCCTTCGCTACTACATCGCGGGAGCGGCCCTGGACCGGACCATCCGCATGCTGGACGACATCTACGAGGGCGGGCTCTCGTCCGGGGGCACCTCACGCTATTACCGGTTCGACGTAACTGTTCTGGAGGATCAGGAGGGAGCGGCCACCTTCAGTTTCTGCCGGGATTACACCGAGGTGTACACGATCGATTTCGCCTCGGGAGAGATCGTCGAAGAGGCGGACGGGCAGGCGCTTCCTGACCTGTACAGCGGGCGGCTGGAGCAGAACGCCGATGGAGTCTGGCAGACCGTCGACTACGGCTTCACGGAGGGGGCGCCGGAGTGCCAGTGACTCGGATGGGGGGCCGAGTTTTCGGAGTCGTGGTCATCGCCGCGTGCTTATCGCTGGCATCGGTGGCACGCGCCGATGTGAAGAACGGCGGGGAGGGCGAGCAGGAGACAAACGCCGGCAGGGAGGGGGACATCCTGGAGACGGGCGTGTTCAACTCGCCCGTCACGATCAGCGGCAACGGCACGGATGACGGTGGAGGGCTCGCCAGCAGCGATACCTCTTGGTCCCCGCCCGCCTGCTATTACGCGCCGACCTACGCCCCTGAGCAGTACCGGGCCTACTGGGACGAGTTATCCAGCGAGTTCTACGGCGCCGGGCACCTTCAGGAGGACAAGGACGCTCTCCGGGAGTCCTTGGAGGAGACCTACGGCGAGAACGGCGATTATCCGAACTACAACATCGACAAGCAGGGCGAGGGCATGTTCTGGACGGTTGTCCGGAATCAGGACCACCCGGACGTGAATGCCCAATGGGAGTGCGAATTCCGCACCTTCTGGGTCGACTTCGGCCAGCCGCCCCCCGACGAACCCGGAGTGCTCGACGCCGAGATGCTCGCCGAACTCGCCTACGAACGCGTACGCGTACCCCAGACCGAGATCGAATGGAACCCGTCCGGGACGCAGAAAGTCAATCTCGCCACCTGGATCTGGCTCGACGAGGCCGAGTTCGGGCCCGTCTCCGTCACCGCCTCCCTCGACGCCTACGGGCTGTGGGCCACCGCCACCGCCACTCCCGTGGCACTGACCGTCGATCCGGGAACCCCGGACGCCGTGACCCACCCCGCCACGGGAGAGTGCACAGACCTCGGAGAGCCCTACCGGGAGGGGATGGCGGAGCAGGAGCCGCCGTGCGGGGTGACCTTTCTGCGGGCCACCCAGGATGCCGGGGCGTATCCGCTGACCGCCTCGCTCACCTGGGAGATCACCTGGGAAGGCTCGGACGGCGCCGGCGGAGTGCTGCCGGACGGG
>NZ_JAVREL010000046.1:0-6429 GCF_031845365.1 Streptomyces litchfieldiae
GTTGGCGGCGTATCGGCGGTCGTTGGGGTTGCCGGGTGTGTCGTTGGCGTGGGGGATGTGGGAGCAGGAAGGCGGTATGGCCGGTGCTCTGGATGACGCCGACCGCGCCCGCATGGCCCGCGGCGGCCTGCTGCCCATGCCCGCCCCCCGCGCGCTCGCCCTCCTCGGCGCGGCCGAGAACGCCGGCGAGCCGCTGCTCGTGCCCGCCGCCCTCGACCTCGCTCGCCTGCGCGCCCAGGGCGGCTCGGCCGAACCGCCCGAGCTGCTGCGGGACTTGATCCGCCCGGCCCCCGGCCGGCGCGCCGCCGCGGCCGGTATCGAGCCGGACGGCGCCCAGGCCCTGGCCGCGCGGCTGGCCCGGCTGTCCGCGCCCGCCCGGCGCGACCTCCTGCTCGACCTGGTGCGCGGCCATGCCTCGGCGGTCCTCGGCCACACAGGCGCCGACACGGTCGAACCCGAACGGCCGTTCCGCGAGATCGGATTCGACTCGCTCACCGCGGTCGAGCTCCGCAACCGCCTGACCGCCGAGACCGGGCTGGCCCTGCCCGCCACCCTGATCTTCGACCACCCGACCCCCGAGGTGCTGGCCGACCGGCTCCACGACGACCTGACGCCCGAGGGGGGCGCGCCGGCTCTCCCCGCGCTCGCCGAGATCGAGAGCCTGGACGCCGCCCTGTCGGCCGTCGACCCAGACGACCGGGCGGCCCGTCAGGAGATCACCCATCGCCTCCGCGCGCTGATGTCCAAGTGGCAGGACCTGGGCGGCGGCCGGGGCGACCCGGACGACGAGCACTTGGAGTCGGCCTCGGACAGCGAGCTGTTCGACCTGCTCGACGACGAACTCGAAACCCCCTGACAACCCGCACGCCCACCACAGGTGACCGGAACAGGTGAACGGTGACATGAACGAAGAGGAGAAGCTGCGCGACTACCTCAGGCGGGCCACGGCCGACCTGCGGAAGGCGCGAAGGCGCGTGCGGGAGCTGGAGGAGGAGGAGCCGATCGCGATCGTCGGGATGGGCTGCCGCTACCCCGGCGGCGTGTCCTCGCCGGACGAACTGTGGCAGCTCGTCGCCGAAGGCCGCGACGCCGTCAGCGAGTTCCCCGTCAACCGCGGCTGGGACGTGGAGAGCATCTACGACCCCGAGCCCGGCGCGGTCGGCAAGACCTACTCCCGCGAGGGCGGATTCCTGCACGACGCCGGCGAGTTCGACGCCGACTTCTTCGGGATATCGCCGCGCGAGGCACTGGCCATGGACCCCCAGCAGCGGCTGCTGCTCGAAGTGTCCTGGGAGACCCTGGAACGCGCCCGCGTCGTGCCCGCCGCCCTGCGCGGCAGCCGGACCGGCGTGTTCCTCGGCGGGCACTACCTCGGCTACGGCGAGGGCCACCAGCGGCAGTCGGTCGCCGGCGGCGACCAGGGCGACGAGGGCCACCTGATGACCGGCGGCGCCGGCTCGGTGATGAGCGGCCGCATCGCCTACACCCTCGGGCTGGAGGGCCCGGCCGTCTCCGTGGACACCGCCTGCTCCTCCTCCCTGGTCGCCCTCCACCTCGCCTGCCAGGCCCTGCGCGAGGACGAGTGCGACCTGGCCCTGGCCGGCGGCGTCATGGTGCTCGACAACCCCGGCGTCTTCATCTCCTTCAGCCAGCAGCGCGGGCTCGCCCGGGACGGCCGCTGCAAGGCGTTCGCCGCCGCGGCCGACGGCACCGGCTGGGGCGAGGGCGTCGGCCTCCTGCTGGTGGAACGCCTCTCCGACGCCCGGCGCAACGGCCACCAGGTGCTCGCCGTCGTCCGGGGCTCCGCGCTCAACCAGGACGGCGCCTCCAACGGCCTGTCCGCCCCCAACGGCCCGGCCCAGCAGCGCGTCATCCGCCAGGCCCTGGCCAAGGCCCGGCTGTCCCCGGCGGACATCGACGCCGTCGAGGCGCACGGCACCGGCACCTCCCTCGGCGACCCCATCGAGGCCCAGGCGCTGCTGGCCACCTACGGCAGGGAACGCGCCCACGGCCGCCCGCTGTGGCTAGGGTCCATCAAGTCCAACATCGGACACGCCCAGGCCGCCGCCGGGGTGGCCGGCGTCATCAAGACCGTCATGGCGCTGCGGCACGGCGTGCTGCCCAAGACCCTGCACGCCGAGGAGCGTTCCCCGCACATCGACTGGTCCTCCGGCACCGTCGAGCTGCTCACCGAGTCCATCGCCTGGCCCGACACCGGCCGCCCGCGCCGCGCCGCCGTCTCCTCCTTCGGCGTCAGCGGCACCAACGCCCACCTCATCCTCGAACAGGCCCCGCCCGCCCCCGAGCCGACCGCCGCCGAGGAGACCGCCCCCGCCGAACTGCCCGTGCTGCCCTGGTCGTTGTCTGCCCGGAGCGAGCCCGCGCTGCGCGCCCAGGCCCGGCGCCTCCACGCGTTCCTCACCGATGCAACGGCCGACGGCGACGCCGCGACGACGGCCGACATCGGCGTGTCCCTGGCCGCCACCCGCGCCACGCTGGAGCACCGCGCCGTACTCCTCGGCCGCGACCGCGACGACCTGCTCGCCGGGCTGGAACGGCTCGCGGAGGGCGGCGAGTCCGGCACGCTGACCCGCGGCACGGCCCGCGGCCCCGTCAAGACCGCGCTGATGTTCACCGGCCAGGGCGCGCAGCGGCCCGGCATGGGCCACGAGCTGTACCGCACGTTCCCCGTCTTCGCGGCCGCCTTCGACGCCGTGTGCGAACGGCTCGACCCGCGGCTCGAACGCCCGCTGCGCGACGTGGTGTTCGACGCCACAGCCACCCCGGGACAGGGCCCGCTGGATGAGACCGCCTGGACCCAGGCCGCGCTGTTCGCCATCGAGGTGGCGCTGTTCCGGCTCGTCGAATCGTTCGGCGTCCGGCCCGACGCGCTCATCGGCCACTCCGTGGGCGAGGTGGCCGCCGCGCACGCCGCCGGGCTGCTCTCCCTCGACGACGCCTGCTCCCTGGTCGCGGCCCGCGGCCGGCTGATGCAGGCCCTGCCGCGCGGCGGCGCGATGCTCTCCGTCCGGGCCGCCGAGGAGCGGGTCGCGCGGGACATCGAGGGCATGGCCGACCGGGTCTCGCTGGCCGCGGTCAACGGCCCCGAGTCCGTCGTCGTCTCCGGCGACGCCGAGACCGTGGCGGGCCTGCGCGAACGCTGGACGGCCGAGGGCCTCAAGACCCGCCCGCTGCGGGTCTCCCACGCCTTCCACTCGCCGCTCATGGAGCCGATGCTCGCCGACTTTGCCGAGGTCGTGGCCGGCCTGACCTTCACCGAGCCGGCCGTCGCGCTCGTGTCCAACCTCACCGGCCGCCCCGCCGGAATCGAGGAGATCGGCACCGCCGACTACTGGGTGCGGCACGTGCGCGAGCCGGTCCGGTTCGCCGACGGCGTCGCCGCGCTGGCCGGCCAGGGCATCCGCGTCTTCCTCGAACTCGGCCCGGAGGGCGTGCTGTCCGCCATGGCCGAGGAGTGCCTGCCCCCTGAGCGCGGCCGGACCCCGGTGGCCGTGCCCGTGCTGCGCAAGAACCGCGACGAGACCGAGACGCTGCTCGCCGCCCTGGGCCGCGCGCACTGCGCGGGCACCGCCGTGGACTGGACGGCCGTCCTCGCCGGCACCGGCGCGCGGATCGTGGACCTGCCCACCTACGCGTTCCAGCGCGAGCACCGCTGGCTGGTCTCCGGGCCGGCCACCGGCGACCCGGCCGACTTCGGCCTGACCGCCGCCGGCCACCCTTTGCTGGGCGCGGCCGTGCGGCCCGCCGACTCCGACGGCCTGCTGCTCACCGGCCGGATCTCCGCCGCCACCCAGCCCTGGCTCAACGACCACCAGGTCCTGGGCGCCGTGCTCGTGCCCGGAACCGCGTTCCTTGAGTGGGCCGTTCGGGCCGGCGACGAGGCCGGCTGCGGCCACGTCGAGGAACTGGCCCTGGAGGTCCCGCTCGTGCTGCCCGAACGCGGCGCCGTCCAGGTCCAGGTGTCCGTCGGCGCCCCCGACGACACCGGCCGCCGGCCCGTCGGCGTGCACGCCCGCCCCGAGGACGCCGGGGACGGCGCCCCCTGGATCCGGCACGCCACCGGCACGCTCGCCGCCGCGCTGCCCGCCGCCCCACCCGCCGACGATGGGCTCACCGGGCAGTGGCCCCCGGCCGGGGCCGAACCCGTGGACCTCACCGGCTTCTACGCCGACACCGCCGAGACCGGCTACGGCTACGGCCCGGCCTTCCAGGGCCTGCGCGCCGCCTGGCGGCTCGGGCCCGACGTCTACGCCGAGGTCGCCCTCCCCGACGAACTCAAGGACCGGGCAAGCCGGTTCGGCCTCCACCCGGCCCTGCTGGACGCCTGCCTGCACGCCCTGCGCGCGGGCGACTTCCTCGCCGACACCGGCGAGACCCGGCTGCCCTTCCTGTGGAGCGGCGTGACCCTGCACGCCTCCGGCGCCCACGCGCTGCGCATGCGCCTGGCCGCGGCCGGCACCGACACGGTCACGATGTCGCTCGCCGACCCCGCGGGCGGCCCCGTCGCCACCGTCGACGCCGTCGTGCTGCGCCCGGTCGCCGCCGAACAGCTCAGCCGGCCCGGGCCCGGCGCCCTGGACGCGCTGTTCCGCGTCGAATGGGTGCCGCTGGCGGTACCCGAGCAGCCGGTGCCGTCCGCCGACACCCGCTGGGCCGTGGCCGGACCCGACCCCCTGGGCCTGGCCGCCGCGCTGTCCGGCGCCCCCGGCGCGGTGACCGCGCACGCCGGTCTCGCCGACCTGTGCCGCGCCGTCGAGGCCGGCGAGACCTCGGCCCCCGACCGCATCCTGCTGCCCTGCGCGCCGCCACCCGGCGACGACCTGGCCGCCGCCGCCCACGCCGTCACCGCCGAGGTGCTGGGCGCGTTGCAGACCTGGCTCGCCGACGAACGGCTCGCCGACTCCCGCCTCGTCGTGGTGACCCGGGGCGCCGTCCCCGCCGGGGACGGCCCCGAGCCGGCCTCCCCGGCGCTGTCCGCCGTCTGGGGCCTGGTGCGCTCCGCCCAGGCCGAGCACACCGGCCGGATCACCCTCCTCGACCTGCCCGGTGAGCACGGCGGCACGGTCGCGCTGCCGCGCGCCATCGCCGGCGCCGAGGCCCTGGGTGAACCCCAACTCGCCCTGCGCGCGGGCGACATCCTCGTTCCCCGGCTGACCAGGGTGGCAACCGACGACACCCTGGCGCCGCCGCCCGGCGCCGACACCTGGCGGCTGGACAGCGTGACCGCCGGAACGCTCGACGGCCTCGCGCTCGTGCCCGCCCCGGAGGCGGCCGAACAGCCCCTCGGCGAGGGCGAGGTGCGCGTCGCCGTCCGGGCCGCCGGCCTCAACTTCCGCGATGTCCTCATCGCGCTCGGCATGTACCCCGGGCCGGCCGTGATGGGCAGCGAGGGCGCCGGCGTCATCACCGAGGTCGGCCCCGGCGTCATGGGACTGGCCGTCGGCGACCGCGTGCTGGGCCTGATGACCAAGGCGTTCGGCCCCGTCACGGTGACCGACCAGCGACTGATCACCCGCATGCCCGACGACTGGACGTTTGAGCGGGCCGCCTCCGTGCCGCTGGTCTTCCTCACCGCCTACTACGCGCTGCGCGACCTGGCCGGGCTGAAGCCGGGGGAGTCCGTGCTCGTCCACGCCGCCGCGGGCGGCGTCGGCATGGCTGCCGCCCAGCTCGCCCGGCACTGGGGCGCCGAGGTCTACGGCACCGCCAGCGAGGGCAAGTGGGACACGCTGCGCGGCCTCGGCATCGACGAGCGGCGCATCGCGTCCTCCCGCACCACCGGCTTCCGGACGGCCTTCGCCGCCGAGGCGGGCGAACGGGGCATCGACGTCGTTCTCAACGCGCTGGCCGGGGAGTTCGTTGACGCCTCCCTCGAACTCCTCGCCGACGGCGGCCGGTTCCTCGAAATGGGCAAGACCGACATCCGCGACGCCGCCTCGGTCGCCGCCGCCCACCCGGGGGTGCGCTACCAGGCGTTCGACCTCATGGAGGCCGGCCGCGACCGGATCGGCGAGATGCTGCGCGACCTGGTCGACCTGCTGGCGCGCGGCGTCATCACCCCGCTCCCCGTCGCCGCCCACCCCATCGGCCGCGCCCCGGCCGTCTTCCGCGCGATGAGCCAGGCCAAGCACATCGGCAAGCTCGTTCTCACCCTGCCCCGTCCAGAGGTTGATGTGTCGTCGGGGTGGGTGTTGGTGTCGGGTGGGTTGGGTTCGTTGGGTGGGGTGGTTGCTCGGTGGTTGGTGGGGGTGCGTGGGGTGCGTCGTTTGGTGTTGGTGGGGCGTCGTGGGTTGGGGAGTGTGGGTGCTGGTGGGTTGGTTGAGGAGTTGGTGGGGTTGGGTGCGGTGGATGTTCGGGTGGTGGGGTGTGATGTGGGTGATCGGGGGGCGTTGGCTGGGGTGTTGGAGG
>NZ_JAVREL010000047.1:0-5454 GCF_031845365.1 Streptomyces litchfieldiae
CCAACGGAGTTCCTCATACGGCAGAAGGATCTTGGTCGATCTCCTGCCTACGGGGAACTCCGTTGCCGTGCGGACCCTTTCACCGGAAAGCCACCCGAACCAGGACGCTACAGGCCGGGCCGCCTACCGACGCCCACTCTGTAACCCCCAATGACCTGCGCAAACACGCTAAGTCACCGGCATTGCGTTGACCTGCAAGAATAAGGATTGTCGAGGTCCTTGTTCCTGCCACCGCCGGAGGCACTTCCCAGGTGAAGAAGCGTATCGGGTCCTACCCGCGTGTCCGCGTCGAGGGTGGTGGCCGGGCGGTGGTCTCGCAGGCGGGGGGCGTCCTGCTGGTGGAGACGGCCCGTAAGACCGGGCTGGACCAGGCGATATCGGCGGCTCTGGCACCGTGGTGCAAGGCGCGTGCGGTGCACGATCCGGGGAAGATCCTGCTGGATGTGGCCCTGGCTGTCGCGCTCGGCGGGGACTGTCTGGCCGATGTGGGCATGCTGCGGGCCGAGCCGGCCGTGTTCGGTCCGGTGGCCTCCGACCCCACCGTCTCCCGCCTCATCGACGCTCTCGCCTCGGCCGGGCCGAAGGCCCTGGCGGCGATCCGCACCGCGCGGGCCCCGCGAACGGGTCTGGAAGTTGTCCGGGCAAGCGGCACCGGACGCCGCCGGACAGGTGATCGTGGACATCGACGGGGTGCTCGTGCTGGCCCACTCCGAGAAACAGGACGCCGCCGCGACCTGGAAGAAGACGTTCGGACACCACCCGCTGATGGCCTTCGTCGACCACGGCCGAGGCGGCAGCGGGGAGCCGGTCGCTGGCATGCTGCGGCCCGGCAACGCGGGCAGCAACACCGCCGTCGACCACATCGCCATCGCCCAACTCGCCCTGGCCCAGCTGCCGAAGAAGTACCGGCGCGGCCGGCAGACACTGATCCGGACCGATTCCGGCGGCGGCACCCACGAGTTCGTGGCCTGGCTGGCCAGACGCGGCCGGTGGCTGTCGTACTCGGTCGGCATGACCATCACCGAGCAGATCCACCAGGCCGTTTTGAAGGTCCCGGCATCGGCTTGGACGCCGGCGGTCGAACCCGACGGAGAGATCCGCGACGGCGCCTGGGTCGCCGAAATCGACGGCGACTGCCTCAAGGGCTGGCCGAAGGGCATGCGGCTGATCGTCCGCAAAGAACGCCCGCACCCCGGCGCCCAATTGCGCTTCACCGACGCCGACGGACTGCGGCTGACCTGCTTCGCCACGAACACCGCCGGCGTCCCGATCGCCGCCCTCGAACTGCGCCACCGCCAGAGGGCGAGAGCCGAGGACCGCATTCGAGGAGCCCGTGCCACCGGCCTGCGCAACCTGCCTCTCTATGCCACCGCGCAGAATCAGATCTGGCTGGAGATCGCCCAGCTCGCCCTGACCGGCCAGCCCCGGCTCTGGGAGCCCCGCCGACTGCGGATCCGTCTGTTCTCCGCCGCCGCCCAGCTCGTCACCACAGCCCGCCGCCGACACCTGAAATTCGCGACGCACTGGCCTTGGACCGACGTGATCACCGACGCGATCGAACGACTGCAGGCTCTCCCGAACCCTGGCTGACCAGCAGCGACAACCCATCCCTACGACCAGAACCCGCACGCCGGAGCCGTGGAACCCGGCGCCCACCCGACGCGACAGCCGGGCCACTAGCCTGCCCGCACCCCATCCAACAAGCCGAAACGGCCCACCAGATGAACCGGCAGGCCGTCACGAAAGATCGAGGCTAGTTCATGAGGCGGAGGTCGACTTCGCCCCGCCGGGTGGGTCAGCGGGCGATGAACGGCTCGGTCAGGTGCGGGGTCGCGAGGTAGAGGGTGCTGGCGGCCCGGCTGTGGAGCACTTGTTCCCTTGAGGCCCTTGCCTGCTCAGGGTCCATCTCGTGGGCGTAGGCGAGTTCGGGGTGGAGCAGCTGGATCGCGTGCACGAGCAGGTCACCGGTGACGGCGACCAGTTCGCGTCCGGACTCGACGAGCACGCTCTGGTGCCCGGGCGTGTGACCGGGCGTGGCGAACACGCGCTCGCCGCTGCGCAGCGGAGTGTCGCCGTCGAGCAGCCGTAGCTGATCGGTCTTCCGGAGCGGGTCGATCACAGCGGACCGCAGCGGCGGGTTGACCTCCTCGATCGCGTCGAGTTCGGCCTGCTGCAACAGGTATTCGGCGTTCGGGAAGTACGGCCGCGTCCGCTCGCCGCCGACGACGGCCCAGCCCACGTGGTCGGTGTGGAGGTGCGTGAGCACCACGGTGTCTACGTCGGATGGTTCGATACTCGCGGCGGCCAGCGAAGCCGGGAGCGCCCCGGGCACGGGCGCCCACGAGGCCGCCGGGCTGTCGGCCGGGCCGATCCCAGCGTCGACCAGCGTCACGCCCTGGTCGCTGCGGATCGCGAACGCGCGGAACTGGAGCCACCAACGCCCGTCGGCGTCGAGCGCGCCGGGATCGAGCTGGTCGGCCGCCGCCCACTGCTCGGTGGTGGCGCCGGGGAACGCCTCCGACCTGGGGGAGAAGAAGGAGCCCGCGCCGTCGGCGAGCGCGATGACGGTGTACGGGCCGACCTGAAGGGAAGGGGGCATCCCGCAGATAGTGCCACCGGCGGGCGGCCCACGGCCAGGCGGGTTGCCCCGGAGATCACTCCAGATCGTGGGCTCCGCGCAGAGCTGGCAGACCTCGACCTCGTGCATGGCTCGGGCGTCGGCCGCTTCCGTCTCATTGACACGCTCGTTGACACGCGCGTGCGTCTTTCAGGACCACAAGCCTGCCTCCCCCGCAGATAGTGCTCTCATCTCTCATCGACATTCAGGCGACGAGAGACCACCAACCGCCTCCCAACTCCCATCCACATCTGCTGCTCCTGGAGATGCACAAAGCCATGGTGTCTGATTGAGGTGGACTTGTTGGCCTGTGGGACGGATGATGCTGGGACGCTTCGGGAGGTCAGGAGGGACAACGAGGTGTTCACACTGCGCAGAGGCACACGCGGTTCGGAGAGAGGACGGGTGTCGGACGTGCCGTCGCCCGGGCAGCAGCCGGTCCCCGCGCCGGCCGTGGTGCCGGGTTTGTCTGTGGGGGAGGGCGGGTCGTTGTGCTGGCCGTATCCGTTCGAGCTGCCGCTGGACGGGGGGCTGTTGGTGTGTGGGGCGTGCGGGGCGGAGCGGGACTGGCTGCTGATTCTCCAACTGCGGACGGAGACGGTGTCGGTGCGTTGCCGGTGCACGAATGAGTGGCGTGAGCCGCGGATTCCGGCGGGCTGGTACCGGCAGCACTGCGGGGAGCTGGAGCAGGTTGATCCGCATCCGGAGGTCACCAACCGTGCCCTGGGCTTCGACGGCACGTTCGCCAGCACCTACTTGTAGTGCGGTGGTCGGCAGGTGAGGGCGTGAGCGCCCGGTTGGCACGTTTGCGTCGAAGGAGGGGGTCCTACCACGGTGGGGCCCCTCCTTTGACGTGCTGGTGTGCTACTGGTTCGGGGGCTGGCCCAGGGAGCGGTTCGGGCGCGGGGCGCTGGTGCTGAAGGAGTCAGCCCGGATAACGGGGGGCGATCGATGAGTGGTGGGTGGTGCGGGCGCGGCGGATGAGGCTGAGCACGGTGATGATGGCGTCGGCGAGGTCGAAGAAGGCGTCGATGACCGCGATCCTGCGCTCGTAGCAGTGGGCCAGCCGATGGAAGGCGTTCTGGCAGGCGTGCGTGCGCTCGACGTAGCAGCACCGGGTGGCCTGGATCGGTGCCTTCTCGGCCTTGCGGGCGATGCGGGCCGGTGAGGCTGTGCTCGGCGAGCGTGCGCGCGATGTGGCGGAGTCGTAGCTGGCGTCCAGGTTCACGGTGGTGTAGTCGGGGAGCGGCCCGAGGTCGTCCAGCAGCTCCAGCGTGGGGTTGAGGATCGGGGAGTCGTGACGGTTGGCCGGGGCCACAATGCACCGAGCGGGGGATTTCCCTGACCTCCCGTCATTCCTGAGGTTCGTTTTCAGGCCCTGTTTGCTGCGGTCGACCGGTGACCCATCCGGCGGCCTCCCCACCGCCAGGCGCCTTGGTGATGCAGCCCTCGATGGCAATCTCCTCAAGGACGAGAACGACGGTCCGGTCGTACGTCTCCAGGGCGATCCGCTTGAGCTGGGCGAAGACGCCGAGTTGGATCCACTCGTCAACGCCTCGGCTGGTGGTGGCCGAGCAGGGCGTATCGGCGATGACCTGGAGAGCGTCTCTATCACGGAATGGCGGCCTCGCCAAATTCCGGATTCTACGAATCCTGGTCCTATCCGTCGGCAGTGATCCCACTGGTTCCACGTGCGTTTGGCGGGAATGTGCCGTGTCCGCCTCCTTGGCGGTGTCTGCTCCGGAAGGAATCGATGCGCAGCCAGTCCGAGCCCGTGGTTGAACCTGCCTTCCTCAATGTCCAGAAGGCGGCGAGGTACATGGGCATCTCAGTGAACACCCTGTACGTGTGGCGTCATCGCCGACAGGGGCCGCCCAGCTTCCGCATGGGCCCCGGCGGGCGGGTCATGTACCGCCGGGACTTGCTCGATGCTTGGCTCGCCGAGCAGCAGAAGGCGGATTCGCGGTCAAACCCGGATCTCAATCCGCTGAAGGGGGCGCCGCAGCGGCGTGGATAGCACAGTGCGGTTTGACTGACGACGTTCGCATTATGGTTCTGCAACACTCGGAATTTCCTGTCAGTACCGGTCGTCTGTGTGCTGGTCGCGATACACGTCGCGTCGATAGAGGCCGAGTCGGGAAGGAATTAGGTCGCACATGGCGGGTTACATAGAAGACCGATGGCTCAAGAAGAGGCCGAACAAGGAAACCGGGAAGCGGGAACGCACTGCCCTGTGGGGCAAGTGCACTCGCTACCGGGTAAAGGGGATACCCGGGGTTCGGGACCGCTCGTTCGACACCACCACTGACGCCAAGGCGTGGTTGGCCGAGGCCCAGACCGATGCGCGCCGGGGTGACTTCGTTGACCCGCGTGACGGCGAGATCAGCCTGATCGAGTACGTCGAGAAGCACTGGTGGCCGTCCCAGGTCCATCCGGCGCAGACGCTGGAGAGCATGAGGTACCGCATCTGGGGCCAAGTGCTGCCGCATCTTGGGGAGCTGGCCTTGCGGGACATCGGTACCGCCGAGTTGCGGAAGTGGTCAGCTGATGTCCAGCGTGAGGTCGGATCAGGCACGGCGTACGTCGCATGGGTCTACCTGAAGGCGATCATGCAGGCTGCGGTCGAGGACAAACGTCTGTTCCGTAACCCTTGCAAGGGGAGTAGTTCGATCAAGCCTCCGCGGAAGCCGGAGCCCAAGGCGCGGGCCTCGAGCAATTGTCAATACCTGTGGATCATGAGGTAGTTCAGGCTGCGTGAGCTTCCTCGCGTTCGACGAGGATTCCGTTCTCGAACTTCGCGCCTGCGCGGACGAGGGCGACGAGGTGGGGTGCGGTGA
>NZ_JAVREL010000048.1:0-3802 GCF_031845365.1 Streptomyces litchfieldiae
TCATCGATACGGTCGGCGGTCGAGCGGTGCATCGCCCACCTCAAGAACTGGAAAATACTTGCCACCGGCTATCGAGGACGCCTCGCCGAACTCCCTACGGTCATCCGCATCATCACGTCACTTGAATTCTACCGACTCGGCTGGTGACGCCCCGTGAATAACGCTCAGCGACGACTCGCGCAACCTCCCGGCGCTTTACATAAGCGGAGCGAATCTTGGCCAGACGCCTCGCGTACATATCCAACGGATCAACACGAGCATCGGCCAGCAGGCGAGAGTCGCCGTCGCTCCAGACGTCCTCGATCCCTCGCAGCGTTGTCTTTATGCCCTGGAATTCGGCGCGCGCGTAACCTCCACCGGCATGCAGCAGGTCATCACAGGAGTTCCAGAAGTTCCCTACGTTGGACTTAATTCTCCGCCCTCGATCGCCTGCGGGCGACTCCCCAGATGCTACAAGTACGGCTACGCCTGCGGCAGTCGACTGGAAGTACTGCGGGACAGAGCAATCTTCCAGCACCCCAATCTCGACTCGCTGAGACCGGAGCGCATCGACCTCCTCTGGACGAACAGGATCCTCTGGGGTGCTGCACGCGACGACGACGCGATCGATTTCCACCAGGAATCGCGTCCCAGCAAACTCAAGAACCGGCCTCATCCTGGCGAGGGCCAGCGCCCCCGCCAGACTGACCTGATCCACTACACCCACCACTCCCTAGCACGAACCTCCAAGGCCTGTTACCAGAACTCGATACTCCACCACCGTTGCGACGAATCCGCCCGCGTGAGGCAGCACGAACTGCCGCACGAAAGATCCGTATGTATCCGTCCACGGCAGATCCTCAACACCGTCTCGCACGTTCACATCAGCCTGCGGCGGGAGGCACGAGATCTCTCATTCGAAGTAGGTAAGGAAGCCCCTCCCGCTCGGCACGCATCGCAATGTCACGAAACAAACGCTTCTCTTCTGCTTCCTCAACAGCAGCAAGGGCAGCGGCGTCTCGCATCTGCTGCCCGTAATGAGCCAGCAGATGACTCCGGGAGACGACGCCTTCGAGGTTCGGGCCATCCGCCTCACTCTCCGCCCACACCACGTCAATTTCCAGAGCAACGGCAAGCGTATGGAATGCATTCATCCGCGGCTCTTCGAGGTAGGCACGCAAAGCGTGAGTTGCCGCAGTAATGGATTGCGCGGCCAGTTCTTCTGGAAGAGTCTGCTCTTCTGTCTCGTTGATCAGCTTGAAGTCTGCCTCGGCACGCCTGATCGCCTCGACAATCAGAGGGGCGATTTCGGCAGCGGAAGCCCTTGGCCTGGCACGCAGAACTCGCCATATGCCTACCATTCCATCGTGAACCAGTCCGTGCCCTCGGACCTGACGGCGAGCCTCGCTGTAAGCCTGATAGGCGGGAAGAACCCGAGAGCCTGCGGCCACCGAAAGAGCAATGACCCTCTTGGAGCCCAACTCGTCACATGCAGTCTTGATCTGATCAATCTCGCCTTTCGCGAGCACTTGCCCTCCTGCTGAGACCACGACAGGCGACTAGCCAACGCCAGGCAGGGGCCAAAGAGCAGTTCTCGGACTCACTAGCGTCGACACCGCGCAACGCATGCCGCCGCTATTCAAGGGACAAATTCGCGACATGGATGCCGTTGCGACGCGCAGACTCGACTACTCCCCGCACCGCTCCACGCAACGCATTTTCCAAGATCACCAAGCGGGCCTTAAGCTCCTCGATATCCGGCCCCGCAGCAACGACCGATTCCCAAGCGAGACGGTACTCCTCCTCTAGCTTCAGGATCTCTGTAGCGATGTCGGCGCGCTGATCCAACGCAAGAGAAGGCATCTCCCGCATCCCGATGCTCAATTGAGCTTTCACTGAGATCAAATCACCAACCAGTCTGATGTGCGCGACACCAACGTTGTTGCTCAGGAGAATCTCAGCCAGCGGGAGATTGTAATGTTCCTCTTCTGGCTCCAACGCCACACCTCTTAACGTATCATATTTCTCAGAGCTATCATTCCGCGAGCTCCGGGGGCTATATCCACACCACCCGCTCTTAGGATGCTTACACAGTAGGTGACGCAGCTATTGTGGATGCCGTCATACGGCCCCAGGTTGGCTCCCACAGAAGCACGTTGTGCCCTCATCGCAGCCTGTGCATCAGGCATCTGAAAGCTACGCTCCACGACGTTCGACCCCAAAGGTCCAGCAGGTGCTCCGGTTGTGGGCAGACCATTCGGACTCGCAGTCCCGTCCCAGCCCCTTACTACTTGCTCGGTTTCGAAGGACGTGCCATTGCTCTCGACGCGAATAGTGGCATGCCCTGCATCGTTGTCCCAGCGAACGGTCGCCTGGCCCGGGACCGGGAGAGCGACCTCGAACGGAGCCGAGCCGCACGTCACGCCAACTACGTGCTGCCGCACCTCCGGGTCCGGGGGACTTCATAGGCTAGGTTCACACCTCATCACTCCTCGCCAATGGCGGGGCTGACCCCTGAGTCAGCTACGCCGTGTACTCGGCTAGCGGATGCTCCCCGCGCATGCGGGGTTCCTACATGGCCGAGGCGATCCCTGCTGGGCACAAAGCGACCGGAAAGCAGCAACCGGGGAATATGTCCACCTGCAGGCTCGCTGCCGAAAGATTCTCGATAACCGGAGGGTCCCTCAGCCCTACTCGCTGGATTCCGTTGTTCGTTGGACGGAGGCTCTCCGAGGCCGACCGTTGGTCCTCAAGGAACTCCCGCAGCAGGCGGCATATGCGGGAGCATGCGGTCTTTGGCTGGGCACTGACGACGCGGACTTCGTCTTCTACGAGGCGCGGACCGCTCCCCTGCATCGGGAGCACATCATCCTGCACGAGATCGCCCACATGCTGGCGGGACACCGGGCTCCGCACGGCGACGGCGGCATCGGCGGTGGGCTGGGAAGTCTGCTCAGCGGGCTCCAACCTCATCTGATCAGACGCCTGATGACGCGGACCAGTCACACCACTACCGAAGAGCAGGAGGCCGAGATGCTCGCCAGCCTCATGCGCAGCGGCCGGAAGCCCCCTGCCGCCGGAGCGCTGGGTCGGCTGGGCGCGTTGCTCGGGGTGAGGACCGATGACCGTTACTGAGTGGGCCGACGACATTGGCCGCTGGAGCATTCTCCTGATGTGGGTCGCGTTGATCATTCGCGCGCGGCCCGCACTGAGGCGGCACTATCAACGCGGTCTGTGGTTTGCCATTCTGACGGCGGCGAGTGCCACGACGCTCTTCCAGCCGGAGGTCATCAACTGGGCTGTCGAGGTCACCGGCGACGCCCGTGCCGTCACCCTGTCCCGCAACGTCATCGGTGTCCTGGCCGCAGGGCTCACGCTGCTGTTCGTCGTCGATTCCGCCCACCCGCGCCGAGCGCGTCTGTTCATCGCCGCCGTGCTGTCCGGCACGGTGGTGACGCTGGTGGGCATGGACCTGGCCCGAGGTGATTACCCGGGGCCTGGCATCCCCGCCATCGGCGATCCCGCCGAGCCCTCCGCCGCCTACTGGTTGGTCGTCTGCGGCGCCCACCTGGTCGCCGACGTCGTTGTCATCGTGTGCGGACGGTACAGCGCACGCACCGACGACCGCGATCTGGCCTGGTCCCTGCAATGCCGGTGACTTAGCGTGTTTGCGCAGGTCATTGGGGGTTACAGAGCGGGCGTCCGTAGGCGGCCCGGCCTGTAGCGTCCTGGTTCGGGTGGCTTTCCGGTGAAAGGGTCCGCACGGCAACGGAGTTCCCCGTAGGCAGGAGATCGACCAAGATCCTTCTGCCGTATGAGGAAC
>NZ_JAVREL010000049.1:0-3185 GCF_031845365.1 Streptomyces litchfieldiae
AATTCACAGTGGACGCGAGCATCTGAGGACAAGCCCTCGGCCTATTAGTACCGGTCAACTCCACCCATCACTGGGCTTCCATCTCCGGCCTATCAACCCCGTCGTCTCCAGGGAGCCTTACCCCATCAAGTGGGTGGGAGTCCTCATCTCGAAGCAGGCTTCCCGCTTAGATGCTTTCAGCGGTTATCCCTCCCGAACGTAGCCAACCAGCCATGCCCTTGGCAGAACAACTGGCACACCAGAGGTTCGTCCGTCCCGGTCCTCTCGTACTAGGGACAGCCCTTCTCAAGACTCCAACGCGCACAGCGGATAGGGACCGAACTGTCTCACGACGTTCTAAACCCAGCTCGCGTACCGCTTTAATGGGCGAACAGCCCAACCCTTGGGACCAACTCCAGCCCCAGGATGCGACGAGCCGACATCGAGGTGCCAAACCATCCCGTCGATACGGACTCTTGGGGAAGATCAGCCTGTTATCCCCGGGGTACCTTTTATCCGTTGAGCGACGGCGCTTCCACAAGCCACCGCCGGATCACTAGTCCCTGCTTTCGCACCTGCTCGACCCGCCAGTCTCACAGTCAAGCTCCCTTGTGCACTTACACTCACCACCTGATAACCAACCAGGCTGAGGGAACCTTTGGGCGCCTCCGTTACCCTTTAGGAGGCAACCGCCCCAGTTAAACTACCCACCAGACACTGTCCCCGATCCGGATCACGGACCCAGGTTAGACATCCAGCACGATCAGAGTGGTATTTCAACAACGACTCCACACCAGCTGGCGCCGGCGCTTCACAGTCTCCCACCTATCCTACACAAACCGAACCGAACACCAATATCAAGCTATAGTAAAGGTCCCGGGGTCTTTCCGTCCTGCTGCGCGAAACGAGCATCTTTACTCGTACTGCAATTTCACCGGGCCTATGGTTGAGACAGCCGAGAAGTCGTTACGCCATTCGTGCAGGTCGGAACTTACCCGACAAGGAATTTCGCTACCTTAGGATGGTTATAGTTACCACCGCCGTTTACTGGCGCTTAAGTTCCCAGCTTCGCCCCAAAGGAGCTAACCGGTCCCCTTAACGTTCCAGCACCGGGCAGGCGTCAGTCCGTATACATCGCCTTACAGCTTCGCACGGACCTGTGTTTTTAGTAAACAGTCGCTTCTCGCTGGTCTCTGCGGCCACCCCCAGCTCCGGCAGTAAATGCCATCACCAGAAGCGGCCCCCCTTCTCCCGAAGTTACGGGGGCAATTTGCCGAGTTCCTTAACCATAGTTCACCCGAACGCCTCGGTATACTCTACCTGACCACCTGAGTCGGTTTCGGGTACGGGCCACCATGAAACATCGCTAGAGGCTTTTCTCGACAGCATAGGATCATCCACTTCACCACAATCGGCTCGGCATCAGGCCTCACCCTTAATGTCGCACGGATTTACCTGCACGACGGGCCACACCCTTACCCCGGGAATAACCACCACCCGGGCTGGACTACCTTCCTGCGTCACCCCATCACTCACCTACTACCCCCTCGGGCCACCGGCTCCACCACTCTGGATCACCCCGAAAGGATCACCAGCGGCTTCACGGGCTTAGCATCAGGAGATTCAGCGCTGGCGCTTCACAGCGGGTACCGGAATATCAACCGGTTATCCATCGACTACGCCTGTCGGCCTCGCCTTAGGCCCCGACTTACCCTGGGCAGATCAACTTGACCCAGGAACCCTTAGTCAATCGGCGCACACGTTTCCCACGTGTGTATCGCTACTCATGCCTGCATTCTCACTCGCGAACCGTCCACAACACGCTTACGCGGCTGCTTCACCCGGCACACGACGCTCCCCTACCCACCACACAGAGTGCGGTGACACGACTTCGGCGGTGTACTTGAGCCCCGCTACATTATCGGCGCAGAATCACTCGACCAGTGAGCTATTACGCACTCTTTCAAGGATGGCTGCTTCTAAGCCAACCTCCTGGCTGTCTCTGCGACTCCACATCCTTTCCCACTTAGCACACGCTTAGGGGCCTTAGTCGATGCTCTGGGCTGTTTCCCTCTCGACCATGGAGCTTATCCCCCACAGTCTCACTGCCATGCTCAACTTGCCGGCATTCGGAGTTTGGCTAAGGTCAGTAACCCGGTAAGGCCCATCACCTACCCAGTGCTCTACCTCCGACAAGCAACACATGACGCTGCACCTAAATGCATTTCGGGGAGAACCAGCTATCACGGAGTCTGATTGGCCTTTCACCCCTAACCACAGGTCATCCCCCAGATTTTCAACTCTGGTGGGTTCGGGCCTCCACGCAGTCTTACCCACGCTTCACCCTGCCCATGGCTAGATCACCCCGCTTCGGGTCTAGGGCATGCTACTGAATCGCCCTCTTCGGACTCGCTTTCGCTACGGCTCCCCACCAACAGGTTAACCTCGCAACACACCGCAAACTCGCAGGCTCATTCTTCAAAAGGCACGCAGTCACGACACACCAGGACAAGTCCCGGCATGCGACGCTCCCACGGCTTGTAGGCACACGGTTTCAGGTACTCTTTCACTCCGCTCCCGCGGTACTTTTCACCATTCCCTCACGGTACTATCCACTATCGGTCACCAGGGAATATTTAGGCTTAACGGGTGGTCCCGCCAGATTCACACAGGATTCCTCGGGCCCTGTGCTACTTGGGAAACAGACAAGCAAGCCATCACGATTTCGTCTACGGGGGTCTTACCCTCTACGCCAGGCCTTTCGCATGCCCTTCGACTACCGCAATGGTTTCTGACTCACCCAGCCGCCGGCAGACGACTGAAGTCCACTCCCACAACCCCGCTCGCGCAACCCCTGCCGGGTATCACACACAAACGGTTTAGCCTCCTCCGGTTTCGCTCACCACTACTCCCGGAATCACGGTTGTTTTCTCTTCCTACGGGTACTGAGATGTTTCACTTCCCCGCGTTCCCTCCACACCGCCTATACATTCAGCGGCAGGTGACAGCCCATAACGACTGCCGGGTTTCCCCATTCGGACACCCCCGGATCACAGCTCGGTTGACAGCTCCCCGGGGCCTATCGCGGCCTCCCACGTCCTTCATCGGTTCCTGGTACCAAGGCATCCACCGTGCGCCCTTAAAAACTTGGCCACAGATGCTCGCGTCCACTGTGCAATTCTCAACCAACAAACGAAGACACACCA
>NZ_JAVREL010000050.1:0-2851 GCF_031845365.1 Streptomyces litchfieldiae
CGACCCGCCCACCATCCTCATGGCCCGGGGAGTCCACCTCCACCTGCTGGACCTCCTCGGCCTAGAAGTGATGCAACCGCGCCGGTTGCAGACCTGAATCAGCGACCCGCGAAGTACGGGGCTAGGGAGGGCAGGGCGCGGGCCAGACTTGCCGCAGCCGCCCCGCCGACCTCGGCCAGCACCTGCTGCCCGGCGGGGTTGAACACAATTTCCGCGTCCGCCCTCACGCCCCCGCCCTCGGCGTAGGGTCGGTGGTTCCGCCACGTCCACCACCCCAGCAGCGCACCGGGGTCCATCCCCTGGCGCGCGGCGATCCGCTGCACATACGACCACGCCGTCTCACCGCGCAAAGGGGAAACTCGCAGGGCCGCTGGCATCCCCGCCCCGTAGGCCGGGCCCGGGGGTGCGTGGGGAAGGGCGAGGGCCGACTGGGGGGTGTCCTTGTCGCTCACCAGCCCAGTCAAGCCGCCTTGGCCCCGCCCGGTGACCACAACCGGCCACCGCAGCGGCCGCGTCGTCAGTCGATGAGGGTGTGTGCGGTGGAGACGGCGACGGTGAATGCCCCGCCGCTGGCGAGTACGGCCAGGGAGGGCAGCTGCCCGGCCAGGTGGGTGCACGCGGCTGCGACCGCCGCGGCCAGGACACCGAGAGAAGGATCACGGCCGCCCACAGGCTCAGCACGCGCGGGGACCCAGCCGGGCCCGTCGCCCGTTCCTCCCTGCCCTCGACCCGCGCCGTGTCCAGGGTCAGACGCCTGCCGTGGTACTTCAGCGTGCGCCGGACACCCGGCCTCTCGGGGCGGCGGACGCCCCAGTATTCGAACAAGAATCAAACGATAGCGCTCGAATTCAAGCGCTTCAGTTCGAAGCAAATTCGAACGATGGAGCGTCGCCTACAGCCCACACCCCTCATCAGCGAGGCGTGACCACGCCGAGGGGCGCCCAGGGCAGCCGAACCACCCCGAGGCCTCTCGTGGCCTACCCGGGAATGGATCCGGACGCCAGTCCGATGCACCAGGACCCGGTCCGGCCCCCGGCGCCGGGCGTCCGTGACGCCGTTTCTACGTCCAGCGGATCCCGAGTTCGTTGAGTGCCTCGGCCCGCTCTGGAGAAAGCGATCCGCGTCTGCTGCGCTGGTTGGTGAGCCAGATGCCGAGCCGCACTTCGGTGACGCCCGTCTCGTCGATGACGGTCTCGGTGTGCTTGCGGGGGACGCCTTCCAGGGTGCCTTCCCGCTGGAGGTATTGGCGGGCGGCGGCGAGGCCGCGTTCGAAGGCTGCGGCGCGGGCTCCGCCTGCCGGCACCCGGGCCCGCCCCGCCCCGCCCCGCCCTCCTTGCCCCCGGCAGCCTCTCCGGCCGGGGTGGCCGGCGCCTCGGTGGGGCGGACGCCGAGGGCGGCCAGGCGCTCGCGCTGCCCCTCGGCGAGCAGCTGCCAGTCGGTACGCTGCCGTGCCAGCCATTTCCCGACGTCCTCGCCCCCGAGCGTGATGCCCGGGTGGATGTGTTCGGCGTCCCCGCCGCCGTCGATGCAGGTGTGGAGTTTGGCTTACATGCGCTGCCAGTCCACCGACCAGCCCTTCCCGGGCTCGCGGGGATTCCAGTCGGGGTCGATCGCGGCGAGCTGCGCCGCCCGCCTGGCGGCCCGCTCCGCGTTCTTCCCCAGGCCCCCGGGGCGGCGGAGGTTCGTCAGCCACTGCCCGACCGCCTTGCCCTCCGCCGCGGCCGTCTGCGGGGCGCACAGCGTGCCGTGCTCCGCGAAGTACGCGCGCGCCGCGGCGAGGTTCTCCTCCCACGCCAGATCGGGGGCGGACCACACCATCCCGATCTCCTCCAGCCACTTCACGCGCCGGCGTCCTTCGTCGTCGGCCTGGAGGCGCCCGGCGGCGTACTCGGTCCGCTGGTCGGAGATCCACCGGCCCAGGGGGGCGCCTGTCTCCGGCTCCCGGTAGTCCAGCGGGATCCGGAGGTTCCCGAAGCGCTGGTGGTAGCGGACGGCGGCGGCATAGCCGCTGTCGCAAGTCATCGAGAAGGCCACGGGCCGCTGCGCGCCGCCTCAGACTGCGATCTCGCCTGTGGGCAGCGCACGGGGTTCTGTCACCACGTCGTGTCGTGTCCGTCTGGCGTGGGCGGGTTGAGGTAGCGGGCGGCGTCGTGCAGGACGTCGATGGCGAGCGCTTCGGTGCGATCGTGGATGGCGAGTTGGGCGGCCATACGATGAGCGGGGCGAGGTGTGCCATGAGGCCGTCGGTGATGCGGTAGATCTCTTCCTCGTGCTCCAGGATGCTGCCGGGCCGGTGATGGCCCAGGTTCAGCCGTCCGTCGAGGGCGGCCGGGGTGCTGACCCATTCGTCTGGCCGGGTGACCTGAGCGGCCCGGCGCCGGTTTCAGCGGCGTGTCGCCTGCCATCGTCCCCCCATGCCTTTACCTACGCCCTGCCTTCCATTGGCGATACCCCGCATGCCGCGCCCTGTATCGAACGAGGTTATGAATCCGACTTCAGCCCGTGCATCTGGGTGCCAGGACTGCTGAACCCCTCGTGCGTTTCCCTAGTCCACCCCTGCGATTACTCAAGGACCCAAGAGTGTTGGAACCCACCGATGAGCAGGCCGCCGCCGCTGACTCCTTCAGCGCGGGGGACCACCTGGTTCTCCAGGCCGGCGCCGGTACCGGCAAGACCACTACGCTGGCGATGCTGGCCGCCGCTACTCCCCGCCGCGGCCGCTACCCCCTCTCTGACATCGTTGGGTGAGACGCCCCGAATTGATCAGATATTGTGGGCGGGCACGACAGGAGCATCGCCCGTATGACCAGCAGCAAGCCTTCCGAGCAGGATCCCGCGCCGCGGCCGAGGC
>NZ_JAVREL010000051.1:0-2628 GCF_031845365.1 Streptomyces litchfieldiae
ATGGGCGGCCCGGCCCCGTACTGGCACTCCTACACCTACGACGCGGTCGGCAACCGCCTCACCGAAACCCTGCACGAGCAGGACACCGAACGCACCTACGACTACCCCGACCCCGGCAGCCCGCAGCCCCACACCCTCACCTCGGTGGTCGAGGACGCCCCTGGCATCCGCTCCCTGGAGGAATACACCTACGACGCCACCGGCAACACCACCACCCGCCAGACCGGCGGCGACACCCAGGAACTCACCTGGGACGCCGAAGGCCACCTCGCCAGCGTCGAAGAGGCCAACGGGGAGGTCACCGAATACCTCTACGACGCCGACGGCCAGCGCCTCATCGGCCGCACCCCCACCGAGACCACCCTCTACCTCGGCGGCCACACCGAAGTCACCCTCCCGACAGGCGCCACCTCCCCCACAGCCACCCGCTACATCGACCTCGGCGGCGGCCACACCGCCATCATCGCCGACGACGAGTCCGTATCGATCACCATGGCCGACCACCACGGCACCGGCCAACTCGCCATCGACACCGCCACCCTGGAACTCACCCAGCGCCGCACCCTCCCCTTCGGCGACCTACGAGGCGAGCAGCCCGCCGCCTGGCCCGGCACCCGCGGCTTCGTCGGCGGCACCACCGACACCACCACCGGCCTGACCCACCTCGGCGCCCGCGAATACGACCCCGCCCTGGGCCGCTTCATCTCCCTCGACCCCGTCATGGACCTGACCGACCCACAGCAGATCCACGGCTACACCTACGCCAACAACAACCCCCTCACCTACTCCGACCCCACCGGCCTCCTGCTCGGCACCTGCGCCAAACTCGGAATCGACTGCGGCGACGGCAGGAAAGGCAAGCCCAGCAAGAAGAAAGACCCTCCCCATGTTGGTGGCGGCGGAAGCTCCACCGGAAGCGGCACGGGGCGAGGGAACAACAACCCCGTGAGCACCCCCACAGCGACATATGCGGGAACTTCCGGAGAATGGGGAGAACCGCTCATCCCATTCTTCGAAGAAACGGAGGACTACTTCAACCCCTTCGGAATTACGAAAGGGCTGGGCGAAACCATCGCTTCCATGGCGGGCGCGACTTGGGAATGCCTCAGAACACGAGGGGTCGACTCGTGCGCAGAGGCAGGAATCGAATGGGTATCGACCCTCAAAGCCCGACTCGTCGTCCTTACCGCACTCGCGGATAAGATGGAAGACGTCGCCCGACGCGATCTTGCGTTGCCCGGAAAGTGCCCCACACGCAACAGTTTTGCGCCAGGCACCCAGGTCCTGATGGCCGACGGCACCACCAAACCCATCGAAGACGTCAAAATCGGCGACGAAATCCTGGCCACCGACCCGGAAACCGGGGAGACCGGGCCCCGGACAGTAACCGCAGAACTCGCCAACACCGGCGACAAAAACCTCGTCACCCTCACCGTCACCGACGAACAGGGAAACAGCGACACCCTCACCTCCACCGCCGAACACCCCTACTGGGCACCCGAAACCGGCGAATGGGTCGACGCCGAAGACCTCCAGCCCGGCACCCAGCTCCTCACCAGCGCAGGCACCCACGCCCAGATCACAGCCGTGGAGACCCAGGCCGCGTGGGCATCGGTGTACAACCTCACCACCGAAGGCCTCCACACGTACCATGTGCTGGTAGGGCAGACACCGGTGCTTGTCCATAACTCCGGACCATGCCCCACCTTCCTCGATGGTGAGGATTGGTATCACTCTTTTGAGGTCTCGGGGCAGAATATTGAGGCGATGGCGACCGTCAGAGCCTCAGGGGATACTCTACATTTGGATGGCTTGATGATCTTCCCGGAAGGTACTCAAGGTTTGGCTCGCGCGCCAGTCGGGCCCGACTCCATTCGCCAGATGCAGCGATCGCTGGCTGAGCAAGCCAGAGCGCAGGGGTTTAACACCATTGAGCTGACCTATGAGCGGCATATCCCGCGACCGGATGGAAGTGTCTATGTACGGCCTGGGTCGATGACCTTGGATGTTTCAAGAATCTTGGGGGATTAGCCGCAATGGATCGTGCCGCTCTGGATGCAGTCGCATCTTCTATTTCGGCAAGGGGAGGCCAGGAACGCGAGCAGGTATTTCGAGAATTGCGCGACCGTGGAATGTCGCCCATTCAGTGTACTTACGTAGTGTCTCGGGTCTTCGGGCTAACGCTGGCAGAGGCCAAGACGGCTATCTACGCAAGCTCCGCGTGGCGGGATCAGCATGCTGATTGGCAACAGCTGACCTCCGTCTTGATCGGTGATGGTGATCCGCCGCCTCCCTCAAAAATGGAGATAGACCGTCAGCGCAGCCATGACGGCAACGCTGACGGCAACGTCAGTGAACAGTCGTAGGGGGAGATTCTGAGGCACCGACGCTGCAGAACACATGGCCCAGGGCGTTGATGGCCTGATGCTGGAGGCGGAGCCGGACGTGTGCGTAGACGCTGGCCGTGACCCCTATATGAGCATGTCCGAGGAGTTCTTTAACCTCGATTCGTCAGCGGGATTCGGTGGCTGATCTGCTCGGCAGTTCGCCCGTAATGTCCTCGGGCCGTTCGAGGTGGGCCGTCGCGTGACGCCGCGGGTGCGCCGGGCTCCACGGGCCCGGAGTGCT
>NZ_JAVREL010000052.1:0-2258 GCF_031845365.1 Streptomyces litchfieldiae
AGCGCGCCCAGCGGGCCGGAGTCCTGCGCCCCGACTTCACCAGGGGGGACCTGCTGTTCATCTTCGGCACCAACGCCCTGCTGGCGCGCGCCGCCGCGGCTGCCCCCCCCCACCCCCCGCGCGGTGCTCAGAGCTCCTTGAGCTGGCCACTGTCCACGACATACTCGGCGCCCGTGGTGCTGCCCGAGCGCGGCGAGGCCAGCAGGACGACGACGTCCGCGACCTCCTGCGGCTCGGCGAAGCGGCCGGTGGGCAGCTTCAGCATGTCCGGCACCATGGCGTCCATGACGCTGTCCCGGTCCGTGCCGGCCTGGGCGGCGAACATGTCGGCGACGCCGCCCTCGTCGGTCCACCACGGGGTGCGGGTCACGCCCGGGGACACCGTGTTCACACGTATGCCCTGCGGGCCGAACTCGACCGACAGCACCTTGGTGATGTTGTTCAGTCCGGCCTTGGCCGCGCCGTAGTCCACGTTGATCGGCGACGGCTGACGGCCGTTGGTCGAGGACACGTTGACGATGGAGCCGCCGCCGCGCGCCAGCAGGTGCGGTATCGCGGCCCGCGTGGCGCGGACGGCCGAGAACAGGTTGAACTCGAAAACGGCACGCCAGTCGCTGTCGGAGGCGTCGAGGAACGAGCCACGCGGCAGGACCACGCCGGGCGGCGGACCACCGGCGTTGTTCACGAGGATGTCCAGCCCTCCGAACTCCTCGACCGCGCGCTCCACCACCTGCCCCGGGGCGTCGGCGTCCATCAGGTCCACCGGCACATGGACCAGATTCGGCCCGGCGAGCTCGTCGAGCCCGGGGCTCGTCTTCCGGGACGCCGCCACGACCTTCGCTCCCTCCCCGAGGAGCGTGCGGGTCACGGCCAGGCCGATCCCCTTGGAAGCACCGGTGACGACGGCGACACGGCCGGAAAGCTGCAGATCCATTGATTCCCTTATCGATAACGCGCGCCCGGGTGGCCCGGGCGGCACCGTGCGGTGCGCTCTCACTGATGTCGAACACCGCCCGCGCCACACGGGTTGCGCCGCGGAGATCGCGCGCGGCGCTCCCCGTTGCGCACACCCGGGGAATCTCCGGTCCCCGGTCCGGGTTGTGCCCGGCAGCGACTGATTCCGGTACCGCAGGAGGACGGACATGCACGGAGATCCGGCGACGATCCGCAGGATCCTGACGGAGCTGGGCGACACCTGGGCCGTCGTGGGCCTCTCCTCGAACCAGCGGCGCGCCGCCTACGGGGTCGCGACGGTGCTCCAGCGCTTCGGCAAGCGCGTGGTCCCGGTCCACCCGAAGGCCGAGACCGTGCACGGCGAGCCGGGGTACGCGTCGCTCGCGGCGATTCCCTTCCCGGTCGACGTCGTCGACGTCTTCGTCAACAGCGACGCGGCCGGCCCGATCGCCGACGAGGCCGTGACCATCGGCGCCAAGGCGGTCTGGTTCCAACTGGGCGTCATCGACGAAGCGGCCTACGAACGCACCCGCGCCGCGGGCCTGGACATGGTCATGGACCGCTGCCCGGCGATCGAACTCAACTCCCCGCGTTACCGATAAGTCGAGCCGCCTGGCGACGACCACCACACGAACGGGTGAGCCCGGGACTATCCCAAGACGACAGCCGGCTCCACGTAGCGCACGGGAAACCCCGACGCCGTGGTGAACTCCACCCGCCGGAGCGACAGGGTGCAGCGCGCGGGCTGCGCCCGCTCCGCGAGCGCTCGCCACAGGTCGGGAACGGTCGCGGCGAACCCCCAGGCGGCCGACCGCAAGGCGAACACACCCATATCGGGATCGTCCGCGAGCCGAAAAACGAGACTGATCTCCGGCAATGGTCCACGCCCACTTGGTCCCGCAGCTTTCTCGTAGATCAACGGATAGGCAGCGCAGCGCCCCGTCTGCTGCCCGGAACACGCGCCATCTCCGCCCAATCCACCGACGGGCGTCCCGCGCATGAGGTGCTCCGGACCATCCACAAGGATAGCCACGCTGTCACGACGAGTGATCACGGCCACCGCTCCCCGCTCCCTCTCGACGTCACCACCGAACAGTTCAACCAGACGAAGTCCCACAGGCTTCTCCGAGGTCAGGACCCGCCAGGTCCTCCGCACCGTCAGCCCGCCCAGCAACAACCTGCGTTCCGCGTAATTCAGCGGCCTGGAGGGGTGAATCTGGGGTCTGACCTGCGTGGACATGGGTGAGGGCGTCTGAGAGGCGTTTCTCTAGGCGCTGGTGTTCGTGCTGGTCAGCGGGGTGTGG
>NZ_JAVREL010000053.1:0-1860 GCF_031845365.1 Streptomyces litchfieldiae
TGTGGCCGATGTTGGACTTGATCGAGCCGAGCAGCAACGGCCGTTCACCGGGCCGGTCCTGGCCATAGGTCGCGAGCAGCGCCTGCGCCTCGATCGGATCGCCCAGCGCGGTGCCCGTGCCATGCGCCTCCACCGCGTCGACATCACCCGGCGCCAACCGGGCGTTGGCGAGCGCCTGCCGGATGACGCGTTGCTGGGAAGGGCCGTTGGGGGCCATCAGTCCGTTGGAGGCGCCGTCCTGGTTGGTCGCCGAGCCACGCACGACCGCCAGCACCCGGTGCCCGTTGCGCCGCGCGTCCGACAGCCGCTCCAGCAGCAACACGCCGGCGCCCTCCGACCAGCTCGTGCCGTCGGCTGCGCCGGCGAACGCCTTGCAGCGCCCGTCGGCGGCCAGGCCGCGTTGCCGGCTGAACTCCACGAAGATGTCGGGCGTGGGCATGACGGTGACCCCGGCGGCCAGCGCGAGGCTGCACTCGCCCTGCCGCAGGGACTGGGCGGCCAGGTGGAGGGCGACCAGCGAGGAGGAGCAGGCCGTGTCCACGGTGACGGCCGGGCCCTCCAGGCCGAAGGTGTAGGCGATGCGGCCGGAGATGACGCTGGTCAGGTTGCCGGTGAGCGCGTAGCCCTCGACCGCCTCGCCCATGCGCGTTCCGCCGAAGTAGCCGGGCTGGGTGGCGCCCGCGAAGACGCCGGTGTGGGTGCCCTTGACCGAGGTCGGGTCGATCCCGGCCCGCTCGAACACCTCCCACGACGTCTCCAGCAGCAACCGCTGCTGCGGATCCATCGCCAGCGCCTCACGCGGCGAGATCCCGAAGAACGCCGGGTCGAAGTCGGCGGCGGTGTGCAGGAAGCCGCCCTCGGTGACATAGGTGGTGCCGGGGTGGTCGGGGTCGGGGTGGTGCAGGGCGTCGAGGTCCCAGCCCCGATCGGTGGGGAAGGGGGAGATGACGTCGGCGCCCGAGTCGACGATGTTCCACAGTTCCTCGGGCGACCGCACCCCGCCGGGGTAGCGGCAGGCCATGCCGACGATGGCGATGGGTTCGTCGTTCAGCGCGGTCGCGGCGGAGACGGCGACGGTTCGCGTTCCCTCGCCGAGCAGTTCGGCGCGCAGATACGCCGCGACGGCCTCGGAGCTGGGGTGGTCGAACGCGAAGGTGGCGGGGAGGCGAAGCCCGGTGGCCTTGGTGAGGCGGTTGCGCAGATTGACGGCGGCGAGCGAGTCGAAGCCGAGGTCGCGGAAGGCGCGTTCGGGGTCGATGTCGGCGGCGGAGGCGTGGCCGAGCACGGCGGCGGCGTTGCCGCGCACGAGGTCGAGAAGCAGACGGTGCCGTTCGGCCTCGGGGAGTCCGGTCAGCTTGTCGCGCAGTGCCGCGCCTGCTCCGAAGTCGTCGGCGCCGGCGGGCGCGGCGCGCAGCGCTTCGAGTGCGGAACGGGCCTCGGGCTCGTTCCGGCGCCGCAGCCAGGAGGCCATCTCGGGGAACGCCTCGCGCAGGGGCCGTTCGCCGTCGAGTTGGAGCGTGTCGAAGAGGGTGTCGAAGTCCTCGTTGTCGATGGCGTCCCAGAAGCGTGCCTCGGTCTCGTCGCGGGCGGTGGCGACGGACGCGGAGATCCAGTAATTCCGGTGCTGGAAGGGGTAGGTGGGGAGGTCGGTGGGCGGGGTGGTGGTGTCGGGGAACAGGGGCTGCCACGCCACGGGCAGGCCATGGGTCCAGGCCGCGCCCAGCGCGGTCAGAAACGCCCGGACGTCCTCGTCCTTCTTCCGCAACACTGGCGCCAGCAGACCGCCGAAGTCCTCCGGCAGGCTCTCCCGCGCCATCGCCGACAGCACACCATCCGGACCGATTTCCAGGAAATGCCCCA
>NZ_JAVREL010000054.1:0-1764 GCF_031845365.1 Streptomyces litchfieldiae
GCGCGTCATCGACTTCGGTATCGCCCGTGCCCTGGACGCCGTCCAGCATTCCACCGGGATCTTCGGCACACCCGGGTACATGTCACCCGAGCAGGCCCGCGGTCACCCCACCGGCCCGGCGTCCGACGTCTTCTCCCTCGCCTGCGTCCTCACCTACGCCGCCACCACACACAGCCCCTACGGAGAAGCACCGGCGGCAGAGGTCATCTATCGCATCGTCAACAGCGAACCCGAACTCCGAGGTGTACCGGCCCCTTTCGCCGGCCTGCTGGCCGCCTGCCTGGCCAAGGACCCCGCCGCAAGGCCCAGCCTCGCGGACATCCTCCAGCACTTCGCCGAGCCGGCCCAGCCGGCCCGGCCGGTCATCCCATGGCTGCCGCCGGACATCGTCTCGATGATCAGCCAACGACAGGCCGCGGAGCGAACCGAGGGCCGCGTGGGGCGTCCCGGGCGCCGGGCCGTGTTGGCGACCGCCGCTCTGGGCGCCCTCGCCGCCATCGGCGTCCCCGTGGGCATCGGGCTCGCGTCCCGTGCCGGAGACGACACGGACGACACGGACGGCACAGGGGGCGACGCGCCGCGGGAGGGCGTGGACGCTGCCGTCACGCTCATCCCGGCGGCGACCCTGGATCTCGGCAGCATCGACTCGGTCCCCGCGCTCACGTACAGTCCGGACGGCGCGATGCTCGCCGTGAGCGCCGTCGAGGCGGACGTCTCGCTGTGGGACATGGCCTCCCGAAGGGAGATCGCCACCCTGTCGGTAAGCGACTCGATGGGCATCAGTGACGTCGCGTTCGGCCGGAACGGACTCCTGGCCGTCGGCTACGTCAGTGACCGGGGCATGACCCTCGGCGATTTGGTGATGGACATCGGAGCGGTCAAGCTGTGGGAGATCTCTTCTCGTGGGGCGGCCACGGAGGTCACCACGCTGTACACGGAGTCCGAGGGGCAAATCCTGGAAGCGATGACCGCGGTGGCCGTCAGCCCGGACGGCACCACCGTGGCCGGCGCCAGAAACGGTCACGACTGCATCGGAAAGGTCCCGGTGTGGGACATCTCTTCGCGGGAACTGATCCACACCTTGGTCGTCGGAGCCGGGAGGGGAACCGATATCAGCGCGGTGCGCAGTGTCGCCTTCAGCCCCGACGGCAGGACGCTGGCCGCCGGATACGGCTACGGCTTGAAGGGCGGGGTCGCGCTGTGGGATGTCCCCTCCTACTCGCCGATCGCGACCATTCCGTTGGAGAACACGGACGCCTTCGGCGTGGCATCCCTCGCGTTCAGTCCCGACGGCAGGACGCTGGCCGGTTCCTTTGGCGGGGTCGCGCTGTGGGATGTCCCCTCGCACTCATTGATCGCCTCTCTCCACGACATGAGCGATTACGGTCCCGCTTACCAGTCCGTGGCGTTCAGCCCGGACGGCTCCACGGTGGCCGGCGGTTGGAGCGCCGGAAGCTCGGGCGGAGAGGTCACCCTGTGGAACGCGCTCTCCCACGAGAAGATCGTCTCCGTGGCCGCCGGCCGCAGCGGTGCTGGCGACCTGGTGTTCAGCCCTGACGGCGAGACCCTCGCCGCCGCCATCGACACCGACGAACTGCTTTCCACCATCCAGTTGTGGACGGTCGAGTGATGCAGCCCCTGGGGCTGGGTGATTGGCGTCAGGTGGGTCCGTACCGGTTGGTGGGGAGGCTGGGGCGGGGTGGGATGCGGCGGGTGTATCTGGGCCGTTCGCCGGGGCGGCGGCTGGTGGCGGTGACGGGGGGG
>NZ_JAVREL010000056.1:0-1658 GCF_031845365.1 Streptomyces litchfieldiae
CGATCAAGAACACCTTCGAAGTCAAAAAACGCGGCACCCGCTACACCGAGGCCAACGTCCGATACACGCTCACCATCACCAAGCACCCACCGCCACCTGCGCAAACGCGCTAAGTCACCGGCATTGCTGGTCCCTGTGGCTATTCGCCCTTGGCAGCGTCCTGGCCGTGGCTTACTGGGCCGGCTACGTCATCCACCTCTACATCCGGATCCCGGACGCCTTGCCGTGGTTGGCGGTGCTGATCAATCTCCACGGTGTCTCGCGGGCTCTCACCCTGCTGGTGCCGACCGCCACCAGGGCGGCCCGACTCGTCGGCGAGGCCCGCGTCGTGTGGATCTTGTGGCCCCTCTGGCGGGATCTGTCCGCGGCCGTCCCCGCCGTATCGCTGGTCCCTCCTCAACCCACCCGCTTTCGCGAGGTCGTCCGACTCCGCGCACCTCTCGCTTTGCAGGCACACAGGCAGATCATCGAGACCTACGACGCCATCCTGCATCTGCAGTCCCACCTCGCCCCGCACACCTACGAGCGTGCCGCGCAACGCGCCCAGAAGCTCCGCATCCCTGCCGTCGACACGGCAGCCGCAGCCCTGGCCGACGCTCTGGGACAGGCCAGACGCGCCAAACTCGCCGGGGAGACCGCCACCGGTTTTCACCCGCTGCCCGGCCTGGACCGGGGCGATGCGACGTTGCTCCTGGCGATGGCCCGCCACTGGACCGCCATGTCCCGTCCCGCCTCCACCTCGTAATCCCACCGCCTCTCACCCGCCAAGGACATCCCGCATGGCCACCGTCTTGATCACCGGAGGCTCCTCCGGCATCGGCCTGGGCTTCGCCCGCCGCTTCGCCGCAGACGGCCACAACCTGGTGCTCGTCGCCCGCGACCAAGCCCGACTCGACAAGGCCGCCGCCGAGCTCCACGACCGCTACGGCGTCCACATCGACACGATCAGCGCGGATCTCGCCACCCCGGACGGGTGCGCCACCGTGGAGAAACACCTCACCTCCACCGCCGTCGGCGTCCTGGTCAACAACGCCGGCCACAGCCTCCCCGAGCCCTATCCCCGCAGCCCGCTCGCCGACGAGGAACGCATGCTCGATCTCCTCGTCCGCGCGCCTCTCCGGCTCACCCACGCCGCCATCCCGGGTATGGTCGCGCGCGGCAAGGGTGCCATCCTCAACATCGCGTCCGTCGCCGGCCTGCTCCCCGCGGGTACGTACGGCGCCGCCAAGGCCTGGCTCATCCACTTCAGCGAGTCCCTCCGCCGGGACCTCGCCCCCCACGGCGTGCGCGTCCTCGCCGTCTGCCCCGGCTTCACCCACACCAACGCGCCCCACATCGACACCATCCCGGTCTGGATGTGGCTGTCCGTCGACCAGGTCGTCGATCAGGCCATGAGGGACCTGCGGCGCAGGAAGCCGCGAAGCATCGCCGGTCGGCACTTCAAGCTCTACGCGACCGCCGTGCACCACGCTCCCCGCCGCCTCGCGGCCCGCATGGCCCGCTCCCGCACACCCAAGGACTGATGGGGAAGCCCTCTCTGACATCGTTGGGTGAGACGCCCCGAATTGATCAGATATTGTGGGCGGGCACGACAGGAGCATCGCCCGTATGACCAGCAGCAAGCCTTCCGAGCAGGATCCCGCGCCGCGGCCGAGGCG
>NZ_JAVREL010000057.1:0-1552 GCF_031845365.1 Streptomyces litchfieldiae
CGCTGGTTGAGTCGGCCCGGAGCGCGGTGCCGGTGTTCCCACCGGTCCGTTTCTCCGGGCCGCTCGCCGAACCCGGCGTGCGCCTCTCGACGCACCGGGCTCTCCACGGACTCTGCCGTCAGACGTGGTTCGCCGACGCCCAGGGGGCCGGGATCGTGCCCCGGTATCGGTAACGGGTGACCGTCACCGACGAGGGGTCGAACAACTCGATCCCGCCCATGGCAACCTGCCGCCACCGCCCGGAGGGAGTGACGAACAGGCGGCGCAACTGCCTCCATCGCAACCGGTGCAGCTTCCTCAGCCACCGGAAGACTCGCCACTGGACGAAGTGCCTCAGGTTGCTGAGGGTGTGCTTGCACACCGCGTAACGGAAGTAGTTCGTCCATCCGCGCAGGATCTGGTTGATCCTCGTCAGGATGGTTCTGGGGTCGGCCTGCGACACCCTGTGTGTCATGGCACGGATCTTCGCCTTCACCGCCTTGAGGGGCCGGTCGGCGATGAAGGTATAGACGTACCACTGGTTCGTCCCTCGCTTTCGGCGCCACTGGATGTGGAACCCGAGGAAGTCGAACCCCTCGCTCATGTGCACTACCCGCGTCTTGGCCGGCGACAATCGCAGGCCGACCGGGGCGAGCACGTCGGCGATGTCCTCGCGCAAGGCAACGACGTCGGCTTCACGACCGTGCACGAGCACGACGAAATCGTCCGCGTAGCGGACGATTCGCCAGGTCGGCAGGCCCTTCTTCCGACGCGCGTGACGCCGATAGGTCGTCCCCATCGTCCCGTTCGGCCGCCAGGGCTCCATCACGTGCTCATCGAGCACGCTCAAGGCGATGTTGGCCAGCAGGGGCGAGAGGATCCCACCCTGCGGGGTGCCGGTGTCCGACTCCTTAAGCCCGGACTGCTCGGTGAGCACCCCGGCCTTGAGGAAGGCTTTCACCAGCGACAGCACGCGCTTGTCCTTCACCCGGAGCCGTACCCGGTCCATCAGGGCCGCATGGTCGATCCGGTCGAAGCACGCCTCGATATCCGCGTCCAGCACCCACTGGTAGCCCCGGGAGCCGAACATGTGGATCTCGGCAATCGCGTCGTGCGCCCGCCGCCCGGGCCGGAACCCGTAGGAGACCGGCAGAAAGTCGGCCTCGAAGATCGGTTCCAGCACGAGCTTCAGCGCCGCCTGGACCACCCGATCGGCGATCGTGGGAATGCCCAGCTTGCGGACCTTCCCCGAGCCACCGGGCTTCGGAATCACGCGCTCGCGCACCGGCAGGGGACGAAACGTCCCCTCCTTCAGCGCGGACCGCAAATCCTCCAGGAACCCGGGCACCCCGACGCGCTCCTCGACCCAGGCGGCCGTCAGGCCGTCCACGCCCGGAGTGTTCGCACCGCGGTTGCCCGCGACCCGCTCGAACGCCACGATCAGCGTCGCCGGGTCGTGCACAAGGTTGAACAGGTCGTCGAACCGGCGGCTCTTGTCGGCCACCGCCCAACGGTGAAGCTTGGTCTGCATCTCCGATACCCGCTGTCGCGGAGCCTCCGTATTCACCGGGGC
>NZ_JAVREL010000058.1:0-1538 GCF_031845365.1 Streptomyces litchfieldiae
GTCACGTTGGTGTGGGTGACGACGACGCCCTTGGGGGTGCCGGTGGTGCCGGAGGTGTAGATGGTGTAGGCGGCGTTGAGGGGGTGTGAGGGGCGGATCCGGTCGTGGTCCTGGGGGTTGGCCGTGGGGCGGGCGGCGATCGCCGCGGCGGTCTGGGGATCGTTGAGCGACAGCCAGGTGATACCGGGCGCGTCGGCGGGCGGAGGTCCCGTGGTGAGGCCGAGCACGGGCCGGGCGTCGCGGAGCATGAACGCGACACGGTGCTCGGGGTGACCGGTGTCCATCGGCAGATAGCCCGCGCCCGTCTTCAACACGGCGAGCACTGCCACGGACAGGTGGGCGTCGCGGGGCAGCGCCACCGCGACCAGTGACTCGGGGCCGGCGCCCGCGGCTATCAGCTCATAGGCCAACTGATTGGCCCGGGCGTTGAGTTCGGCATAGGACAGGCGCGTGTCCCGGTCGCACACCGCCACGTTCCCGGGCGTCGCGGCGGCCTGCCGCTCGAACAGCTCCGGCAGCGTCGCCTCCTCGACTACCGGCACCGTGCCGCTGCCCCCGCCCAGGACGAGGGACCGTTCCGCCTCGTCCATGATCTCCAGAGCGCCCACCGGCCGCGCCGGATCGGCCACGGCGGCGGTCAGCAGACGCACCAGACGGCGGCCGACACGCTCGGCCGTGGCCTCGTCGAACAGGTCCGCGCTGTACTCCAGTCCACCGTGCAGCCCGGCGGGCGCGCCCTCGGCGTCGAAGGTCTCCCGCCACCCCAGCAGCAAGTCGAACTTGACTCCGTCGATTCGGATGGGCACGTCCTCCACCGCCAGCCCGGGAAGATCCGCCGTGCTTCCCGGTGCGTTCTGGAGGACCATGGACACCTGGAACAACGGATGCCGCGACAGCGAACGCTCCGGGTTCAGCGCCTCCACCAGCCGGTCGAACGGCACATCCTGATGCGCGTACGCCTCCAGCGCCGTCTCCCGCACCCGCGTCACCAACTCTCCGAACCCCGGATCACCCGTGAGATCCACCCGCAGCACCAGCGTGTTCACAAACAGACCCACGACATCATCCAGCGCGGCATCCGTCCGGCCGGCCACCGGTACACCCACCGGGATCGTCCTGCCGCCGCCCAGCCGGCCCAGCAGCGCGCCGAAGCCGGCCTGGAGCACCATGAACATAGTGGCCTTGTTCTGACCGGCGATCTCCAGGAGTTGGGCGTGGAGAGCGGCGGGGATGTCCACCGGCACGGTACCGCCCCGATAGGAAGCCCTCGCCGGACGCGGCCGGTCGGCCGGCAACGGCAACTCCTCCGGCAGCCCCGCCAACGCCTCGCGCCAATACGCGATCTGCCGCCCACCCACACTCTCCGAATCGTCCTCATCACCCAGCAACTCCCGCTGCCACACAGCATGATCCGCACACTGCACCGGCAGCACTTCCCACACCGGCACCCGCCCCGCCACCCGCGCCGCGTACGCCACCCCCACATCCCGCAGCACCACCCCCACCGACCAACCGTCCACCGCGATGTGATGCAACAC
>NZ_JAVREL010000059.1:0-1303 GCF_031845365.1 Streptomyces litchfieldiae
CGTTCGAACAGGTCCCGGACCGACACCTCCAGCCCCATCACCGACCGGACACGGCTCACCAGACGCGTCGCCAGCAGCGAATGACCACCCAGCTCGAAGAAGTCGTCGTCCACCCCCACCCCGGGCAGATCCAGCACCGCCGCGAACAGCGCGCACAACAGCTCCTCCTGAGGCGAGGGGGCGGGCCGCCCGGCGCGAGGGGAGAAGCGCGGTTCGGGCAGGGCGGCCCGGTCCAGTTTGCCGTTGGGTGACAGCGGCAGCCGGTCCAGGATCACGACGGCGGCCGGGACCATGTACGCCGGCAGCGTCTCCGCCAGGTGCGCCCGCAGTTCCGGCTCGGTGGGCGCGCTGTCCCCGGCGGCCAGAACGGCGTACGCCACCAGCGCGTTGGTGCCGCCATGGTCGGTCCTGGCCACCACGACGGCGTGGGCCACCGCGCCGTGTGCGAGGAGCGCGGCCTCGGCCTCGCCCGGTTCGACGCGGAATCCGCGGACCTTGACCTGGTCGTCGCCCCGGCCGCGGTAGGCCAGCTTCCCGTCGCCCGTCAGCCGGGCGAGGTCCCCGGTGCGGTACATCCGGCTGCCGGGCGGGCCGAACGGATCGGGCAGGAAGCGCTCGGCCGTCAGGCCCGGTTGCGCAAGATAGCCGCGCGTCACCCCGGCGCCCGCCAGGTACAGCTCGCCGGTCACGCCGATGGGCACCGGCCGGAGTCCCGCGTCCAGGACATAGCACCGCGTGCCGCGCACCGGCTCCCCGATGGGCGGGGCGCTCTCGACGGGGCCAGCCGTCGCCCAGCCCGTGGCGTACACCGTCGCCTCGGTCGGGCCGTACAAGTTGTGCAGGGTGCCGGCGCCGACCGCGTCCCGCACCGCGCGCGCCGCCGGAGCCGACAGCTCCTCTCCCGCCAGCACCACGGTGTCCGCCCGGAGACCGAGCGAGCCCTGCGCGGCGAGGTAGGACAACGCCGAGGGGACCCCGCTCACCAGCGTCGGGGACGGGGCGTCCGCCGGGCGGTCGGCGAGGGCGAGCAGGTCGTCGAGCACCTCGACCGTGCCGCCGCACAGCAGCGGCGCGAACAGCTCGAAGACCGATACGTCGAAGTGCAGGGGGGTGGTGAACAGCACATGTGCCAGCCGCCGCGGACCGAAGTACTCCGCGGCCCACGCCATCAGGTTCGTCACGTTGGTGTGGGTGACGACGACGCCCTTGGGGGTGCCGGTGGTGCCGGAGGTGTAGATGGTGTAGGCGGCGTTGAGGGGGTGTGAGGGGCGGATCCGGTCGTGGTCCTGGGGGTTGGCCGTGG
>NZ_JAVREL010000060.1:0-1296 GCF_031845365.1 Streptomyces litchfieldiae
CTAGGCGCTGGTGTTCGTGCTGGTCAGCGGGGTGTGGGTTCGAGCGCGATGATCTGCTTCGGGGTGGGGACGTCGAGCTTGGCCAGCAGGTCCTTCTGGGGCTTGGTGAGGGCGGTGACCTGCCGGAACAGGCCGGTGGGGCCGGTGAACGTGCCCAGGTGGAGCCGGTCGAGCTCGCGGCGGACGGCCAGCCAGGTGGCGCCAGTGGTGGTCTCGATGATGCGGATCAGCAGCAGGGCGAGCCAGCAGAGGATGACGTGCGCGCGTATGCGTTCCTCGAGCCGGTGATAGACGGGCCGCAGGTCGATGATCTGCTTCATGTCCCGCCAGCCCCGTTCGACTTCGAGGAGCTGCTTGTAACCGAGGGCGATGTCCTCGGCGGACAGGTGGGGGTCGGAGCATCGCAGTAGGTACTTGCCGTCGAGGTTCTCCTCCGTCTTGATCTTCGCGGAGTCGATGCGGAGTTTGCCGGCCGGAGTGGTGCGGAGGTAGCGGTTGAGGCCGGGCTTGTCGGCGATCCTCCCGCGCAGTTCGCCGCGCTTGAACTCGCTGAGCTTGTCGGTGTCCTCGATCAGCATGGTGAGCTGGGCGACGAGCTGTTCGCGTATGTGCTGGTCGCGTTCGGCGGCTTCGGGGTTGTGGCAGATCACGAACCGTTCGGTGTCGGAGATCTTGACCTCCTTGACCCGCATGTTCCCGGCGATCTCGCCGTAGCGGCCCTGCCGCGACAGGGCGGCCTTCACCTCTGGGCTGCCGGAGCGGAGTTTCTCGCCGACGATGTAGGCGCCTGCTCCCTGGCGGAGGTAGCGGCGGTTGCGTTCGCTGGAGAATCCCCGGTCGGTGACCCACACGATCTTGCTCAGGGTCCAGTCGCGCATGTCGTCCTTGACCTGCCGGATCAGCTTCTGGTCACCGGTATTGCCGGGCCAGGACCAGACCCGGACGGGGATCCCGTCCCGGGTGACGGCCATTCCGATCACGATCTGCGGCAGGTCATCGCGGGAGTCCTTGGACTTGCCGTAAGTCCTGAACCCGGCCTGGTCCTCCGGCTCGCCGCTGTCGGCGGCGGTCTTGTGACCCTTGGTCAGGGGGAGGCCCTTGTCGTCGCGGGCGACGGGCCCGTCCGGCTCCTCCAGTTCGAAATAGGTGCTGGTGGTGTCGAAGAACAGCAGGTCGACCTCCAGGTTGAGGAGGTTCGCGACCTCGTCGAACACCTGCTTCTCCAGGTCGTCGGTCACCTCGTGGAGCCAGTCCATCGCCCGGTAGCAGGCGTCGTCGTCGGTGGCGGCCAGGCCG
>NZ_JAVREL010000061.1:0-1293 GCF_031845365.1 Streptomyces litchfieldiae
GTCGTACTGGCGTGTTCTGCGTGAAGATCGTCGCGCAGGTGAAGTTGTTGCCCGCGTCCGCCCATGACGCGGACGCACTGGCGGCGACCCTGCGTGCCTGCAACCGGGCCGCGAACCATGCTTCTGAGGTGGCGTTCGCCAGGGACCTCAAGCGGCGGAACGTGTTGCAGAAGGAGGTCTACTTCGCCCTCAAGGCGGACTACGATCTCGGTGCTCAGCCCGCTGTGCGGGTGGTGACGAAGGTGTGTGACGCCTACGCCACCCTGAAGGGCAACATCAAGGCCGGGAACCTGGGCCGCGAGGGGTCCAGGCGCCGCCGCCGGGCGGAGTCGAAGCCGGTCGTCTTCCGTGAGGACGCGGCTCAGCCGTTCGATGACCGCATCCTGACGTGGAACCTCGATGCCCGCACGGTGTCGATCTGGACGGTCGCGGGGCGTATCAAGCACATCCCGTTCGTCTGTTCCGCCGAGGCGATGAAGCTGCTGGCCTCCCGTAAGGGGGAGTCGGACCTGGTGATGCGGGAGGGCATGTTCTTCCTCATCGCCACCATCGACGTGCCGGAGCCCGAGGTGTACGAGCCGGACGGTTTCCTCGGCGTGGATCTCGGGATCGTCAACATCGCCACCACCTCGGACGGCGAGATCATGGCCGGACGCAGGCTTGACCGGTATCGCAAGCGTCATCGTGACCTGCGGTGCAAGCTGCAGAAGAAACGCACCAAGTCCGCGAAGCGGGCGTTGAAGCGTGTCCGTCGCCGTGAGGCGCGGCATGCCGCGAACACCAACCACATCATCGCCAAGAAGCTCGTCGCCACCGCTGAACGCACCTCGCGCGGGATCGCCCTGGAGGACCTCTCGGGTATCCGGCAGAGGGTTACGGCCAAGAAGGACCAGCGGGCACGACTGCACTCCTGGGCGTTCGCCCAGCTCGGCGCGTTCGTCGAGTACAAGGCACGGCGGGCGGGGGTGCCCGTGGTCCACGTGGACCCGCGCAACACCTCCCGCCAGTGCTCGGAGTGCTGGCACACCCACCGCACCAACCGGGTGACCCAGGCACGGTTCGTGTGCCGCTCCTGCGGGATCGTGCTGCACGCGGACCACAACGGCTCCCGCACCATCCGCCACCGCGCGGACGCTGTGTGGCAGCGGGGCGCAGTCAATCGCCCCAGAACCAGCACACGCTAGTTCCGGACGCAGGGGAACCACGCCGCAGCCAGCCGCGCTCCACTTGCAATCAACGCCCTCCCGACCGAGCCAACAAGCTCGGTCCCCTTCAGGGCCGAGAATTTGACCG
>NZ_JAVREL010000062.1:0-1212 GCF_031845365.1 Streptomyces litchfieldiae
GAGGCGGAAGCGCATGGTGTCCGGTTCGGCGTCGGTCAGGTCCTCGATGTCGTGCAGGGCCAGCAGCCGCACCCAGGCGTCGAGATCACTTGCGAGGTTTGCGGCAAGGATCCAGCCGCAGTTCACTTCCCATGAGGCGGAGGGCAGGTTGTCCAGTCCCATGGCCTTGTTCGTGCGCACCCGGTCTTCCACTGCGGCGTGGGAGCGGTGCAGCACGTCCAGGAACTGGGCGTGGCCCGAGCCGGCGATGCCCCACATGCGGTGGATGTTTGGTGGCGGTGACGCAGTACCGCCAGCCGGTCTTCTTCTCGAAGCGGGTGAGTTTCTTCAGGTGACGGCGGGTCGGACGGACCCGGCGCGCGATCAGCCGCATGCCCTCCGGCCAGCCCTCGCGGGTGTTCAGCCCGGTCAACTCGGCGACGTGGTAGCCCTCCTGGAGACTGCCGTCCTGGTGCAGGGAGGTCTCCCAGGCGGTCTCGGGCAGGCGGGCGATGGCCTTCTCGTCGTCCTCGGTGATCTTCCAGCCGACGGTGTAGCGGACCGTGCGCCGCGTGGTGTTCAACGCTTCCAGGTGCTCCAGCAGCCCGTGGGTGGCTCCGGCCCCGTCCACCCGGATGAGGATCTTCGCGGCCGAGGAGCCGGGGATCTGGGTGAGGGCGTCGGTGAGCACGCGGATGTGGTCGGCCACTGTGTTCGCCCCTGCGTTGCCCGGTCGCAGGAGCATGGCCAGGGACTCTGTGGTGTTCGCGCACCACGCTGCCAGCGGATGAAACCCGAACGTCTTCTTGAACGTGACCGCAGCCCCGGCCTTCTTCGACGCGGAGGTGATGATGGTGGCATCGATGTCGATGACGATCCAACCGGCAAGCCGCTTGCCCGCTACCGTCAGCCAGGGGAAGCCGCCCGGCCGCAGATGCAGCAGACCCCACACATGCCGGCGCACCCTGGCCCGCGCCTTTGCGATCTTCGCCAGGGTGGCCTCATCCAGCGCGGCCAGCGTGCGCCGGGCGGTGGAATCCGAGGCCGCAGTTCCGAACAGCGGCCGGTGATGGAGTTGGAGTTGCTCAGCCTCCGACAGGTTCCCCGCCCCGAGCACGATCGCGACTGCCAGTTGGACCAGCACCCCCGTGCGGTCCCGCCAGCCGGCCGCCGTGCTGGATGGCAGCACCTTCGCCAGCGCCCGCGTGAGCCCTGTGCGGTCCGCGCACCGGC
>NZ_JAVREL010000063.1:0-1092 GCF_031845365.1 Streptomyces litchfieldiae
GTAGGCGGCCCGGCCTGTAGCGTCCTGGTTCGGGTGGCTTTCCGGTGAAAGGGTCCGCACGGCAACGGAGTTCCCCGTAGGCAGGAGATCGACCAAGATCCTTCTGCCGTATGAGGAACTCCGTTGGACGCTCAGTGTTGCACCCTGTCCGCCACGACCACCGCCGGCTCGGCCGGGGAACGGATGCGGTCTTCGCGGCCTGTCCCCGCTGAGCTGCGCTTCGGTGAACGTGTACGCCTCGGGGTGCTGACCGAGGTGATCACCCCGCAGGCTGTTGACGACGCGGTCGAGCGGGCTGGGGCCCGCGAGAAGCAGCGGCGGCTGCTGCCTTCCCGCGCGATGGTGTACTTCGTTCTCGCGCTTTGTCTGTTCAGCAGCGCGGACAGTGCCGGCCCTCCGGGCTACCGGGCCGTACTGCGGATGCTGACAGAGCAGTTGCGGCACCTGCCCGGCTGGGCGATGCAGCGCCTTCCCACCAGCGCCGCGCTGACCCGGGCCCGGCAACGCCTGGGCCCCAAGGCCCTGCAGTTGCTGTTCGAGGATCAGTGCGGCCATCTGGCCGGTGACGCCGACCGGGGTGCCTTCGCCTTCGGCCTGCGGCTGACGGCCTGGGACGGCACCGTCCTGGATGTCCCCAACACCCCTGAGAACAGCCGGTCGTTCGGTCACACCGGCCGTCCGGACGTCAACCTGAGCTGGAACCCTCAACTCCGTGTGATGGCTTTGATCGAGTGCGGGACACACGCCTTGGTCGACGCGGCCTTCGATGCCGTGGACCGCTTCAGCGAGCACAAACTCGCGCGTCGCCTACTGGCCTCCCTCACCGAGGGCACCCTGCTGCTGGCCGACCGGAACTTCGCCGGGCACGAGCTGTGGGGCCTGGCCCGTGCCACCGGCGCCCACCTGGCCTGGAGGATCAAGAAGAACCTCGTCTTCCCGCCCGTACGCGTCCTGCCCGATGGCTCCTACCTGTCGATCATGCGCACGCCGCAGGAAAACCTCCGCCACGGTCACGCCCGCGCGGAAGGCCGCACGCTCCCCGGGCAGCCCGACGGCCACCTGGTGAGGATCATCGACTACACCGTCACCGTC
>NZ_JAVREL010000064.1:0-1023 GCF_031845365.1 Streptomyces litchfieldiae
CTCGGCGTGGGCGCGGTCCTCGGCGTTGTAGATCTCCTGCATCGCCTTCGTCGCGCCGGGCTGCGCGGACTTCGGCAGGGCGTTCGTCACATTTCGGGCCTTGTGGACCCAGCACCGCTGATGACGCGCGGCCGGGAACACTTCGGCGAGTGCCTTCCACAAGCCCATCGCGCCATCCCCGACGACGAGTTCGGGATCCCGCATGCCACGCCGTCGGCAGTCCCGCAGCAGGTCGGCCCAGGACTCCGTGGACTCCCGCAGCCCCTCGGCCAGCGCGATGAGCTCCTTGCGGCCGTCCGCGCGCACGCCGAGAAGGACCAGAACGCAGGAGTGGGCCTGCCCGAGGCGGACCTTGGGGTGGACGCCGTCGGCCCACACGTAGACGTAGTCGCTGCCCGACAGGTCACGCTGCTGGAAGGCGGTGTGGTCGTCCTGCCACTGCTTGGTCAGCCGGGTCACCGTCGCCGGCGACAGGCCCGCCGAGCTGCCCAGGAACTGTTCCATCGCGGGCACGAAGTCTCCGGAGGACAGTCCGTGCAGGTAGAGCAGAGGCAGGACCTCGCTGATCTTGGGGGACTTGCGGCACCAGGGCGGAAGGATCTTCGAGGAGAACCGCATCCGCTCCCCGGTCTCCGGATCGGTGCGCTTGTCGTTCACACGCGGGGCGGTGACCTCGATGGCGCCCGCGGCGGTGGTCACGGCCCGGGGGCGGTGGTGGCCGTTGCGCACGACCAGGCGGCGGCCCTGGTCGTCCTTCTCGGCGGCCAGCTCGGCTATGTACTGGTCGACCTCGGCCTCCAGCGCGGCGGCGAGCATCCGTCGGGCGCCCTCGCGGACGATGTCGTCGATCAGGGAGCCGGACTGCGTGGTGCCGTCTTCGTTGACTACGCTGAGCACGGGCGTGCCTTCCCGACCCGCGTTCGCATCGCGGGCCTACTCGGTGACTTGACGATCACTCACTCGGGAAGGTACGCCCTTCGCACGCTCCCCGCGGAGCCGATCCACAAGTCATGAGCATTGCTC
>NZ_JAVREL010000065.1:0-986 GCF_031845365.1 Streptomyces litchfieldiae
GCGGTGGCGAGGGAGGTGAGGACGCGGTGCCAGGTGCCTTCGTCGCGGCGGAGGGTGCCGGTGACGCGGGTGTCTGTGGTGGGGGCGTGGTCCTCGATGGTTTCGGAGATGCCGAGGGTGAGGACGGGGTGGGCGCTGGCTTCGATGAAGAGGGTGTGGCCGTCGTCCAGGAGTTGGCGGGTGGTGGCTTCGAACTCCACGGTGTTGCGGAGGTTCTGGTACCAGTACTCGGCGTCCAGCGGGCCGTCGCCGTGGCCGGCGACCGTGGAGTAGAACGCGATCTCGGGCTTGACCGGGCTGACGGGCGCCAGCACGTCCAGCAACTGGTCGTGGATGGCTTCGACGTGCGGGCCGTGCGAGGCGTAGTCGACGGGGATCTTCCGCGCGCGGATGTTGTTGTCCTGGCAGTGGGCGAAGAGTTCGTCCAGGGCCTCGGTGTCGCCGGAGACGACGGTGCTGGCGGGGCCGTTGGCGGCGGCGATGGCGAGCTGTCCGTCCCAGCGGGTGATGAGGTCGGCGGTGGCCTGGCGGGAGAGGGGGAGGGACATCATGCCGCCGCGTCCGGTGATGACGGACAGGGACTGCGCGCGGAGGGTGACCACCCGCGCGGCGTCTTCGAGGGTGAGGGCGCCGGCGATGTGGGCGGCGGCGATCTCGCCCTGGGAGTGGCCGATGACGGCGTCGGGGCGGATGCCGAGGGACTGCCACAGCCTTGCGAGGGAGACCATCATGGCGAAGAGTGCGGGCTGGACGACGTCGACGCGGTCGAAGCCGGGGGCGCCGTCGGCCTCGGTGAGGACGTCGATGAGGTTCCAGCCGGTGAAGGGCTCCAACGCGCGGGCGCAGGCGGTGAGATGTTCGGCGAAGACGGGGGAGGACTCGTAGAGGTCGACGCCCATGCGGGCCCACTGTGAGCCCTGGCCGGGGAAGACGAAGACGGTCTTGCCGAGGTGGGTGCCGGCGGTGGTCTCGACGACGTTCGGCGA
>NZ_JAVREL010000066.1:0-985 GCF_031845365.1 Streptomyces litchfieldiae
CCGATCGTGGTGCGCAGGCAGGAGGCGACCCGGCGGGTCCTGGCGATCACCCCGATGCGTTCGGCGATCTTCTCGGGGATGTTGTAGTAACGCCCGCCCGCCCCGCGCTGCACCTTCTCCAGGTCGGATGCGGCCTTGGCCAGGCGCTTGTCCCGCGCCTGGCGCTGGCCTTCGGCGCTGCCGGTGGAGTGCACCAGCACCCGGCGTACCTCCAGTACCGGATCGCGCTTGCGCGGCCCGGGGATGCGCTGGACTTCCCCCTCCAGCACGCGGTACTGCCCGCGCTCGTCAGGTGGCAGGCGCTCCTCGCGTTCGGCGGTGTAGTCCACCGGCACGGCCTGCTCCAGGTCCAGGCCGGCCCAGAACTCGTCACCGATCTTCGAGGCGGGCACCGGGGCGATGAAGTCCACCCCCGCGTCCAGCAGCGCGCCGATGTTGCCCCAGGAGTACAGCTTGGAGTCCGCGACCAGCAGAAGCCGCCGCTCGCCCGCGAGCTGCCGCAGAGCCTTCATCGCGTCGACGACCTGTGCGACCTCCCCGGCCCCGCCGTCGAAGACCCTGGCATGGACGGGGACGCCGCCATCGGCGCTCACCCCAAGACCTGCCTGGACCTGCTTGAGGTCCACCCTCCGGTCCTTGGGATGCCCGTACCTGACCATCGGGTAGTCCTCGTCCTGGTCCTCGACCGGGTAGGCGCCATGGACGGACATACTGGTCATGTCCCAATGAATACGGGCCGTATCCAGGCCGAAGGCGCCGATCGCGGCCGCCCCGACGCTGCCGGCCAGCCGGTCCAGGTGCGGAGCGATCGCGTCCAGGGCACGCGCAAGGCGATCGTCGTTGAGCAGCTCGGCCTCGATTCCGAAGACCTCCTCCACCGCCCAGTCACGCGCCCAGTCCCCGACGCGGAACAGCGGAGCGGGGGCGGTCAGCCGGTTGGCCACCAGCACCTCGATCACCTGGCCGTGCGTCAGATCAGCCCGGG
>NZ_JAVREL010000067.1:0-908 GCF_031845365.1 Streptomyces litchfieldiae
GCCGTCGTCGCGGGTGGTCAGTCCGTGGCGATGGCGTTCAGGACGTTCATCCGGCCGGCGCGGAACGCGGGGAGCAGGGCGGCCAGCAGGCCGACCACCGCGGAGCCGATGAACACGCTGATGACCGTCGGCCACGGGATCTCCAGCACCTTCATGCCCTCCATGGCCAGGAGCTGGTGGCCGGCCGCGCCCCACGCCATGCCGAGGCCCAGGCCCAGCAGGGCGCCGAACAGCGCGATCACGACCGACTCCAGGCGAATCATGCGGCGAAGCTGCCGCCGGGACAGGCCGATGGCGCGCATCAGGCCGATCTCCCGGGTGCGTTCGACGACGGACAGGGCCAGGGTGTTCACCACACCCAGGATGGCGACGATGATCGCCAGTGCCAGCAGGCCGTACACCATGTTGAGCAACTGACCGATCTGGCTCTGGATCAGGTCCTTGAACTCGGCCTGGTCCCGGACCTCCATCTGCGGATAGGGCTCCATGGCCGCATCCAGCGCGGCGCGGGCGGCGTCCTCCTGGCCGTCGGCGGCCGAGGCGAACATCATGAACGGCAGCGGCAGCACCTCCGCCGACACGTACTCGCGGGCCGTTTCCTCGCTGATGTACCAGGTGCCGTTGCCCACGGCGCTGTCGTCGTTCAGGATCGCGCGGACCGTCAGTTCGGCGGTCTCGCCGTCCTCGAACGCGACGGTCAGCTGGTCACCGATCCCGATGCCGAACTCCTCGGCGTCGCCGAGGCCCACGGAGATGCTGTCCGGCTGGAACGCGTCCCCGAAGTCGCCCTCCAGCACGTCGGAGGTGAAGTCCTGCTCGTAGGACGCCTGGGTGACGCTGAGCGTGACATCGACGGACTCGCCGCCTGGCATGGTCGTCTCGGTCTCCACGTCCCGGACGTCGGTGAC
>NZ_JAVREL010000068.1:0-893 GCF_031845365.1 Streptomyces litchfieldiae
TCCGGTCAGGGGTCGCAGCGGGTGGGGATGGGTCGGGGTTTGTATGGGTGGTTTCCGGTGTTCGCGGGGGCGTTGGATGAGGTGTGTGGGGTGTTGGACGGGTTGGTGGGGTGTTCGGTGCGGGAGGTGATGTTTGAGGATTCGGTTGGGGTGTTGGATCGGACGGTTTTTGCGCAGGCGGGTTTGTTCGCGGTTGAGGTGGCGTTGTTCCGTCTTGTGGAGTCGTTTGGGGTGCGGGCGGATTGTGTGGCGGGGCATTCGATTGGTGAGGTGGCGGCTGCTCATGTGGCGGGGGTGTTGTCGCTGGAGGACGCCTGTCGTTTGGTGGCGGCGCGTGGGCGGTTGATGGACGCGTTGCCGGGGGGTGGGGTGATGGTGTCGGTGCGGGCGTCGGAGGAGGAGGTGCGGGGTCTGCTGGCCGATTGCGGGGATCGGGTGGGGGTGGCGGCGGTGAACGGCCCGGCGTCGACGGTGGTGTCGGGGGAGGAGGCGGCGGTCGCGGGGGTTGTTGAGGTGTTGGCGGGTCGGGGGGTGAAGACGCGGCGGTTGCGGGTGTCGCACGCGTTCCATTCGCCGTTGATGGAGCCGATGCTGGATGAATTCCGTTCCGTTCTCGGCGAGTTGTCGTTCAACGCTCCGGTGATTCCGGTGGTGTCGAATGTGTCCGGGGAGTCGATGACGGATTTCTCGGCGGATTATTGGGTGGAGCATGTGCGGCGGACGGTGCGGTTCGCCGATGGGGTGCGGACGTTGTCCGGGATGGGCGTGGGGCATTTCCTGGAAATCGGTCCGGATGGTGTGCTGTCGGCGATGGCGCGGGAGAGCCTGCCGGAGGACTTCGGCGGTCTGCTGGCGCCAGTGTTGCGGAAGAAGGACGAGGACGTCCGGGCGTT
>NZ_JAVREL010000069.1:0-866 GCF_031845365.1 Streptomyces litchfieldiae
ACGATGAGCTTGGCCTGCTCGGGGGTGCGCGTCGCGGTGATCTGGCGGGCGACGGCGCGCAGCAGGGACGTCTTGCCCGACTCGGTGTCGCCGATGACGATCAGCCCGGCCTCCTCGCCGGGGGTGAAGACGACGGGCGCCAGGCGGTTGCCCTCCACGCCGATGGTCACGCCCGGGCCGGCCGGGGCGTCGGCGAGGGGGAAGCTGGTGGGCAGCAGCCGGACCCCGGGGGCGCGGCGGCCCGCCCAGGCATCGTCGACGCGCCGGACGAGATCGGCCACACCCTCCGGGAGTCCGTCGTCGGAGCGCACGCCGTCCACCCGCGGGACCGCGGTGAGGAAGTGCAGCTTCTCCTCGGTGATCCCCCGGCCGGGACGTCCGGCCGGAATCGTCCGCTGCGCCTTGCGGTCCACCTCGGAGTCCAGCGCGTCGCCGAGCTTCAACTCCACCTTCGTGCCGATGAGATCGCGCAGGCCCATGCGCATGTCCAGCCAGCGGTTCCCGGTGATGACCAGGTGGATGCCATAGGTGAGCATCCGGCCCGCGACCGCCATCAGGGTCTGCTCCAGCTCCGGATAGCTCTGCCGCAGCACCGCCCACCCGTCGACGACCAGGAACACATCGCCATGGGGATCGTCGGTGACACGCCCCTCGGCGCGGGACCGGCGGTAGGCGGCCATCGACTCCACGCCGGACTCGCGGAAGCGGGTCTCGCGGCGCTCCAGCACGTGCAGGACCTCGGCCACGGTGCGATTGACGAGTTCGGCGTCGAGGCGCCCGGCGACGCCGCCGACGTGCGGCAGCCCGGCGAACGGGAACAGCGTGCCGCTGAAGTCCAGGCAGTAGAACTGCACTTCGTCCGGCGT
>NZ_JAVREL010000070.1:0-845 GCF_031845365.1 Streptomyces litchfieldiae
GAGTACGCCGAACTGCCGCCGGCCCAGATCTACGCCCGCGAACTGGACGAGGGCCGCTACCACTGCTCCGAACGCACGATGTACCGGATCCTCAAGGAAGCCGGACAGGACGGCGAGCGGCGCCGGATCGCCACCCACGGCGCCAAGACCGTGCCCGAGCTGGTCGCTGACGCCCCTTCGCAGGTGTTCACCTGGGACATCACGCGCCTGGCCGGCCCGGACAAGGGCATCTGGTACCACGCCTACGTCATCATCGACATCTACAGCCGTTACATCGTCGGCTGGACGGTGGAGAGGGCCGAATCGGCCGAGCGGGCCGAGGAGTTGATCCGCGAGACCATCGAGCGCAACGGCATCGTGCCCCAGACCGTGCACGCCGACCGGGGCACCTCCATGACCTCCAAGAAGGTCTCGCAACTGCTGATCGACCTCGGAGTCACCCGCAGCCACTCACGCCCCAAAGTAAGCAATGACAACCCCTACAGCGAAAGCCACTTCAAGACCACCAAGTACCAGCCCGACTTCCCCCACAGGTTCCACTCGCTGACGCACGCCCGCGAATGGATGGACGGCTTCATCAGCTACTACAACCACGTCCACCGGCACTCCGGGATCGGCTACCACACCCCGGCCAGCGTGCACTTCGGCACCGCTGAGCTGGTACGCGAGCAACGAGCCGCCACCCTCGCCGCCGCCTACGAACGACACCCCGAGCGGTTCAACCGCCGCCCCGTCCCGCCATCGATCCCCCACCAGACATGGATCAACAACCCCGCCAAGCGACACCAAATCGAACAACAGAGTTCATAGCATCACATTCGTTTCATTTGACTTGACAGGCACCG
>NZ_JAVREL010000071.1:0-804 GCF_031845365.1 Streptomyces litchfieldiae
CCTCCCGCACCGAACACCCCACCAACCCGTCCAACACCCCACACACCTCATCCAACGCCCCCGCGAACACCGGAAACCACCCATACAAACCCCGACCCATCCCCACCCGCTGCGACCCCTGACCGGAGAAGAGCAGGGCCAGCCGGCCGCCGGTGGCGGCGGGGGGCAGGGTGCCGCCGTCGGCCAGGTCGCCGAGTCCGGCCAGCAGGGTGTCGCGGTCCTCGGCGAGGACCACGGCGCGGTGGTCGAGCGCCGCGCGGGTGGTGGCCAGGGCGCGGCCGATGTCGGCGGGGGTGAGCGCCGGGTGCTGGGTCAGGTGGTCGTGCAGCCGAGCGGCCTGGGCGCGCAGCGCCACCTCACCCCGGCCCGACAGCACATACGGCAACGGACCATCCACCACCGCCGGAGACTCGGCCTCCGGGGACTCCGCCTCCGGCGCCTCCTCCAGGATGACGTGGGCGTTGGTGCCGCTCACGCCGAAGGACGAGACGCCGGCGCGGCGGGGGCGGTCGGCGCTGCCGCCGGGCCAGGGCACCGGCTCGGTGAGCAGGGAAACGGCGCCGGCCGACCAGTCCACGTGCGGGGTCGGCTCGTCCACGTGCAGCGTGCGCGGCAGCACGCCGTGCCGCATCGCCTCCACCATCTTGATGACCCCGGCGACCCCGGCGGCGGCGGAGGTGTGGCCGATGTTGGACTTGATCGAGCCGAGCAGCAACGGCCGTTCACCGGGCCGGTCCTGGCCATAGGTCGCGAGCAGCGCCTGCGCCTCGATCGGATCGCCCAGCGCGGTGCCCGTGCCATGCG
>NZ_JAVREL010000072.1:0-793 GCF_031845365.1 Streptomyces litchfieldiae
CAGGCCACCGACCGCACAGAGCGCGGCGGGCCCGTACCAGGCGGCTCCCTCGGACGGCCACACGTGCAGTGCTCTCAGGGCGAGGAAGCAGCTGACCGACGCCACCGCGCCGCCGATCAGCGCGTCCAGCGCGCGGATGCGGCGCGGTCCGGCCATGGACCAGAGCCGGGCGAGGGTGAGGTCCCCGAGGACATGGTCGTCCGCCCGCAGCAGCCGCTCGAACTCCCCCATCCTCCGCCGCCGCGCGGTGTCGAGCTCCGCCAGCCGCGCTTCCGCCCGGTCGACGGTCTCCCGCAGCCGTACGGGATCGGCGCCGCTGGTGTCGGGCGCCGCGAGAAGCTGCCGGGCCCGCTCGCCGGTCTCGGCGATGTCCGCCCTGACCGCGTAGAACGAGGCGATGTGGCGTCGGAGCCCCTGCACGGCCATGGCGTCCTCGTCGGAGTCCGGGCCGTTCAGGCCGACGTGCCAGGCGAGTTCGCTCAGCCAGCGCCGTACGTCCTCCTCGGCGTACGCCCTCTCGTCCTCCTCGGCGAAGTGCAGGCGGACCGTGGCCGGTAGGTAGCGGGACAGCATGTGCTCGTACAGGTCTCCGGAGGCCGCCCGCTCCACCAGCCCGGCCGGGTCGCGCGCGTAGGCCGTCACGGCGAGGGTGAGGCGCCAGGGGGAGGAGAGGCTGCGGGCGAGCGGGCCGTCGGGGGCGGTGCGGAGTTCGGCCAGGACCGGTTCCCAGCGGTCGGCGTTGGGCCGGACCCGGGGGTGGTCGGCCAGGAAGGTGACGGCCTGGGTGCTGGTG
>NZ_JAVREL010000073.1:0-782 GCF_031845365.1 Streptomyces litchfieldiae
CCTCGGCCGCGGCGCGGGATCCTGCTCGGAAGGCTTGCTGCTGGTCATACGGGCGATGCTCCTGTCGTGCCCGCCCACAATATCTGATCAATTCGGGGCGTCTCACCCAACGATGTCAGAGAGGGTTCTGTGGAATCTGATTTGTCAAGTAGTTCAGCATCTGCCCTGGTTGACAGCAACGATCGGCAAGAGTGTCGCAGTGGCCGGAACGCCGATCTCGCGGGGTGTCGTCCCGGCTGGCGTGGGAACGTCGACCAGCCGTTCCAGCAGCTGGTTGAGCGCGGCCTGGCCGTCGTCGACGGCGGCGCGTTCCTCGTCGCTGAGCGGGACACTCGCCAGCATGCGCTGCAGGTTGTCCTTGGCCTCCAGGAGCTGGCCCTTGCTGGAGTCCTTCGGCGTGTAGAAGTCGCAGCGGGCGCAGGCCATGCGGTGCGGGCACTGCTCGAAGAAGGTGTAGGTGCAGAACCCGTGGCCGAGGTCGTAGTACTGCCACGGCTCGCCCGACGCGGCGGCTCCGGAGGTGACCGCGTCGCGGTCGACCAGGACCTCGATGGTGCGGACGTTGCGTTCGAAGTACCCGGCGTCGTTGTAGGCCCTGGCCAGCGTGTTCGGGGTGATCTTGGCGTAATGCTGGGTCGACTCCGGGCTCCGGTGACCTAGCCCCGTACTTCGCGGGTCGCTGATTCAGGTCTGCAACCGGCGCGGTTGCATCACTTCTAGGCCGAGGAGGTCCAGCAGGTGGAGGTGGACTCCCCGGGCCATGAGGATGGTGGGCGGGTCGG
>NZ_JAVREL010000074.1:0-643 GCF_031845365.1 Streptomyces litchfieldiae
CCGTCCGTGGCCGCGGGGACCGGGAAGTCATCGACACACCCGCTCCAACGCGACAGACCCCCGACCGGACACCGGACCGGCCACCGAACCATCCGATTCACCGACCCGCGAAGTACGGGCCTAGCGCTGCCGCCGCATGCGAGGTGATCCGAGCTGTACAGAGACCTGCCCCATAACCGTCAGGTCCTCCTCGGTGGCGTGAAGATCGTTTGATCCACCTGCCGACGGTCCTGGTCTGTAGTCCTCCGGACGCGGGATATCGGTGAGGCGTTGGCCGCCATCCTCGCAGTGAACGCCACCCTCGTGGGCCAGCGGCAGAACGAGGAGAAAAGGAAGATCTCCTCCTGGGCGGCCATCCTTTTTCGCCCGACGCTGCTTATAGGTGAAGGGCGGGGTGTCCACCCAGGACGCCCTCGTTCTCCCGGCGGCGTGTCCCTTGGCACAGCGGCGGACGATGGGACACTGCCACCGGTGATCGGCGGGCCCGGGTAGACATGTCCCGTCCCATGGCTGGTGGCCTAGTGTCCTGCGCCGGTAATCCGTCGGCAGAAGTGGGCGAGGGAGTCGAGGATCTCCTCGGCGGTCTTGGTCCAGATGAACGGTTTGGGATCTTTGTTCCAGTTCTTGACCCAGGCGCGGATGT
>NZ_JAVREL010000075.1:0-628 GCF_031845365.1 Streptomyces litchfieldiae
GCCGTTGACTTGCCGCCGTGCGGGCCACCGACCACCGCCACATGGCCACCGGCGCCCGCCAGGTTGAGCCGGAGAGGGTCGCGGCGCTGGTGGAACGGCCGGTCGACGGTGCCGATGACGGCCGTCAGCGGCGGGGTGTCCGGGGCGCCGCCGAAGCCGCGGCCGGGGCGGATCGCGAGGTCGCCGTGCAGCGCGTCCAGCGGCTCGGGGTCGTCCAGGGGCGGCAGCCACACCTGGTGGGCGGCCGGGCCCTGGCCGGCCAACTGCCCGACCATGACGCCCAGAACGGTGCTGGCCAGGTCCTCGCCCTCGGCGAACTCGTCCGGCTCCGGTCGGAGTTCGGGCTCCGGCGCGGTCCCCGCGGCGGGCACCGGCACATGGCCGGCCGGGAAGGGCCGGACGTCGAGGGCGCCGCCGAGCGCGGCTCCGGCGGCCTCGTCGCCGGTGCGGTGGGGCCCGGAGACATAGGCGGCGCGGAACCGCTTGAGCGTGGTGGTGTCGGTCTTGAGATAGCCGTGGCCGGGTGCGCTGGGCAGATGGTTGGCGTCCGGCACACCGATCGCGGTCCGGCTCTCCGCCTCGGAGAACGTGCGCAGGCCGATCCGGTACGACAGGTGCGCCTCCAGCC
>NZ_JAVREL010000076.1:0-627 GCF_031845365.1 Streptomyces litchfieldiae
CGGCGAAGACGGGGGAGGACTCGTAGAGGTCGACGCCCATGCGGGCCCACTGTGAGCCCTGGCCGGGGAAGACGAAGACGGTCTTGCCGAGGTGGGTGCCGGCGGTGGTCTCGACGACGTTCGGCGATGCCTCACCGGTGGCCAGGGCCTCCAGGGCCTCGGTGAACTGGGCGCGGTCGTCGCCGATGACGACGGCGCGGTGGTCGAACTGGGCGCGGGTGGTGGCCAGGGAGTGGCCGATCTCGGCGGGCGTGGCCTCGGGCCGCTGGGCCAGGTGGTCCAGCAGGCGGCGGGCCTGCGCGGCCAGCGCCTCACCCGACTTCGCCGACAGCGTCCAGGGCAGCGTGTCGCTCGTGTTGAGGGCGGGCGTGGCCGGCGCGGGCGCCTCGGCCTCGCCCTCCGGCTCGGCCGCCTCGACGGCCGGCGCCTCCTCGATGATGACGTGCGCGTTGGTGCCGCTCACGCCGAACGAGGAGACCGCGGCCCGCTTCGGGTGGTCCGTCTCCGGCCAGGGCCGGGCCTCGGTCAGCAGCTCAACGGCCCCCGCCGACCAGTCCACATGGGGCGTGGGCTCGTCCACGTGCAGGGTCTTGGGCAGCACGCCGTTGCGCATCGCCATGACCATCT
>NZ_JAVREL010000077.1:0-614 GCF_031845365.1 Streptomyces litchfieldiae
TGGAGGAGACCTACGGCGAGAACGGCCAGTACCCCAACTACAACATCGACAAGCAGGGGGAGGGCATGTTCTGGACCGTCGTCCGCAACGCCAACCACCCCGACGAAGAGGCCCGCTACGCCTGCGAGTGGCGCACCTTCTGGGTCGACTTCGGCGAACCGCCGCCCGACGAACCCGGGGTACTCGACGCCGAAATGCTCGCCGAACTCGCCTACGAACGCGTACGCGTGCCGGACACCGAGATCCAGTGGAACCCGTCCGGGACGCAGAAAGTCAATCTCGCCACCTGGATCTGGCTCGACGAGGCGGACTTCGGGCCCGTCTCCGTCACCGCCTCCCTCGACGCCTACGGACTGTGGGCCACCGCCACCGCCACACCCACCACGCTCACCCTCGACCCGGGAACCCCGGACGCCGTGACCCACCCCGCCACGGGAGAGTGCACAGACCTCGGGGAGCCCTACCGGGAGGGGATGGCGGAGGAGACGCCGCCGTGCGGGGTGACCTTTCTGCGGGCCACCCAGGATGCCGGGGCGTATCCGCTGACCGCCTCGCTCACCTGGGAGATCACCTGGGAAGGCTCGGACGGCGCCGGCGGAGTGCTGCCGGACGGG
>NZ_JAVREL010000078.1:0-584 GCF_031845365.1 Streptomyces litchfieldiae
TTGCTGCTCGAGAGCATCGGCAACGGGTACGTCGTCCGGCACGCCTTCCTGTGTCATGTGGCGGGAATACCCCGTGGCCCCCTGGCCAAACGCTGTGCGTGTTCGGTCATGTCTGTCTGGCCACCTTCCGGATCAACCGGGCCGTGCTGGCCTCCAGAATCGCTTGGCGTTTGTCACCGTTGCGGACGCGGGAAGCGCGACGGGCGCCGGCGGCGACGGTCAGCCCGTCTCGATATGCGTCCACCACCCGTGAATCGACGTAGGCGCTGCGGGCGACCGCCGGTGTATTACCAAGAGCCTCGGCGACTTCGCGCATCACCGCGGATTCGACGCGTTTGACCACCTTGTCGTCTACCGGAGGGTCCGCATCGACGAACGCCTCGGCCGCCAAAACCGTGCCGTGCCAGGTTCGTAGATCTTTCACGGTGTAGTCGTCGCCGACCATCTCCTTGAACCGTAGATTGAGATCCTCGGCGTGCACCTCCGTCCATTCGGACGACTGACGGAATGCCAGCAAGCGATCGCCGTTGCTCCGGCTCCGCTGGAGGGACCGGACGGCACGCACCACCGCCGGGTCTTCCACC
>NZ_JAVREL010000079.1:0-579 GCF_031845365.1 Streptomyces litchfieldiae
GTTGTAGTAGGCGGTGGCCTGGTCGTTGTTGTGCGCGACGATCGCGTACACGAAGGACGCGATGGTCAGGGCGCTCAGTAAAAAGATGAACGCGGTGCGCAGATGGCGGCCGAAAAGTCGGCGCCCCAGGAAAGCGAACCCGAATACCAGCAGCAGGAATGCCAGATAGAACTGCCCCTGGACCGACATCGACCAGATGTGCTGAAGCGGGCTGACCGCCTCACCGGCGCGAAGGTAGTCCGCAGCAGTGTTGGCCAACTCCCAGTTCTGGTAGTAGCCCAGGCTTGCCAGGCTTTGGTCAGCAAACGTTTCCCAGCGGGTCTCGGGCTGAACCAGGATGGTCAGCACCGCGGCCGCGGCAAGTACGACAACCAGGGCGGGAAGCAGCCTGCGAATCAGCCGGACAACTTCGGGAAGCGGCCACAGCGGCGTCTCCGGGTCGAGCGCCATCCGCAGGATCTTGCCGCCGAAGAAGAATCCGGACAGCGCCAGGAACACGTCCACACCACCGGAAACCCGGCCGAACCAGATGTGGAACATCGCCACGAGCGCGATCGCGATACCGCGCAGTCCGTCCAG
>NZ_JAVREL010000080.1:0-555 GCF_031845365.1 Streptomyces litchfieldiae
GGCCGGGAGCCCGAGTTCCGGGCTGGCTTCGAGCGCGCACTGGAGTACGCCTCGGCGCTGAACTGCCCACGGATCCACGTGATGGCGGGGGTGCTCCCGGCCGATGCCGACCGAGAGGAACGGCTGGCGGTCTACCGCGGCAACCTCGCTTGGGCTGCCGCGCAGGCCGCCGGTCACGTCGACGTGCTGATCGAACCCATCAACCAACGTGACATGCCGGGCTACCTGCTGAGCCTGCAGGGCGAGGCGCATCAGATCGTGGATGAGATCGGGGCACCGAACCTCAAGGTGCAACTCGATCTCTACCACTGTCAGATCACCGAGGGCGATGTGACCGTCCGGCTGCGATCGGACATCCCGACCGGTCGGGTCGGGCACCTGCAGATCGCCGGAGTCCCCGACCGGCACGAACCGGACAGCGGTGAGCTGGCGATCGACCACCTGTTCGCCGTGATCGATGAAAGCGGTTACGACGGCTGGGTGGGTTGTGAGTACCGTCCGGCCGCCGGCACCAGTGCGGGATTGGGATGGATGCGACGAGCCCGGGGGTGAGGC
>NZ_JAVREL010000081.1:0-538 GCF_031845365.1 Streptomyces litchfieldiae
GTTCCAGCCCGCACCCAAACCCAGGTTCACCCAATGCATGTGGTGTTGCGCGGCGAAGATCGCCAACGAGTTCAGCGTGGCGAGCTTGTCTCCGCTCTTGGCTCCGGAGTTCGTGAACCCGGCGGCGACCTTGTCGCGCCAGGTGCCGTCCATGCACCGCCGGCCGGTCTTCTCGGCGAAGGTCTGAAATCCGCCCGACACGTTGCCCATGTAGGTGGGGCTACCGAAGATCATGGCGTCGACGTTGTCCAGCACATCCCAATCCTCGTCGGTCATGGTCTCGACGTGCATGACGGTGACCTCGGCTCCGCCGTCATGAGCGCCTGCCGCGACGGCATCGGCCAGGGTCGACGTGTGGCCGAACCCGGAGTGATAAACCACCGCGACGGTTGGCGCTGCGATGTCAGTTCCATTGTGTGACATGTTGTTTCCTTCTATCGGGTCCACTGGGTGCCGAGCTTCTGGGCGACGTCCTGATAACGCTTGGCCCAGTCGGGCAAGGGCTGCCCGGCGAGATGAGCCTCGAGCCGGTCCAGAT
>NZ_JAVREL010000082.1:0-484 GCF_031845365.1 Streptomyces litchfieldiae
GCTCGGCCTGCCGGGACAGCTCATTGAGCTTTGCCAGGGCATCATCGCCGGGATCGGCCTGCGAACTCACCGCCAGGAACCCTGGTATCAAGATCAAGCCCGCTATTGCACCCGCAATGGATCGCTTGACACGACTTGTGGGCCGGTGCGCGCGCTCGTGCCTCAAGTTTTTGTCCTCACAACTGGCGATGGCGAGCCGCCTCGAACTGCTCTTAGGTCTCAGATAGGTTACGAAACGGCATCGGGCTTGTCCAACAGAAGGTGCAAATTTAACAGCCCACCCGGAATATTTTCCTGTGCACGAAGCGTCGCGTGTCGTCAGGCGACTCCGGATCTGCCGTTCCGGTGAATCGGCACGAGTCGCAATCGTGGAGCAAGGCCCACGTCAGCGAGCACTTCCAACGCCTGACGCTCGTCATCCAGCAAAGTTTCCGGGATGCCGAGCAACACGCTGACGACGCAGTCCTGACACCCGGGCCCACGT
>NZ_JAVREL010000083.1:0-483 GCF_031845365.1 Streptomyces litchfieldiae
ACCACCGACACCGACGATGTGGTCGCGTACTACGGCGTCACCAAGGCAGTCTGACGGGCTGGATGTGAAAGCGAAACACGAAGGCATGAGCGAGAACTCGAACAGCCCATTCGCGGTCAAGAACGCGGTGGCCGCTCTCGCCGCAGCCGGGCTGTTCGCGGTCGCCTGCTCGGCCACCGCCGCGGCCGACCCGGCACCGCCAGAGGTTCCGGGCGCCCCTGCGGTTCCCGCACCGGCCCCGGCTCCTGAGCCGCCCCCACCGTCGGGCCCCACAGTGCCCCTCATGGGTGCACCGCTGGGCTCGAACGGGTTGTCGGTCCTGGGACAAACCGGCACCGAAACGGCACCCGGCCGACTCGGCGTCCCCAACGGGGTCGACATGAGTCCCGGCGCATTGCTCGGCCAGTATGCAGCCCCGTCTGCACCGGGTGGGCCGCCACCGACCGAGGCACCCAACCTCAGGGCGTTCAACAACGGATACTT
>NZ_JAVREL010000084.1:0-481 GCF_031845365.1 Streptomyces litchfieldiae
GTCGCGCACCACCCCGACCACCTGCGCCTCGGTGATCGGCTGACACCCGGAAACGGCTGGGCCGAGGACCGCCGCCCGGTGGGGCGGGTGGCGGTCCTCGGCCCGTGTCATGACCGTTCCGCCCCGGTGTCCCGGGGCGGGAAGCGGGTCAGCGGCTGTGCCGGCCGGTCGGGGTGACGGCCCGGCGGCGCTGCGAGGAGAACAGCACGGCCGCACCGACGGCGAGGGCGGCGGCCCCGCCGATCGCGAGATAGGTGCTCGTGTCCGAACCGCCGGTCTCGGCCAGCACGTCCTTCTGACCGGCCGCGTTTGCCTGCGGGGCGTTGCCCTGCGGCGCCTCGGCCTCGTCCTCGGCCGGGGCGGCGGGAGCGGCGGAGTTGACCTTCGCCCCCGTGTTCGCGTCGTCGTCGCCGTGCCCGTTGTGCTCGACGGAGGACTTCTCGGCGCCCTTGGTGATCGCGTCCTCGGAAGGCGCGGAGGG
>NZ_JAVREL010000085.1:0-480 GCF_031845365.1 Streptomyces litchfieldiae
GTTCCTGTATCCATCAACATCTCCTGGGGGTGGCGGCCCGGACGGGCCGATCACTGGGAGTTGACGACGTTTCTGTTACGTGGACCCACTTGTTGTATTGCGGTGACGTAAAGCTCACCGCCGCGCGGCGGTGAGGACCCCGTTACGGAACGTTCATCGGCAGAAATGCCTGGGTAATCCGTATACCGCACGGTATACAGCCATGGATACAGTGCCCGCCGAACAACATTCGGCGCTCGGTGAGGAGTACGAGAACCAGCCCGTCCCGCTGTCCGCACGCAGATCGCTGTTCTCGGTGTCGGCGGTATGGGTCGGCTTCCCGATGATCATGACCTCGGCGGTCTTCGCGGGGATCGTGGTCTACAACCTCGGCTTCGTCATGGGCTTGGTCGCGATTCTCGTGGGCGACCTCATCCTGATGGGCTATGTCGGGGCGCTGAGCTACCAGGCCGGACGATCGGGCAAGAACTTCGCCCTGAC
>NZ_JAVREL010000086.1:0-474 GCF_031845365.1 Streptomyces litchfieldiae
GTTGCGGCGGTGCCCGGCTTTGTCGTGCAGCGGCACCGCCTGGGCGGCGGAGTCGGCCGCCGACAGCAGCAGGCCGGCCTCTTCGAAGGCTCCGGACACCTTGTCCAGTTCGACCGGATCGGCAGCGGCCACAGCCGCGGCGTGGCGAGCGAACAGCGCGGGCAGCGGACCGTCCACGCGGTCGACCAGCTCCTGTAGGCGTCTGGTCACGCTGCGGTCGCCGAAGCGGGCCGCGCTGTGCAGGGCTTCGGCTTCGACCGCGTATTGGCCAGAGGAATGTGCCGCATCCGCGGCCGCCCGGGCCAGGTCGATCGCCGAGCGGTGACCACCCTTGGCCGCGGCCACCCAGGCCTTGGCGATCATCCGCAGCGGCTCGTGCAGAGCCATGAATTCACCCGAGTGCTCCTTGGCGTCCTCGAGTACCCGTTCGGCGTCGGCCGGGTTTCCCACCCCTGCGTAGGCACGGGCCAACAG
>NZ_JAVREL010000087.1:0-473 GCF_031845365.1 Streptomyces litchfieldiae
GGTCGCCGTGACGGTGAGGGTGGTGGCCACGCCGGCGCTCCGTTCTGGTGTCAGGAAATTACGGGTTGCGGGTCGAGGACGGTGGCGGTGAGGATCTCCATGCGTTGCCCGCACCGGCCGCACTGCACGTAGCAGTTGGTGCCCGCGTTGCTGTAGAACTGCGGGACTTCGAAGGTCTCCTCGTAGTTCTCGCAGTCCGGGTTGTTGTCGCGGGCGGTCACCGCGTAGAACGTCGCGGGCTCGAAGACGACTATGTCGCTGCTGCTCATTGGCCTATCACCATCCAGTTGACGACGGTTGCTGTGGTGTTGATGCGGGTCACCCAGACTGTGAGGCCGGACGAGGTGGCGGCGGTGAAGCCGACCCCCGTGACCTCCTTCCCGGGGCCCATGGAGACGGCGGAGACCTGCCCGGTGAAAGAGCTGCCGCGGACGGTGAGGCCGCTCACGGTCTGGGAGGTGGGCGCGTTCGCC
>NZ_JAVREL010000088.1:0-473 GCF_031845365.1 Streptomyces litchfieldiae
GCCCGAATACCGAGGGCACCACCGGCCCGGCCAGATACCGCGACAGGGCGGTGTCCATCGCAGGCCCGATCATGTTGGCCAGCCGCAGGATGGTCAGGTCGATGTCCGGACGGCGCCGCGCCAGTCCACGCGCATAACCCTCGATGTCGATGCTGTCGCGGGCGAACCCGTCGCCCGGAGGACGCCGAGCGCTGCTCTCCTCGCTGAACATCACCGGATCACGCGCGCTCGAGCCGTACACCTCTGAGGTGGACTTCAGCACGACCCGGCGAACCGACGGTGCCTTCTGGCAGGCCGCGAAAAGTTGGATCGCGCCCATCACGTTGAGTTCCTTCAACGTGGCCCGGCCTCCGGAACGCGGCGCGTAGGACGCCGCCGCGGCATGCACGACGGTGTCCACGTTGCCGTTGCGGATGACCTTGGCGATGAAGGGGTTCCGGATGTCGGCGCGCACGAACTCGGCCCGCCCCATC
>NZ_JAVREL010000089.1:0-472 GCF_031845365.1 Streptomyces litchfieldiae
GGGTCAGGGAATCCGGTGAAAGGCCGGAGCTGACGCGCAGCGGTATGGAGGACAGGCGCAGCAACGGCCACATGGGCCGGCCACTGGCCCGATCGTGGGCTGGGAAGGTGCTGCGTCTGGATGAATCCGAGTCCGAACACCTGCTGGCCCGGCTTCGCGGCTGCACGCGGCGAGGTCCGCACCCAGCTGGACTCCGCGTTCGAGTCCCGGATCGGAAGGTTCCACTTTGTTTGATCGCACTCGCAGCATTTCGCTTTTGCTGCTTGCAATGTCGCTGACGACTGGATGTGGTTCGTCGGCCGGGAATACTATCGACGCTCAAGTGTCCGCGCCTGGTTATCCTGTCACGCTGACGAACTGCGGACGTAGCGTCACGGTGAAGTCCCCACCACAACGCGCGGTCTCGATCAACCAGCCCGCGACCGAGCTGTTGTTGACGTTGGGCTTGGCCGACCGGATGGCGGGCAGCGCC
>NZ_JAVREL010000090.1:0-472 GCF_031845365.1 Streptomyces litchfieldiae
GTCGAGGTGTTCACCTCGAAGGCCCCCAATGCCGGGCCGTCGCGCGACTGGCAGACCTTCGTGGTGTCGCCGCGGGCGAAGGCCAAGATCCGGCAGTGGTTCGCCAAGGAACGCCGCGAAGAGGCGCTGGAGTCCGGGAAGGACGCCATCGCCCGGGAAGTTCGCCGAGGCGGACTTCCGTTGCAGCGCTTGATCAATGCCGACTCGATGGGCGCACTGGCGCGGGAGCTGCGTTACACCGACGTCTCTGCCCTCTACACAGCGGTCGGTGAGGGTCACGTCTCGGCACGCCATGTCGTGCAGCGTCTGCTCGCCCAGTTCGGCGGCGACGATGCGGCCGAGGACGAACTCGCCGAGCGGTCCACCCCGCTGACCATGCCGGTGCGGCAGCGCAGCACCGACGACACCGGTGTCGCGGTGCCGGGTGCGCCCGGAACCCTGACCAAGCTGGCCAAGTGCTGCACCCCGGTGC
>NZ_JAVREL010000091.1:0-471 GCF_031845365.1 Streptomyces litchfieldiae
CTTCTACACCAACTACGGCTCCCGCAAGGCCCGCGACCTGGCCCAGAACCCGCACGTCTCGCTGCTGTTCCCGTGGCACCCGGTGGCACGGCAGGTCATCGTGACCGGGGTGGCGCGGCGCACCGGGCGCGACGAGACCGCCGCCTACTTCCGCACCCGCCCGCACGGCTCCCAGCTGGGCGCCTGGGCCAGCGCGCAGTCCTCGGTGATCGGCTCGCGCGCCACGCTGGACAGCGCCTACGCCGAACTGGCGGCCCGCTATCCGGAGGGCGAGCAGGTGCCTGTGCCGCCGCACTGGGGCGGGTTCCGGGTGGTGCCGAGCGCGGTGGAGTTCTGGCAGGGGCGGGAGAACCGGCTGCACGACCGGCTGCGGTACGTGCCCGCGGCGGACGGCGCCTGGCGCGTGGAGCGCCTCAGCCCCTGACCCTCGAGCCCTCACCCCCGGCCCCCGTCCCCCGGCCCGCGGTGAGG
>NZ_JAVREL010000092.1:0-471 GCF_031845365.1 Streptomyces litchfieldiae
GATCCGGACGAGCCAATTGCACTCGGCCAGATGCAGATTGGCGCACAGCTGATACTGGTCCTCGTCGACCGCGCCGGCGTGGTCGCTCTGGTCGGTGTCGGTGATCACCAGCAGCGCCATGTCGTCGACCGAGAACCCCAGCGCACTGCCGCACGAAAGGCACAGGGAGTTCTCGAATGCCAGGTGCTGACCACAGTTGGGGCAGTTGAAATCACGCATGCAGCAACCCTTCTCGATCCGGCGGGTACGGCGCCACGTCGACCGATACCTTGATCACGCTACTGTCCGAATCCGTGTAGATGATGCCCCGCAACGGGGGTACGTCGGCATAATCACGGCCGAATCCGGCAGCGATGTAGCGCTCGTCGACCATCTGGTCGTTGGTGGGATCCATTCCCAGCCAGACATTCTGCGGTGTCCAGACCGACGCCCAGGCGTGCGTGGCGTCCACCCCGATCATGCGTTCCTTAC
>NZ_JAVREL010000093.1:0-470 GCF_031845365.1 Streptomyces litchfieldiae
CCTGCGGGCAGAATCCGAAGAAAGGAACGGCTTTTCGTGAAGAAGAATCGACGCGCGGCCAAATGGCTGGTCGCGCTCAGCGCGATGGTGTTGATGATGACCACGCTGGCATGTTCGCCGTTGTCACAGGAGAAGTCCGGTCAATCCGGGTCTGGAGAACTGACCCCCGAGGAAGCCAAGGCCATCGCCATGGATGCGTACGTCTACGGCTACTCGCTCGTCACGATCGAGATGACACGGCGGGTCATGACCAACGTGGAAAAGGTCGACGGTCCACGCGCTCCGATGGGGCAGCTGATGCGGATGCGCGAGTACCCCAACGCGCAGTTCCGCGACGTGACGGCACCCAACGCCGACACGTTGTACACCAACGGATTCATCGACGTCAAAGACGAGCCGTGGGTGCTTAGCCTGCCTGAGGCGCACGACCGCTACTACCTGTTCCCGATGCTCGACGGCTACACCAACGT
>NZ_JAVREL010000094.1:0-470 GCF_031845365.1 Streptomyces litchfieldiae
TGCACGGACACCGGCAGGGGCACGGGGTGCACCGGGTCGAGTTCGGCGCCCGCGTCGATGTGCGTCATGCGTCCGACGGTACGTGCGGTTTTGCGGCTTCACCCGCCGAGTGCCCCGAAGATCCGCCCAGAGGACGAGAGTCCCGGCGGGGGAGTGATGCCCTGGTTGTACGGGTCGGGCGGTGGAGGCTCACCCGGTGGGCGGAGCACCCTCCGCGGCGGCCGCGCGTTTGAGCGCGGCGTCCCGGCCGCGCACGTACCAGATCCCGATCAGGCCGAGCCCGGCGCCGGCCAGGCAGGTCCACAGCCACCAGGTGTGGTCGTGGTCGGCGAACCAGCCGTAGAAGGGGAGCTGTACCAGGAAGAGGACGAACCACAGGAGGGTGCCGCCGATGATGGTGGCGACCACGGGGCCCTCCAGGGGCTCCGGCGCCTCGTGCGTTGGGGTCCACTTCGCCATGGGCACAGCTT
>NZ_JAVREL010000095.1:0-469 GCF_031845365.1 Streptomyces litchfieldiae
TCCCCGGTCTGGACGGCCGGTCCATGCCCGGCACCGCCACCCGCCTGATGTACAAGTCGACCGACTCGGCCGGCCAGCCCGTCGCCGTGACCGGCGCGTACATAGAACCCTCGGCGGCCTGGAAGGGGACAGGTGCGCGCCCCCTGGTCGCGGTGGCCTCGGGCCCCATGGGCCAGGGCGACCAGTGCGCCCCGTCGTTCGCACTCCAGAACCCGCTCACCCTCAACGGCGAAACGGTGTCCGTGGGCTACGAAGCCCTGGCGATCTACCGGCTCCTGTCCACCGGGGCAGCAGTCGTCGTCACCGACTACGTCGGCCTCGGCACCACCGACCGGCTGCACACCTACGTCAACCGCCTCGACCAGGCACACGCCCTGCTCGACGCGGCCCGCGCCGCCCACGCCGTACCCGGAGCCTCCATCACCACAGCCTCCCGCACCGGTCTCTACGGATACAGCCAGGGCGGCGG
>NZ_JAVREL010000096.1:0-467 GCF_031845365.1 Streptomyces litchfieldiae
TTTGGGGCGTGATGATTTTCTTCTAAACATCCTGTTAGATAAATTTTGTTAACGTATTTATCGATTTTAACTTCATCGCTTTTTAAGCATTTATGTGGATAAAATCGAACCATCATTTAGGAAATTAAAGCAATGGCAACAAAACAAGACAACACCATTAGCAATATTCAAACCTTAACCTTCGATGCGGTTATCGTTGGCGGCGGTGGCTCTGGTATGCGTGCGTCGCTACAATTGGCGCGTGGCGGTATGAATGTTGCGGTATTAACCAAAGTGTTCCCAACGCGTTCTCACACGGTTGCTGCACAAGGTGGAATTGGCGCAAGTTTGGGTAACATGAGTGATGATAACTGGCATTTTCACTTTTATGACACCATCAAAGGGTCTGACTGGTTAGGTGACCAAGACGCCATCGAGTATATGTGCCGTGAAGCACCAAAAGTGGTATATGAACTTGAGCATATGGG
>NZ_JAVREL010000097.1:0-466 GCF_031845365.1 Streptomyces litchfieldiae
CGGGCCTGTACCGACGATTCAGTGCTGAGGGCCGCTGGAGCGATCAGGTCAGCGTCACCTTCGTACCGCAGTATGTGGAGCCGGCGGCCCATCCGATCCAGCTGCCGGGTGCCCAGGCCTCGGCGCCGCAGCAGTCCGGCAATGCGCGAGTTGGTCGAGTGAGCGTCTTCCTGCAATGACCGTTTCCTCGGTGGCCAGGCCAGTGCCGCGACCATCGGCATGGCGACGGTGGCGGTGGATTCATCCGGAACTGTCAGTCCTGGCGGTCGCGGTGGTGACCTGGCTCTGGGTGCTGACCCTGCACGTGACGATGCCGTCTCATGGTGGCGCCCTGCATTGTTCGATGCTGCCGAACGCTGCCGTCCACCACCATGGCGCGATGGTGCAGGGCGCCTCGGCGGACCGGTGTGTGGCGTTGCCGTCCGAGGTCTCTGATTTCCCGGTGTCGCTGGTGCTGTGGGTGGGG
>NZ_JAVREL010000098.1:0-465 GCF_031845365.1 Streptomyces litchfieldiae
TACCTGGGCGACACGGAGGCGAAGGTCAGAGAGGTGAGCGCGGTCAGCCTGGGCCTCGGCCTGGCGCTGGGCTTCCTGATCGGCATCCCCTCCCTCACCCTGGGCTCCACCACCCTGGCCCTCGGCACGGGCGCCGGCCCGCTGTTGATGGGCATGATCCTGGGCTGGCGCCGCCGCACGGGCCCCCTGGTCTGGACCCTGCCGACCCGGGCCAACCCCACCCTGCGCCAGATCGGCCTGCTGCTCGTCCTCGCCGTGGTGGGCCTCACCTCGGGCTACTCGTTCCGCGAGAACGCCTTCGCCCTCTTCGGCCTGAAGCTGGCGGCGGTGCTGGCGATCGGCGCGGTGGTCAGCTACTCGCTGATGGTGCTGGTCGCGAAGGTGCTGGGGCAGAGCCGGGAGCGGACGATGGGGCTGCTGTCGGGCTATGTGGGCAACCAGGCGATCGTGGCGTACGCCAACAGC
>NZ_JAVREL010000099.1:0-464 GCF_031845365.1 Streptomyces litchfieldiae
GCGAGACGGGGGCCCAGGGGCCGACGAAGATCGCTCCGGCGTTGCGGACCCGGTCGGCGACGGCGGCGGCGTCGGCGGTCTGGATCTCCAGGTGCTCGGCCCCGTACGCGTCGACGACCTTGAGGCCGTCCTCGACGGAGGAGACCAGGACGATCGCGGACTGGCGCCCGGCAAGCGCGGGCTCGATGCGGTCGGTGACGTGCTTGGTGGCGGCGACCTGGGGGATCAGCTCCGCCTCGGTGGCGGCGGCCAGCTCCTCGGAGTCGGTGACCAGGACGGCGGCGGCCATCGGGTCGTGCTCGGCCTGGCTGATCAGGTCGGCGGCCACGTGCACCGGGTCGGCGGTGTGGTCGGCGAGGATCGCGATCTCGGTGGGCCCGGCCTCGGCGTCGATACCGATGCGGCCCTTGAGGAGGCGCTTGGCGGCGGCCACATAGATGTTGCCGGGGCCGGTGACCAGGTTG
>NZ_JAVREL010000100.1:0-464 GCF_031845365.1 Streptomyces litchfieldiae
GTGGGCAGCAGGTCAGAACTGGCGGCAGCGTTGTTGATGGGGCTGGGCTATCCCTGCGTCATGCTTGCCGCGCTCATCCCGCACACCTGGTTCTTCGTGGCGGCCATGACGGTCACGTATGCCGCGGACTGGTATCTGCACCAGCGGGGGAGCTATCTGATCAACCGGCTCGGCAAGGTGCGGGCCGGGCTGTCCATCCGCTTCCTGCTGCGCCAGCTGATGGTCATCCTGCTGCTGGCCCGGCTGGACCTCGCGGAGGAGCCGCTGTTCTACACAGCGGTCGCCTGCTTCCTCCTCTTCTACGCGCTCCAGGCCCCGCACGGCGCCCTGACCACCCTGGTCCGGCTGCGGCGGACCATGCCGGTCGTCACCCGCAACGTGGACCTGCACGCCGTCCGCATCCCCGACGCCCCGCCGGCCGTGCTGCTGCGCCGCTCCGCCGAGAAGATGCTGCACCTCGACAT
>NZ_JAVREL010000101.1:0-464 GCF_031845365.1 Streptomyces litchfieldiae
CTCCAGGATCGCCAGGGTGCTGTCGTACAGGGACGGATCGCCCCACACCAGGAACGCTCCGCACTCCCCCGGTGCCAGCTCCTCGATGATCAGGCGTTCGCAGATGTCGGCGCGGCGGTGGCGCCAGTCGTGCACCGCCGTCGTGTAGCGCCCCCGGTCGTCCTGGGTGCGGTCCCGCCAGGGGTCCTCGGCCTCCACGACCCGGTAGGGGCCGGTGAGGTGCTCGGCCAGGATGTCCCGCCGCAGCCGGGTCAGGGAGTCCTTCTCCCGGCCCTTGCCGAGCACGAAGAAGACCTGGGCCCTGCGCATGGCCTTGATCGCGGCGAGGGTCAGATGGTCGGGGTCACCGGCTCCCATGCCGATGACGAGGATGTGGCGTGGCGGTGCGTCGCTCATATCGGCCGATCATGCCAGGGCGGCGGCGGGCGGTTCCGGCAGGGGGCGGGGCGGACGGGGACACCAAG
>NZ_JAVREL010000102.1:0-463 GCF_031845365.1 Streptomyces litchfieldiae
TTCCGCGGGAGTGTGGGTGCAGTTGGTGGCGCAGAGCGTGTGGGGCGGATGCGGCTAAATGGGGTCGAACGCCGAAACCAGCCAGCGGTCGTCGATCCTGTCCAGGGATACCTGCACGGTGGACGCGCTGTTGGTGGGTGCGTCTGCACCGACGGTGACAGTTTGGTTGACGAAGAGCAGGACCACGGCGTGATCGCTGGAAGCCGATACAGGTGCGGCGGCCGGGACTGTGGCGGTGGCGGTGATCTTCTTTTGTTGCGCTCCCGGGATGACGACATCTCGGGTCAAAGAGGTGTAAGAGTCCAGGAATTGGCCTGTGAGCCGACTCCGGGCGTCCTCGAGCTCCTTGTCGACGGTGTCGGGTTTGTAGCTCAGCAGCGCGACCGTGGCATCCGTCGCGGCTTGCACTGATTCCGTTGTTGCCATGTCGGTTTGCTCGTTCTGGCTCCTCTGCCACGTGAGG
>NZ_JAVREL010000103.1:0-462 GCF_031845365.1 Streptomyces litchfieldiae
GGATGGCCGCAACTTCGTCCTGCCAGCCGTGCAACTCGACGAGGGAATCGTAAGTTCGGACAGTCAGGTAGAACGCGATCTGCAACCGCGCCTCCCGGATCGCGCGCTGCGGGTCTTCGTCGTCGATCGCGGTGATCAGCCAACCCCAGCGCCGCAAGGAGGCGACATCGCGGCCGCTTGCCTCCGCACCTCCGGCGAGCTCGGGCTCGACCAGCTCAGTCCACCAGCGATCGGTGAACACTCCGTGGCCGAGGATGCCGTCCGCGACGCGGCCCGCGGTGCGCACCATGATCTTGTTGAACGCTCCGACCAGGATCGGTACGTCGAGCCGGCCGAAAACTGGTGCGCGGATGTCGGCGTCGATCGAGTAGAACCGGCCCTGGTACCGGATCGGCTCGCCGTTCTCGGCATGGAGAAATGCCTGGATGGCTTCGATGAGTTCGGCCATGCGCGGCGCGGGAT
>NZ_JAVREL010000104.1:0-461 GCF_031845365.1 Streptomyces litchfieldiae
GCTTCGACGGAACCGAGCTGGTCAAGGCCCTTTTGTTCAGCGTGTTCGAAGGCGGTCTCAAACACGGCCTGTTCCACGGTGACCTGCACGCGGGCAACCTCTACGTCGACGACGACGGCAAGATCGTGTTCTTCGATTTCGGCATCATGGGCCGGATCGACCCCCGCACGCGCTGGTTGTTGCGCGAACTGGTCTATGCCCTGCTGGTCAAGAAGGACCACGCGGCGGCGGGCAAGATCGTGGTGCTGATGGGAGCCGTAGGAACGGTGAAACCCGAGGGCGAGGCCGCCAAGGACCTCGAGGCGTTTGCTACCCCGCTGACCATGAAGTCGCTGGGCGATATGTCATACGCCGAAATCGGCAGGCAGCTGTCGGCGCTGGCCGACGCCTACGACGTCAAGTTACCCCGTGAACTGGTGCTGATCGGCAAGCAGTTCCTCTACGTCGAGCGGTACATGAAG
>NZ_JAVREL010000105.1:0-461 GCF_031845365.1 Streptomyces litchfieldiae
TGGACGACCACCCCATCAACCACCTGCCCGCCTGACGGAGGAAACCCCTATGTCTGCCCAGCAGCACACGGTCGCCGACAGCCCCTACGGCCCGCTGACGCTCGTCGCCACCGACGGCGTCCTCTCCGCCCTGTACATGACCGACCAGCGCCACCGCCCGCCCGAGGAGACCTTCGGCGTCCCCGACCCGGAACCCTTCCCCGAGGTGATCCGACAGCTCACGGCGTACTTCGCGGGCGAACTCACCGCCTTCGACGTGCCGCTCGCCCTGCACGGCACCCCGTTCCAGCGGAGCGTCTGGGCGGAGCTGCTGAAGATCCCGTACGGCGAGACGCGCACGTACGGCGAACTCGCCGAGGAGCTCGGCAAGCCGGGCGCCTCCCGGGCGGTCGGCCTGGCCAACGGCAAGAACCCGGTCTCCATCATCGTGCCGTGCCACCGGGTGATCGGCGCCTCCGGCA
>NZ_JAVREL010000106.1:0-461 GCF_031845365.1 Streptomyces litchfieldiae
GCCATATGGTTCCCTCCGTCGTCGAAATGCTGAGCATCTGCTTAGCGGTCGAAGGGCGGGGCAGTCAAGACCCGCATGTGCGGTTGATATCGGGCGATATCCCTGCATTTGCGGTTGTTGAGCGGGGGTGGTGTCGATACGCTGTCGCGGTGCCAGACATCCGGGTCCGCGAGGCGGCCGAATTGCTCGGGGTCAGTGACGACACCGTGCGGCGCTGGATCGACGACGGATCGCTGCCGGCCCATCTCGACGGCTCCGGGCGCAAGGTGATCGACGGGGCCGCGCTGGCGGCGTTCGCGCGCGCCAACGCCGCTGCGGCGCCAAAGGACCCACTCGGCATCGGCAGCTCGGCCCGCAACCGGTTCGCCGGGCTGGTAACCAACGTCATCGTCGACGAGGTGATGGCTCAGGTGGAGATGCAGTGCGGCCCGTTCACCGTGGTGTCGCTGATGAGCAGTCAG
>NZ_JAVREL010000107.1:0-460 GCF_031845365.1 Streptomyces litchfieldiae
ACTCATGTCAGTGCCCTGTTCCGAAACGCACACCGATGGTGGTGAGCACGACGTTGACTGCGAACAATGCCACCACGCACAGCACCAGGGTCTCGTTCACCGCGGTGCCGACGCCCTTGGAGCCACCGGCCACTGTCAGGCCGCGGTAGCAGCCGACGAGTCCGGCGATCAGGCCGAACAGTGTGGCCTTGACGACCGAGATCATCACCTCGGGGAATCCGGTGAGCAGGGTAAGTGTGGAGACATAGGCGCCGGCGGAGACGTTCTGGACATAGACGCCGAAGAAGAAGCCGCCGACCAGGCCGATGGTGATCACCGCGCCGTTGAGCATGAAGGCCACGAAGGTCGAGGCCACCACGCGGGGCACGACCAGGCGTTCGATGGGGTCGATGCCAAGCACCTCGAGTGCGTCGATCTCTTCACGGACGGTGCGGGCGCCGAGATCGGCGCAAATCGCTGT
>NZ_JAVREL010000108.1:0-457 GCF_031845365.1 Streptomyces litchfieldiae
GCCTGGGACCACGCGACGCGGGCCAAGGTTGTCGAGTACTTCGAAGACAACCTAGACGGCGACATCACTCTTTCTCGCCTGGCAAAGCACTTCGAGCTCTCGGTCACCGAGTTGACCACCCAGTTCAAGCTGACGTTTCGAACTACACCCCACCAGTACTTGGTTGACCGGCGCATCAGACGCGCAAAGATGTTGCTGACCCGCACTACCAAGCCCATCACCGAAATAGCCCACGCGGTCGGCTTCTCCACCCCGAGCCACTTCGCCACAACCTTCCGGTCGAGGGTGGGCGTCACACCAACCGCCTACCGCGAATACTCCTGAAGCTCTGACAAACCCGCTCGAGATTCTCCGCAACTCCGGCATATGTTTTCCGACAGCGCCACACGGGGCCGTCCGGATACCGTTGCTGTGCGTCCTACGAATTAGGCGTCGTCGACGCGCGGCCTGGTTACCG
>NZ_JAVREL010000109.1:0-456 GCF_031845365.1 Streptomyces litchfieldiae
CCAGGCCGACCCGTCGATGCTCTGACCGGCGGCCGCCACCGCTTGCCGCAGCGCGGCTACAGCACCCGTTCGATCCATCGTTGCGGTTCGTCGATCTCGTCGGGCAGCGGCAGGGTGTCGGAGCTGGACCAGATCGTGTTGAAGCGGGCCATCCCGACCTCCCCCACCACGTGGTCGACGAATGCCTTGCCCCGGGTGTACTGGCTGATCTTGGCATCGAAGCCGAGCAGCGCGCGGACCACGCGCTGCAACGGAGGCTGCTTGCGCTGCCTGCGTTCGTCGAAGCGACGCCGGATGGTCGAGACCGTGGGCACCACCGCCGGGCCGACGGCATCCATCACGTGATCGGCATGCCCCTCAAGCAGCGTGCCCAGCACCAACAGCTGATCGAGCGCGCGGCGCTGCGGTTCGGCCTGCACGGCGCGCATCAGGCCGAGGACACCGCTCGAATTCGGG
>NZ_JAVREL010000110.1:0-455 GCF_031845365.1 Streptomyces litchfieldiae
TTCTTCAACGGTCTGGCCGGCCGGATCACGCGGTACTCCGCACCCGCAAGCCGCACCTTCTGCACGACGATCTTCACCCGCAGGCTGTCCCGGGTCAGGGGCGCTCTTGATGCGGTCATGGGGATGTCCTCCCGTCTGCCGATCCGTTCGGTTTCCCCGGTGGCTCGTTGTCGCTCAGGTCCGGAGTGGCACCGGGCAAGCCCCCGGCGAAGTGAGTACGGGGCCGTGGTCCGCTGAGTCATCCGCCCCATGCCCGGGGCGGCGGGGGCCGGTGAGGATCGGGGCGTGAACCCTCGTACGTACGACATTCTCTACCGACCGGCCCGGATCGCCCCTCCGCCCCGGCGTACTCCTGTGATGCTCCTGGCCGCAGGGTTGTGGCTGCTCGCCTGGGTGCTGATCTCCTTGCCGGTCGCCCTGGCCGGTCTGACGGTGGTGTGGGGGATGGCCGAGGG
>NZ_JAVREL010000111.1:0-452 GCF_031845365.1 Streptomyces litchfieldiae
GCCAATGGGCGTATCGCGGTGGCGAATCCACCCACCGGGCCGACGGGCCTGCTCACCGTCGACGGACTTGTGCACGGCCGCTTCGACGTGGTGGTCGATGCCGTGCAGCACCTGATGCTGCCCGCCCTCGTGATCGCGATCGGGCCCGCTGTGGCGATCGGGCGGGTGCTGCGCAGCAGCCTGATGACCGATATCGACAGCGACTACGCGCGGACAGCCCGGGCCAAGGGGTTGTCCGAGGGCCGGATCATGACGCGCCACGTGCTGCGCAACTCGGTCGGGTCTGCTTTGTCGATGACCGGTCTTCAAGTGGGCCTGATGTTCTCGGGCGTGCTCGTTGTGGAGCAGGTGTTCGGGTGGCCCGGCATCGGCCAGTACATCGCGCAGAGCATCCCGGTCGCCGACTTCCCGGCCATCGCCGGCGTCACCTTGATGTTGGGTGCGCTCTATGT
>NZ_JAVREL010000112.1:0-451 GCF_031845365.1 Streptomyces litchfieldiae
GTGCTGGCTCTCACCGGGCTGGGGCTCGGGGTGGGCGTCTACGTGACGTCCGACCGGGACGTCGACACCGCCGCCGAGGCCGCCGTCTCGCGCCCCACCACCCGCGCCGTCTCGCTGCCCGCCGGCTGGCGGCCGTGGCAGACGAAGCTGCGGTACGACCTGAAGGGCGTCCCCCTCGACTACGGCCGCCCCGGATGCGTCACCGACCAGGACGCGCTGTTCTGCGGCGGCACCGGCTTCACGGTCGCCCGGGTCGACGCGGCCTCCGGGCGGGTCCTGTGGCGGGTCGGCACCCGTCCGCAGGGGGCGCCTCCGATCGGCGTGCGCGACGGCACCGTCTACGTCTACGCGGACCCGGACGACAAGACCCGGCGGGTGGTGGCCCTCGACGCCGCCACCGGGAGGCAGAAGTGGCGACGCGACATCAACGGGTCCGCGTAGACGTAGACGG
>NZ_JAVREL010000113.1:0-451 GCF_031845365.1 Streptomyces litchfieldiae
GTAGAAGGGGCTCCACCATGCGTGACGACGACCGACGGCAGGACCCCCCGGTCAACAACGGGCTCATGATCAGCGGCGGCACCCACTACGTGGGCAACCAGGCCGTCGGACCCGGTGCCCAGGCGATCTCGGGACCGGTCTCCTTCCAGCTCCAGGACCCCGAGCGGACCACCGAACTCCTGGTGCGCGTCGAGCGGTTGCTCCAGGCCCACCTGGCCGAACTCGCCGACCCCGCGTCCACCACCCGTGAACTGCGGCGCCTGCGCGAGGAACTCGGAGAGCCGCAGCCCCAACCCACCGTGATCCAGCGCGCCTTGACCCGCCTCAACGACTTCGTCCAGCCCGTCACCCCGCTCGTCGTCGCCGTCGGCGAACTCACCAGGTCCGTGCAGGGCCTGCTGCCCCCGGGCCACTGAGCCGACGGCGTCAGGCGTTCAGCGCACCCGCTATC
>NZ_JAVREL010000114.1:0-451 GCF_031845365.1 Streptomyces litchfieldiae
GTTCTGATCAGCAGGGGGAGGGCGGGCCGGGGCTCGTCGATCATGCGTTCCAGGACGTGTCCGGGGCCGCCCCGGTTCCCGGGGTCACTCAGCTGCCGTCGCGCAGGTCCTTCGGCCAGCTCGGGCGGTACTCGATGTGGTCGTACGTCACGACGCACCCCTCGCCCATCGGGGCCTGGGCCATGAAGCCGACGAGGGCCGCGTCGGTCTCCTTCTCGGTGCCCTGGGTGAAGAGGCGGACGAAGGTCCAGCGCACGCCGTCGCGGGAGGCGTGGAAGGCGAACGCCCGGCCGGTGCGGCTCACCCGCAGCCAGACCGAACTGCCGTCCACAGCGAAGGAGTTGGCGTCGTCGGAGTGGCCCCGGGTGACCACCGTGCAGACGGTCGGCACGTCCGGCGAGTACTCCAGGCAGAGTTTGGCCCAGGCCCGCTCGCCCACATGGACGTAGAG
>NZ_JAVREL010000115.1:0-447 GCF_031845365.1 Streptomyces litchfieldiae
GCAATCCCCTGTCCTACCGACAAACGATCAAGTCGATGCGGTCCTTCATCGAGGGGCATCAGCGGCTCCGCGACGCCGGAGGCCCCGTCAGCCGGATGGTGCTGGGCCCCCGGTGGCTGATCCCCCCGGTGCTGTTGGTCACCTCCCCGCAGGGCGCCCGGGATGTCCTGGGTCGCCGCGATTCGGTCGCCGATCGCGGCACCGCCATCAACATGGTCGAACTGCGCCGGCTGATGGGCGGCAACCTGCTGAATCTGCCGCATGAGCGCTGGCTGCCGCGCCGGCGCACGCTGCAGCCGATGTTCACCAAGCGGAACGTCCCGCAGTACGCGGGGCACATGGCCGCCGCGGCGCACACGATCGCGGACGGCTGGCGCGACGGTACGACCGTCGATCTGGATGTCGCGTGCCGGGCACTCACGCTGCGGGCGTTGGGCCGGTCGGTGT
>NZ_JAVREL010000116.1:0-443 GCF_031845365.1 Streptomyces litchfieldiae
GATAGCTTCCGGTGGCGCCGTCGTAGTTGGCGATCAGCACCACGATCAGCACGGTGCGCAACGCGAACGAGGCGGCCAGCGCCATCCGGCGGCCGTGCTGCAGGCGGTCCAGCGCGGGCCCGATCAGCGGGGCGATCACCGCGAACGGGGCGATGGTGATCAGCAGGTAGAGCGCGACCTTGCCCTTCGACTCGCCGCTGGCGGCGGCGAAGAACAACGTGTTGGCCAACGCCACGGCCATCGCCGCGTCGACGGCGAAGTTCGCCACCACCGGCCAGGTCAGTGCGGTCAGCCCGGACTTGTCGGCGCCGTCGGCAGTGGCGGCGCGGTGCACGAAACCGTACATTCGCGAGCCCATTTCGCGGCTGCGCGCCGCGGCTGCCCGGGTGACGGTGACCTTCTCGCCGGCCGCCGACCCGACCCCGCGCGACGGCGGTGGGTCG
>NZ_JAVREL010000117.1:0-443 GCF_031845365.1 Streptomyces litchfieldiae
GTACCGCCCGGCCCACACGGCGCCGAACCTGTAGCGGCAGAACATAGATGCGAGGGAGATCGACCATGACCGAGTCATCTGAATCACGCATCGACACCGAGCCCTCGGACACCGCGCCAGAACGACAGCCCAGTCGAGTCGGCCAGTTGGCGACATGGGTGGGCATCGTCGCCGGGGCCGTCTTCGTCGTCGTGGCAGTTTTCTTCTCCGGTTTCTACACCGGCAGCTACACCACTAATCGCTACTGGGACCAGGACTACCGCCACAGCCAATGGCACCAAGGACGGGGCTGCACCATGAACCCCGGCGGGATGATGGGCCCGGGCGGCATGATGGGGACCGGACAGCAGTCGCCCGCTCCTGCCACACCGGGCGCACCGAATCCCCATCATCCGTAGTCGAATTCGGCTGAACGGCCCCGCGGATGGGCGCGACAGCAATGG
>NZ_JAVREL010000118.1:0-441 GCF_031845365.1 Streptomyces litchfieldiae
TAAATAATCCGCTCAATAACAGTTTTTTCAGGGTCGATTTTGGGGATTTTATCGCCGACTTGAGTGATGGGGATAATGTTGCCGGAAACGAACCGCCCCTGTTTGTCGGTGATAATTTTGAAAATCGGCGCAATGCCGCTGATGCCGTAGGTGGCAAAGTTGCCGCCGCTGTAAGAGATGAAGCGGTCGTGGTAAAGTTCGACGGCGCGAGTAACGTGCGCCCCCTGCCCGAATACGACATCCGCGCCGGAATCGACGGCGAGCCGCGCAAACTCGACGACGTTGCCCCTGTTTTCCCCATAGAAGATTTCGGTATCGAACGGCAGGTGTTCAGCCTGTTTCCCTTCCGCGCCGCCGTGGAACATCACAATGACGATGTCGGTTTTTTGTTTGGTTTTCCGAATCAGTTTTTTGAATTTGGCGTAATCGTTCAGTTTGACG
>NZ_JAVREL010000119.1:0-441 GCF_031845365.1 Streptomyces litchfieldiae
GTCCTGCGTGGCCGGGCACGGGGAGAGTTCGACCTCGGGGCAGCGGTGAGTGCCGCTCGCGCCGAAGCGGGCCGTGCAGGTGCGTAGCCCGGTGAACCGGGCCAGCAGCGCGGCCGACTGGACAGCGTCGGACCGGGCCGAGAACGGGCCGAAAGCGGTGCGGCTTCCGGGATTTCGCACGACGGACCACCTCGGGAAGGCCTCGTCGGTCAGCGCCACCCACCACCATCGCTGGGGGTACTTGGAGCGGCGGTTGTACGGCGGCGCGTGGGCGGCGAGCAACCGGAGCTCGCGGACACCGGCCTCCAGCTCGTGGGCGCACTCGACATGGTCGACGGCCTGCGCCAGTGAGGCCATCTCCTTCATCCGGGCCCGCGGGTCGGCCCCGGTGAAGTACTGCCGGACCCGCCGCCGCAGATCGACCGCGGTGCCGACGTAGAG
>NZ_JAVREL010000120.1:0-439 GCF_031845365.1 Streptomyces litchfieldiae
GTCGAGGCCGTCGCCGACGACGTGACGGGCTTCTCCCCGGGCGGCGAGGTCTTCGGCATGCTCCGCTTCCCCGGCTTCGACGGCGCCGCCTACGCGGAGTACGTCGTCGCGCCCGCGTCGGACCTGGCCCCCAAGCCGGCCGGCATCGACCATGTGCACGCGGCGGGAGCGCCGATGGCGGGGCTCACCGCGTGGCAGTACCTGGTGGAGGTCGGCCACGACCACCCGTCGCCGTTCCAGGCGGCCCGGCACCGGCCGGTCGCCCTCGGTACGGGCACCAGGGTGCTCGTCAACGGCGCGGCGGGCGGCGTGGGGCACTTCGCGGTGCAACTGGCGAAGTGGAAGGGCGCGCACGTCACCGCGGTGGCGACGGGCGGGCACGAGCCGTTCCTGCGCGACCTCGGCGCCGACGAGGTCATCGACTACACGAGGACTCGCC
>NZ_JAVREL010000121.1:0-437 GCF_031845365.1 Streptomyces litchfieldiae
GCACCAAGGGCAAGTCGGTCGTGATGCTCGAAGGCCCCCACGACGTCGGCTACAAGATGCGTGTGCGTGCCTCGTACATCAACGGTTCGTCCGGCGACAGCGTCAACTCCACGACGCACAGCGACTGGAAGTACTTCATCTTCACGAAGTAGCGGTACGGAGATCCCGGGCCCGCAGCGCCAGCCACAGGTCGTAGCGGGCGCTCGGGGGGCGGAGCAGCGAGCGCTGGAGCACGGTCTCCAGCCGGGTGAGGCGTTTGCGGGCTCCGGGGACGGAGATCCCCAGCTCGGCCGCTGTCGGACCGAGCCGGCCCTCGCACCTCAGCCAGGCCCGCAGGGTGTCCTCGGCCGCCGCCCCGCCCACCGGGGCGGCGATCGGGGCCAGTTGGCGGGCGGCCCACTCCTGGACGGCGGGGCGGCGCAGGACCTCATCGAGGT
>NZ_JAVREL010000122.1:0-436 GCF_031845365.1 Streptomyces litchfieldiae
CGCGGGGACGTCGAGGTCACCGACGTCGCCGAGGATGCCCGCGGCCGGGTCCGTGTCACCTACGCCGACCGTACCGACGGCGGCGAACATGTCGTCGAGGCGGACTACGTGCTGGGCTGCGACGGAGCCAACAGCATCGTGCGGTCCCGGATCGGCTCCCGCATGGAAGATCTCGGATTCGAGCAACGCTGGCTGGTCGTCGACGTCGCCACCACCGCCGAACTCGCCAACTGGGAGGGCGTCGATCAGGTCTGCGACCCAGAGCGGGCCGGTACGTACATGCGGATCGGCGCGACGCGCTACCGGTGGGAATTCCAACTGCAGGATGGCGAGACCGCGGCGGACTTCGCCACTCTCGACGCCCTCGGCCCACTGATTCGCCCCTGGGTCCAACACGTTTCGGGTGCCGAGCTGCGCCTGGTGCGCGTGGCCGAGT
>NZ_JAVREL010000123.1:0-434 GCF_031845365.1 Streptomyces litchfieldiae
GGTGATGCAGCGCAGCGAAGTGCACGCGGATCTGATGGGTCCGGCCGGTCTCCAGCTCGATGTCGAGCAGACTGGCGGCCTGGAACGCCTCGACGGTGTCGTAATGGGTGACGCTGTGCCGGCCACCCTCGACGACCGCGAACTTCCAGTCGTGACCCCGGTGCCGCCCGATCGGGGCATCGATGGTCCCACTCGAAGGATCCGGGTGCCCCTGCACCAGCGCGTGATAGCGCTTTTCCACGGTGCGCTGCTTGAACGCCCGCTTGAGCACCGTGTATGCCCGCTCGGACAGCGCCACCACCATGACGCCGGAAGTGCCGACATCGAGTCGGTGCACGATGCCCTGGCGTTCGTGGATGCCCGAGGTGCTGATCCGGAATCCGGCGGCGGCAAGGCCTCCCAACACAGTTGGGCCGTGCCAGCCGACCGTGGCG
>NZ_JAVREL010000124.1:0-434 GCF_031845365.1 Streptomyces litchfieldiae
GGTCACCGATTTGCGCGCCGGGCGCTTCCTCGGGGTCGGACTCGACGTGTACGAGGCGGAGGCCGGGCTCTTCTTCCTGGACAAGTCCCTGGAGGGCGTCGACGACGACACCCTGGCCCGCCTCGTCACCTTCCCCAACGTGATCGTCACCTCGCACCAGGCGTACTACACCGAGGACGCGGTGGGCCAGATCATCGACGCGACCGTCCAGAACGTCACCGACTACCTGGCCCGCCGCCCCAGCGAGAACGTGCTCGTGCCGCGTATCTGAACCGGAGGGCTCAGCCCGGCACCGGCAGCCCCGCCAGCAGCTCCGTCACTATCGCCGCCCCGCGCACGGTCAGCACCGACTCCGGGTGGAACTGCACCGAGGCGAAGCCGGGCCCGCGCAGCGCGTGCAGCTCACCGCTCTCCCCGTCCCGGCTCACCTCGAT
>NZ_JAVREL010000125.1:0-434 GCF_031845365.1 Streptomyces litchfieldiae
TCCTGGAACGGCCCGGCCTCGATGTCCGCCAGCCCTGCCGGTACTGGCTCACCACGCTCACCGACCGCCGGGTGGAGGAGATCCTCCGCCTCGCGCGCAGCCACTCCGCGGCCCTCTCGGCCGTGACCACGCTCCGCCACCGGTTCGGCGTCCTCGACTTCGAGGGCCGCTCCTTCCCCGGCTGGCACCACCACATGACCATGGCCTCGGCCGCCTACGTCTACCAGCGCCTGTCCGGCAACGCCTGCCGGGCCACCCCACCACCGGACCGGCCCGACCCACCGGACCCCCCGCCGCGAGCACCGGCCGCATCGGTCACACCGGCCGCGGCGCTCGCCGACGCTCCGAACTGACGTGAAGCCAAGGGGGAGAAGTGGGGCACGTGAGACAGGTACTCGTGGTGGAGCAGAACACAGCCGCCGCCGAAACCATGG
>NZ_JAVREL010000126.1:0-434 GCF_031845365.1 Streptomyces litchfieldiae
GGCACCCGGCGCTGACTCGGATCGAGATGCCCGATGACTGGGTCGGCCATCCCCAGCGCAAAGACTATCCACTTGGCGGAATTCCGGTCGAATACCACGGCGCGCAGATCCCGCCGCCCGATCAGCGGAGGTCCTACAACTGATGAGCACCGAATCTCCCGTGGTGGTGGTCGGCGGGCAGGATTGGGACGACGTGGTGTCCGCGGCCCGTGAACATGCCGGCGAACGCATTGTGGTCAACATGGGTCCCCAGCACCCATCGACCCACGGGGTGCTCCGGCTGATCCTGGAGATCGAGGGCGAGATCATCACCGAAGCCCGTTGCGGCATCGGCTATCTGCACACCGGTATCGAAAAGAACCTGGAGTACCGCAACTGGACGCAGGGCGTCACCTTCGTCACGCGGATGGACTATCTGTCACCGTTCTTCAACG
>NZ_JAVREL010000127.1:0-434 GCF_031845365.1 Streptomyces litchfieldiae
GATAATCGGGAGACCTGGCGTCTCGGACCTTTAATGGGCTGGCAAGACGCCCGGCAACCCGGCATACCGCAACTAACCGCTTTTTGTGGACGACCGTCTCGTTTTCGGATCCGCCATCTGAATGGCAACAGTCGTCCGCCAGATCCGTGGCAACGCCCTGCAAAGGCGCAGGTGGGTGAGGCGTCGTCCGCCATCGAGAATGGCACCCTACAGCTCGCTCGGCGGCCACTCCCTCCCAGCGCGACGAAGAGCATCGCACTTCCGACACTGGTCGCGGGTGCAATGGCCACCAGGAGCCACGTGATCGGATAGGCAACCCGAGCAAGGATGATCACGCGTTCTGAGCCGAATCGAGCGCCCATCCGAGGTGCGATGGACGCGCCAACCAGGCTCGCAACACCGAACACGGTCAGCAGCATTCCGAATGTGTAGGC
>NZ_JAVREL010000128.1:0-433 GCF_031845365.1 Streptomyces litchfieldiae
GTGAACGTCTCCTTCGGCTGGGCTCCCGCGATCGGGCGGCCGTTGATCAGGAACGACGGGGTGGACGTAGCGCCGATCCCGTACGCCTGCTCCTGGTCCTTCGCGACGGCCGCGCGGGCGGCCTCACCGTCCAGGTCCTTCATGAAGCGGGCCAGGTCCTTGACCCCGGACTCCTGCGCGAGCGCCTTGACCCGGTCCTTGGAGAACCCCTTCTCCTTCGCTCCTTCGGCGTAGGCCGCCGCGTGGAACTCCCAGAAGCGGCCCTGCTGCCCGGCCGCCCAGGACCCGCGCGCCGCGTTCTCGGACTCCTCGCCGAAGATCGGGAAGTTCCGCCACTCGATGCGCAGGGTGCCGTCCTCGACGTACTCCTCGATCAGTTCGGGCTCGGTGTCCCGGGCGAACTTGCCGCAGTAACCGCACTTGAAGTCGGCGT
>NZ_JAVREL010000129.1:0-432 GCF_031845365.1 Streptomyces litchfieldiae
TCAGAGCAAGAACGACGCGACGCCTTCCCCAACTGGCTCCACACCTACACTCACCACCGCGGACACACCGCACTCACAGGCCAACCACCCGCCAGCCGCGTCCCCAACCTCACAGGGCAATACACCTAGACACTCCCGAGGGGTGACCCCCCGCTCACGTCCCGCCGTCCCGTACGGGACAATGGAAGCGAGCCGTCGAGCGACAGCTACAGCGGTACCCACGCGCAACACCAACAGGGAGCAACTCATGGCGGGCAGCAGCCACGGACACACCCCGGCCGCGCCTGGACCGGTGTCATCATCGCCTTCATCGGTTTCTGCGTCGCAGGCGTCTTCATGGTGGCCAACAACCACCTCGGTTTCTGGGCCGGTATCGTCGTGATCTTCGCCGGCGGCATCGTCGGGTACGCCATGAAGCTCGCCGGTCTCGGC
>NZ_JAVREL010000130.1:0-432 GCF_031845365.1 Streptomyces litchfieldiae
GGGTATGAGATCGCGGTGTGGGGCGCGCTCGGTTTCTCACTGCTGGTGCTGGCGCTGGACCGTCGCCGCAACATTCCGCTGCACGTGCTGGAGATGCTCGGAGTGAGCTTCTTCGTGGTGCTGGCGGTTATCGGGCTGGTGGCCTCTAGAGGGCAGAAAATCTGGCTGGAGATGTGGTCAGGGGAGATCACGAATGCGTCCTTGGCTATCTTCGCGCTGGTCAGCCTGCTGATCGGCCGGCCGTACACGACGGCGTATGCGCGCGACGTGACGCCGCCCGACCGTTGGGAAACGCCGCTGTTCAAGCGCACCAACATGGTGGTGACCGCGGTCTGGGCGGCGGCCTTCGGTTTCTCTGCCTCGGTCGGCTTCCTCGGGGACGTGCTCTACGGCAGTACCGACAATTTCTGGACTGGTTGGGTTCTGCAGCTG
>NZ_JAVREL010000131.1:0-432 GCF_031845365.1 Streptomyces litchfieldiae
GCGCAAGGCCGAGATCGTGATGCAGTACTACAAGGGTGACGAGCCGCTCAAGCGCAAGGTGGCCTCCACGCTGCTGGAGAGCTTCCTGTTCTACTCGGGCTTCTACCTGCCGATGTACTGGAGCAGCCGGGCCAAGCTGACCAACACCGCCGACATGATCCGGCTGATCATCCGCGACGAAGCCGTGCACGGCTACTACATCGGCTACAAGTACCAGCGCGGGCTGGCCCTGGTCGACGAGGAAAAGCGTACGGAGCTCAAGGATTACACCTATGAGCTGCTCTTCGAGCTCTACGACAACGAGGTCGAGTACACCCAGGACCTCTACGACGAGGTCGGGCTGACCGAGGACGTCAAGAAGTTCCTGCGCTACAACGCCAACAAGGCGCTGATGAACCTCGGCTACGAGGCGTTGTTCCCCAAGGACGAGAC
>NZ_JAVREL010000132.1:0-429 GCF_031845365.1 Streptomyces litchfieldiae
CCCAACCCGTATGCGGCGCAGAACCCGTACGGGGCGCCCAACCCGTATGCCGCGCCGAACCCCTACGCGGCGCCTGCACCGGGCCCGGCGGCCTTCGAGGTGCCCGAGAAGTGGCGCAGCCGCTTCGACGTCGTCTCACGCTACGGCCAGCCCGCGTCTTCGCCCGAGGCGACGGCCGCGTTCCAACAGCAGTCTTTCGGGCAGCGGATGCGGCTCGGAGCGCACGGTCCGGCGTTCTTCTTCGGCCCGATCTACTTTGCGATCAAGGGACCTTGGCGTAAGGGCCTGAGCCTCTTCGGATTATCGTTCGTCGTGGGCTTCATCATCGCCCTGATCGAGTACGCCCTGAACTTCACCTTCCCGCCGGCCGCCTACGGCGCCGCGATCGGCGCGCTCTACTCCAGCACCGCGAACTGGGCCTACTTCCTC
>NZ_JAVREL010000133.1:0-428 GCF_031845365.1 Streptomyces litchfieldiae
GGGACGGGCCAGTACGGCGTCCCGCAGCCCGCGCACGACGCCGGCGGGCAGCACCCGGGTGGTGTACCGGCGTTCGGACTCAAGTCCCTTGCCCACGCCGACACTTCGCGCCACCAGTGCTTTGGAGAGTCCCTCGGCGTAGGTGCGCGCGCGGAAGTACCCGAAGTGCTCACGTGCCGCGGGCACCCGGTGGTGGATGACCGCGCGGTCGTCGATCAGCAGGACGGCGTCCGGCTCGGCGGCGAGAATCGCGGGCATGGCGCGGATCAGCGTGTCCTGGCCCTTGCGCGGCACGAGCCGCGAGACGCACACGACCACCGGGCGGTCGGTCAGCCCGAGCCGGGCGCGCACCTCGTCGCCGCCGGAGCCGGGGTGGAAGGTCTTCTCGTCGACCCCGGGCGGCAGCTGCACCATGCGGGCGGCGGCCT
>NZ_JAVREL010000134.1:0-422 GCF_031845365.1 Streptomyces litchfieldiae
CGTCACTACCTTACAGGAGCTAGGTAGGCTCTTGGGAGCTGCATCCCTGTCCTTACCGAGGAGCCCCGTGACCACCCCCGAGTCGCCCCAGCCCGTAGACGCCGTCGACGACGACAAGTCGCACGTCCCGCCGCTGACGACCCGCGTCGTCATCGCCGAGGACGAGGCCCTCATCCGCCTCGACCTCAAGGAGATGCTGGAGGAGGAGGGCTACTCCGTCGTCGGGGAGGCGGGCGACGGGCAGCAGGCCGTCGAGCTGGCCCGGGAGCACAAGCCGGACCTCGTCATCCTGGACGTGAAGATGCCGGTCCTCGACGGGATCTCCGCCGCCGAGAAGATCGCCGAGGAGTCCATCGCGCCCGTCCTCATGCTCACCGCCTTCTCGCAGCGCGACCTCGTCGAGCGGGCCCGGGACGCCGGGG
>NZ_JAVREL010000135.1:0-420 GCF_031845365.1 Streptomyces litchfieldiae
AGTTACGTGAGCACTAACAGGGAGTCAAATCGCCAGGTCATTCCGACGTTTCCGCAGGTCAGAGCCCGGTCGCCGGGTGGCCTAAGCGCCCACGCGCTCGACGCCGGCAATGTGCCGCTTGCCACGTCGCAACACGAGCCAGCGCTCATGCCGGAAATCGGAATGCTGTGGTATCCACTCGTCACTTTCGACGCGAATGTTGTTCACGTAGACGCCACCTTCGGCGACGTTGCGGCGCGCGGCTCCCTTACTCGCCGCCAGTCCCGTCTCGACCAACAAATCGACGATCGAATCCGGACCACCGGGCTTGAGCTCGGCGACCTGGCCATTACTGGCTTCGCGCAGCGCGGCACCGAGCGTCGATTCATCGAGGTCGGCGAGCTCGGCCCGGCCGAACAACGCCTGGCTGGCCAGCTCGAC
>NZ_JAVREL010000136.1:0-420 GCF_031845365.1 Streptomyces litchfieldiae
GTGCCGGTCGGCACCGTGATGCTGATCTTCTTGCCCTTGGTGTGGCTGATCTTGAAGCCCAGGGCCTCAAGGGCCTTGATCGCCCCGCTGGTCAGGGCGCCCATCTCGACGGTCCTGCCCTTGGTGTGGGCGACCTTGTCCTGCACCTTCCCGAGATCGGCCAGGGTCTGCCCCACGTCGGCCTTGACTGCCAGCTCTTTCGCGGGCAGCTTCTTCGCGATCAGCGCGTTCAGCGCCGACGCGGCCTTTTCAGTGGGTGCGGTGATCTCGACCTGGCGCCCGCCCGGCAACTCGCGGATCTTGAAGCCGAGCTTCTCCAACTGCGTCGTCGCCTCGTCGGTCAGCGCCGACACCCGGATCTTCGAATCCGCTGGCATGTGCCCGGCCAGGCCCTGCACGTACAGCAGATCCTTCTGCGTC
>NZ_JAVREL010000137.1:0-420 GCF_031845365.1 Streptomyces litchfieldiae
GTCCATGAGCCGGTCGACCAGATCCCCGTCGTCGTCTCTCCACCAGAGCAATACGACATCTACGACTTCGTCCGAATCCTCATCGAGCAGCTCGGAGCCGCACGCTTCCTCGATGTCGGCCCGGATGTCGTCGTCGCTATCCTCGTCCCAACCCAGTTCCTGGACTATCTGATCCTTCTGGATCCCCAGGATGTGGGCGTAGTTCGGGCCTGAGTCCGTCCCCGCCGCCGCGACCACCGTCGTCCTCCTTAACCTTTCTTCGAGCCTCTCTCAAGACCTGTCCGTTGCCCGCCTCATTCGCGCGTGCGATGCGTGTTGTGCCCTATCGTCGCACGCCGACCCACCGGTGCGGGTGTCCGGCGGGCGAGTTTGTCCGCCCGCCGGTCAGTAAGCCTTGTCGCATCGGTTCAGTGCGTTCTC
>NZ_JAVREL010000138.1:0-418 GCF_031845365.1 Streptomyces litchfieldiae
GTACCGGCGGCGATCCCCAGATCGCCTGCAGCATTGCGATGGTGTCCATTGTCTCGACGACATCATGAACTCGGATGACATCGACGCCCGCCGACCATGCGGGCGCGACAACGGCCAGCGATCCCGCCAGGCGGCCGTCCACTGCGCGTCCGGTGACGTTGCCGACGAACGATTTTCGGCTCACCCCGACCAACACCGGAAAACCGTGATTGCAGAGCTCAGGAAGCCGGCGCAGCAACTCCAGGTTATGTCGAGGGGATTTGCCGAATCCGATGCCCGGATCGATCCACACCGGAGCGGCACCGCCGGCGGCAGCCGTCTGCGCGACACCGGTGACAAAGCCCGTCACCTCGCTGACCACATCCTCGTACTCCGGGAAGCCTTCGGCGAGGACGGGAACCGTGTGCGCGTGCATGCT
>NZ_JAVREL010000139.1:0-415 GCF_031845365.1 Streptomyces litchfieldiae
GAACTGGGACGACGAGAGGGCCTGGACGATTCTGCGCCGGGTCCGGGCGGCGATGCCCGACCACGGAAGGCTGCTCATCGCCGAGCCGGTACTGCCCGACACGGCCGACGCGGACACCATCAACCACGCGGCCCTGGAGAACCCGTATCTGACGGATCTGCACATGCTGGTCACGATCGGCGGCCGGCAGCGCACCCGGGCGGAGTCCACCGCGCTCTGCGCGCGGGCCGGGCTGCGCGTCACCGAGGTCGTGCCGCTGGCCCAGGAGCTCAACGCCTCGCTCATCGAGGTCGTACCCGACACCGTGGCCTGAGCGCGTGGCGCGACCGCGTGGCGCGACCGCGAGCGGGTCCGGCCCACCGCCCCTGGGCCGGGCCCGCACGCGCTCCGCCACGCACGGCGTGCGGGCCGGTCA
>NZ_JAVREL010000140.1:0-412 GCF_031845365.1 Streptomyces litchfieldiae
GACGGAGGGCTGGCTGACCCCGGCGAGCTCGGCCAGCTCGACGCTGGAGAGGAACGGCGCGTCGGCCGCCCGGCGGACCATGCAGTGCGCGATGCGCCGCTGGGTGGGCGTGAGCCGGTGCCCCTCGAAGAGCCGCTGCAACCGTGCGGCGGGGCTGCTCCCACTCATGCTGTCCCCTTGCTGAATCCGTCGCGCCACGAATCGGCGCCGACAGATCCATTCAGCCAGGAAGGCTCCTGTATGTCCATATGCAGGCGGAGCGACGGGCGGCTTCCCCCCGGGGAAATACGGGGGACAGCCCCCGTGTTCCGGCCCGGCGGCGCTCGTAACGTAACGGGTATGGAAGCCCGTGATCACGAGCTCAAGAAGGATCTCGCCGCCACTCTCCAGGCACGCGGCGAACTGGGGCCGG
>NZ_JAVREL010000141.1:0-411 GCF_031845365.1 Streptomyces litchfieldiae
GGCCTCAACCGGGTTACTCCGCCGGACCGTGGTGAGCTCCGCCAGATGGTGACGCGTGTTGCCACCGATCTCTCGGATGTGGCCAACAATATCGATGTCGTAGACAAATGGCTTGAAGGTGCAGCGGGGACAGCCGATGTCATGAACAGGACTCTCTCTTCATTTAGCTTTTGGTTCTCACCCACCGGTATGCGGGGTTGGGACCGTGCTACACAGGTCGGCGTTTACGTAGGAACCCTGCTTCCGTCCATCGGGAGCGTCTACAGTAGTGGATTCTGGTTGGTGCCGATGCTGAATTCGACCGCCAAAGCGATGGGTGCTGTACAGCAGACCAAATGGGCATTCGAAGGCGAAGAATATGAAGCATGGCATAAGCTGTTCACGAATAACTTCCTTCCGGTGGACAAGTAC
>NZ_JAVREL010000142.1:0-410 GCF_031845365.1 Streptomyces litchfieldiae
GCGGCTGTCGGGGCGGCTGGACCGGGTGGCGCTGGAGCGGGCGCTGGCCGATGTGGTGGCCCGGCACGAGGCGTTGCGGACGGTGTACGAGGAGTCCGACGGCGTGCTGTACCAGGTGATCCGGGACCGGGTGGAGGTGGCGCTCACGAGTGTCCCGGTGCCCGGGGCCGACCTGGCGGAGGCGGTGCGGCGGGCGGGAGTGGAGCCGTTCGATCTGGCCGCGGACGTGCCGTGGCGCGTGTCGCTGTTCGAGGCTGGCCCCGAGGACCACGTTCTGGTCTGGGTGTTGCATCACATCGCGGTGGACGGTTGGTCGGTGGGGGTGGTGCTGCGGGATGTGGGGGTGGCGTACGCGGCGCGGGTGGCGGGGCGGGTGCCGGTGTGGGAAGTGCTGCCGGTGCAGTGTGCGG
>NZ_JAVREL010000143.1:0-407 GCF_031845365.1 Streptomyces litchfieldiae
TAATTGGATAGCACCCCGGCCAATTCGATGCCGGACAGGCCGGGCATGTTGATGTCGAGGAACACCGCGTCGATGGCGTGCTGGTTGAGTTCGCGCAGCGCCGAGGTGGCGTCGGACGCGGTGTGCACCTCACCGACAGCGGGATGCCGGCCCAGCAGATAGGCCAACTCGTCGAGGGCGGGTGCCTCATCATCGACGGCGAGCACGGTCAGCTTGGAGCTCACCCCAACGCACCTCCGCCGGCTCGAACCCCTGAGCGGAACTTCGGCACGCGCATCACCACTTTGGTGCCCGCACCCACCGCTGTCTCGACCCCCAGACCGTAATCGTTGCCGAATGCCGCGCGCAGCCGATGGTCCACATTGGTCAATCCGACATGCGCGGACTCACCGGTACGGTCGGCCAGT
>NZ_JAVREL010000144.1:0-406 GCF_031845365.1 Streptomyces litchfieldiae
GGCAGAGGCCGCCCCCGATGGCCGCGCCGTTGACGGCGGCGATCACCGGCTGGTGCAGCCGGCGTAGGGCGAGAATCACATCGTCGAGGATCTCCATCGACCGCAGGGCGTACGTCGGCCTGGTCAGACCGGCGACGTGCGGAACGGAGCCGGCCGACTTGTGATCGGCCCCGGACGAGAAGCCCCGGCCGGCCCCGGTAAGCACCACGACGCGCACGCTGTTGTCGTAGCGGAGGTCTTCGAGGACGTCCTTGAGCGGCACCATGACGTCGAACGCCATCGAGTTCATCCGCTCAGGCCGGTTGAGGGTCACCAGGGCCACGTCCGGTCGTGGACGGTCAACCAGTACGAATTCGTTCTGCGCAGTCACGGACAGCACGCTATCGCGTGCCGTTCATCACACCTG
>NZ_JAVREL010000145.1:0-404 GCF_031845365.1 Streptomyces litchfieldiae
TTCCTGCTCATCCTCTCCACCTCCTCGTCCGAGTCCGCCCTGCCCCGGCTCATCGCGAAGATGGAGCACAGGGGGGTCAGCAAGCCCGTCGTCGGCATCACCGTCCCGACCGGCTACTCCTTCAACCTGGACGGCACCGCGATCTACCTCACGATGTCCTCGCTCTTCATCGCCAACGCGCTGGGCGACCCGCTGAGCGCGAGCGAGCAGATCTCCCTGCTGATCTTCATGGTCATCGCCTCGAAGGGCGCGGCGGGCGTGACCGGCGCGGGCCTGGCGACCCTCGCGGGCGGGCTCCAGTCGCACCGCCCCGAACTCGTGGACGGGGTCGGCCTGATCGTCGGCATCGACCGCTTCATGAGTGAGGCCCGCGCGCTGACCAACTTCGCGGGCCTCACTCATGA
>NZ_JAVREL010000146.1:0-400 GCF_031845365.1 Streptomyces litchfieldiae
TATACGAACCGTCCCGGGTCGTATACGGAATCGATCGGCACTCCGTCTTCCGTGTGCAGAAACGTCCGCAAACGTGCGCCTCTGGTCGTCTCGGGATGCGGACGAACCATGGAACGCGCCACACGACCTGCCGGACCCATGCTCATGTCGGCTATTCTGCTGGGCAGAGGACTCGGGCAGTGAAGCCCCCGGGTCCTTTTGTGCTTTCGGAAGCGTTGTATACGAAGCGGGAAACCGCAGGTGTACGGAGCCCCCGGGATCGCAGAGCCAGTGCCGTACCGCACACGTCCTCGCAGGGACCGAGGAGGAACCAGACGTATGAGTTCTCTGCTGCTCCTGACCAACGCCCTCCAGCCGTCCACGGAGGTGCTCCCCGCTCTCGGCCTGCTCCTGCACAACG
>NZ_JAVREL010000147.1:0-388 GCF_031845365.1 Streptomyces litchfieldiae
GTGTACCGCATCGTGCACCAACGCCCCGAACGCGTCGCCCTGCAGTTGATGGCAGCACTGTGCGACATCCTCGGCTGCGGCGTCGAAGACCTCGTCACAGTCACCGCCACTGACGTCCGCAAGAAGAAGACTGCTTCCGGCACCACTGCACCACCCAACGTGGTCGAACTCAACGAGTCCATCCGGCCCCGACGAGCACGCATCATCACCGATGGCAACGATTAACCCCACGCCGCGCTCCTCCACACGCGGGCGACCGCGAGTCACCAGCGGCGCCTTCGAATCAGCCGATGCCATCGCATGGCCAACACGCTGCGGGCCTACTGGCCGCAAGATCAGCTGTGCCACAGCTGCTTCTACACCGCGATGCGCACCCGCGGCATCTGCC
>NZ_JAVREL010000148.1:0-387 GCF_031845365.1 Streptomyces litchfieldiae
ACGGCGACCTGCGCAGACTCGTGGAGGACGGCCTCACCCACCTGACGCGGGCGCTGCGACCAAGTGCCGCCGTCGAAGGACAGGCCGGCCCGCCGTCCGGCCGACGCCTCTGGAAGGCGGGTCCCTTCGGCGACACGACGGACCCGTGCGCGGTCCAGCACGGCTCGGCGGGCGTACTGGCGGTCCTCGGCCGGGCCACCGAACTCCTCGACGGGGACGAACTGCACGCCTCCCACGGCCTGTTGGCGCGGTGGACCGACGAACGACGCGCATCCGTACCGCGGCTGCTGCCGGGCCTCTACTTCGGCCGCGCCGGCACGGCCTGGGCGCTGCACGACGCCGCCCGGCGGCTCGACGACCCCGCGATGGCGCGGCGGGCGGCGGACC
>NZ_JAVREL010000149.1:0-387 GCF_031845365.1 Streptomyces litchfieldiae
TCGATGATCTCGTCGCGATGGTGCTCGTCGACAGCTACATACGGTGACGCCGCGGTATTGAGGTTTGCCTCGTACGCTTGTGACGTGGTCTCGATTGCGATGCAGGCTTTCCTGCGTGCCTCGGCGACCCTGGCAGCGGCTGCAGCAGCGGCGCTGCAGGCGCTGCCGTGAGTGCGTTCCTCCGCTTTCGCTATCTGATCGACCAGTGCGGTTGCCTGTGAGGCCTGCTCTGCGGCCGTGCCGTGTTTATCCGCCAGTTCGCGCAAATGGCCTGGCGTAACCCACAGTTCCCCCGAGGACATGATCTGCTCCTACATCTGTGTCGGGTAGCACTCTGCAGCAATTTGTTCGTAAATCAGGGCCGCCTCGTCCATGCTGCGTGCGGAG
>NZ_JAVREL010000150.1:0-383 GCF_031845365.1 Streptomyces litchfieldiae
CCCCCGGAGTGCATGGCGTGGTGGCGTTGACCCGCAGCGGTGACCGGGTGCACGCCTACCTGGGCGGCGAATCCGACCACTTCTTCACCTCGGCGTTCATATTCGTCGGCTTGCTCGTCGTCCTGGGCGTCGTGGCGGCGGTGGCACTGTGGCAGTGGACCCCGCACCGCGGGCCGGGTCTGGTCGCCGCGTTGTCCGCCGGTTGTGCGGTGGCCACGGCGGTGGCCGCGGGTGTCGGTGCGGCACTTGCGCATTGGCGGTTCGGTTCGCTCGATATCGCGGGTGCACCGGTCACACCGGACAACCGTGTCCACTATGTGGTGGAAGCGGCGTCGGTCTTCTTCGGGCACACGCCGCTGCAGATCGCCGGCACGATCCTGTTC
>NZ_JAVREL010000151.1:0-380 GCF_031845365.1 Streptomyces litchfieldiae
CGCGAAGTCGGCTTCCGCCACCGCAGGCTGATCCAGCTGTTCACGACCCAGGTCGGAATGCCACCCAATCGGTTTGCCCGCCTGCAGCGGTTCCGGCACGCACACGACGCCGTCTCCGGGGCACTGTCAGCGCCGCATTGGTCCATCTTCGCCACCGAGCACGGATACGCCGACCAGTCACACATGATCCGGGAGTTCCAGGAATTCTCCGGGATGACACCCGCCGAGCAACTACGCCGAAGCGGGTACGTCGCGAAGGACGACCACATCGCGCTTGAGCCATAGGTCAATTTTGTTCAATACATCCGCCGCGGAGGTCGGCAGACTGCGGTCATGTCTGGATCCATCACCTACCGAACCGGCGCAGTCCGCTCCCAGGT
>NZ_JAVREL010000152.1:0-372 GCF_031845365.1 Streptomyces litchfieldiae
CCGGAAGGTGCGGCTGGATCACCTCCTTTCTAAGGAGCACCTGACCCCCTGGTGGGGGTCGATAAGGGGCCATTTCGCAGGCGCGTGTCCTGTGGTGGTTTGCTCATGGGTGGAACGTTGACTATTCCGTGCTGGTTGGTGCGGGGTTGTGGTGAGTACTGCTTCGGCGTGGAAAGCTGTGATCTTGTGGTGACTGGTGTGGGGCACGCTGTTGGGTGTCTGAGGGCACGGCCGCTTTGGCGAGTTGGTGTGTCTTCGTTTGTTGGTTGAGAATTGCACAGTGGACGCGAGCATCTGTGGCCAAGTTTTTAAGGGCGCACGGTGGATGCCTTGGTACCAGGAACCGATGAAGGACGTGGGAGGCCGCGATAG
>NZ_JAVREL010000153.1:0-366 GCF_031845365.1 Streptomyces litchfieldiae
ATCCGGTGAAGGGCCGGGCGGTCCCGAAGGTCCTGTTCACGTTCGGTCGTGAGGACGACCTCGACCGGGACGCGGTCAAGCGCCTGGTCGCGTCTCTATCGAGGCTGCTGGAGCCGGGCGATGCGCTGGCCTCGACCGCGGCGGGAGACCTGGAGTTCGTCTCCTCGGTCCCGTTCGGCGGCGCCTACGTTCTCGATCATCTGTGGCGGCGGCTGCGGATCGACAAGATCGTCGGCCGTGTGGGGCAACCCAAGCGGGGCCGGCGCCGGGACATGACCGTAACCGAGCGGGTGCTGTTCGCCCTGGTCGCCAACCGGGCCCTGGCCCCGTCGTCCAAGCTGGCCGCCGCGGACTGGATCACTCACG
>NZ_JAVREL010000154.1:0-354 GCF_031845365.1 Streptomyces litchfieldiae
GCGAGGTGGCGACCAGGTCGTAGTCGTCGACAAGGAGATAGATCTCCGGTCCCGTCCACCAGGAGCGGTCACGCAACTGCTCGGGCGTGACATCCGTGCCGGGCAGCCGCTTCTTCAGCCCCTCGGCCAGGCCGCCGACCACCTCCAGGGACCGCTCATGGCCGGTGGAGTAGCCCAGCAGATGCGGCCCGTCGAACTCGCGCAGCATCGTCATGCGGTGGTCCAGAACGATGAGCTTGGCCTGCTCGGGGGTGCGCGTCGCGGTGATCTGGCGGGCGACGGCGCGCAGCAGGGACGTCTTGCCCGACTCGGTGTCGCCGATGACGATCAGCCCGGCCTCCTCGCCGGGGGTGA
>NZ_JAVREL010000155.1:0-351 GCF_031845365.1 Streptomyces litchfieldiae
GCGGCTGGGCGCCACGCTGCTGGAGGGCGACAACGGCGGCAAGCGCGACTGGCGCGTCTACGCCGACCCCGCGGGGCACCCTTTCTGTTTCTGCGCCTGCTGAGGGCGTATCCCAAACGCCGCCGCCCCGGACCTCACCGAGGTCCGGGGCGGCGGCGTCACGGCCGGCGTCACTCCTCCGTGCCGACCGTCACCTCCTCGTCGTTCTTGAGCTGTGCCATCAGCGCCGCCGCCTGCTCCTCGTCCCACAGCACCGCCGAGCCGGCCGGCGTGGAGTAGCCGGGGTCGGCGACCGGGATGTTCATGCGCTCCGCGCCGCGCATCGCCCAGAACATGCCGCGCAGGTCCCAC
>NZ_JAVREL010000156.1:0-344 GCF_031845365.1 Streptomyces litchfieldiae
CGCCTCCCGGGGCAGGCTGTCCTCAGCTCCTACCCGACCGCTGCGACGGCCCGGGCGGCGGTGGTCTCTCACCCCCACTCGAATCAACAGCGCCTCACGGCGCACGAAGACCGCCCTGAACGCCTTCGACATCACCTTCGACGGCCGCCTCACCGCAGCCCGCCAGTAGACCCCCAACTCAAACCAGATACACCGCTCGTTTGACAGACCCGACCAGCGATGAATTGGCGGCGCGGATCTGGCAGATCACACGGTGTCGCCGGGAACGTTTGTGGCCGTCGACGGTTGGGCTGTATCGCGCGGTCGTGATCACGTTGGTATATGTCCGGCAGAATCTGAATCAG
>NZ_JAVREL010000157.1:0-336 GCF_031845365.1 Streptomyces litchfieldiae
GGGTGGGGGTGGACGACGACTTCTTCGAGCTGGGTGGTCATTCGCTGCTGGCGACGCGTCTGGTGAGCCGTGTCCGGTCGGTGATGGGGCTGGAGGTGTCGGTCCGGGACCTGTTCGAACGGCCGACCGTACGCGGTCTGGCGACGCGGGTCGGCGGTCGCGACCGGACCCGTCCGCTGCTGCGGCGGGCCGCGCGCTCCGGCCGCGTCCCGGCGAGCTATAGCCAGCAGCGGATGTGGTTCATCGAGCAGTTGGAGAGCACGGGTTCGCTGTACAACGTGCCGCTGGCGCTGCGGCTGTCGGGGCGGCTGGACCGGGTGGCGCTGGAGCGGGCGC
>NZ_JAVREL010000158.1:0-322 GCF_031845365.1 Streptomyces litchfieldiae
GTCTCCTCCGGAGACACGACGCGCCGCCCCTACGGGGCGGAGAGACGCCGGCCCCTCCGGGGCCCGGCCGGGGGCGGCCCGCGCGCTCCGCTCGCGGTGGGTGATTGGTTGGGAGGCACGGCCTCCGGCCTTAGCCTCCTTGTGCGGGTGGTTTGTTGGCCCAACTGCCTTGGTATTGCTGGGGTTTCTAGGTGTTGTGCGGGTCGGGCTGGTCGCGCTCCGCGCTCCCTGCCCTTGGTGGGTGGTGACGGGGAGTGCTGGCTAGGAGGGTGGGGGTGCGCCTTCACGGACAGCCTACACCCCCGTCAGACGCCGGCCACCA
>NZ_JAVREL010000159.1:0-302 GCF_031845365.1 Streptomyces litchfieldiae
CCGCGATGACCGCCGTGTCAGCCGTCAGAGCCTCCCAGCCGGACTCGGCGAACGCCCTGCGATCGTGGATGGAACCGCGAAACGGCGTGGACACGCCCACGAGTTCGCCGTCGGTGGTGGCCGCGACTTGGACGTTCAACCCGGCACGGCGCCGCTTGCCCGAGTAGTTGTCCCCTGACCAGTACGGTTGCCGGTTGGTGTATCGGTTCCGTCCACCAGGACCAGCCGACCGCGTACAGCCTCGGCCAGGTCCGGCACATGCAGACACAACGCCTCCCCGATCAGCGGCAGGACGCCCCGGT
>NZ_JAVREL010000160.1:0-300 GCF_031845365.1 Streptomyces litchfieldiae
CAGGCCGTTGCGCACGTAGTCGTGGGTGCGGCGCTCGGGCATGCCCGGCATTATCGGCAGGACCGGCTGGGACCGGTCCAGGGCCTGGATCTGGGACTTCTCGTCGACCGAGAGCACCACCGCGCCGCCGGGCGGGTTGAAGTACAGGCCGACGACGTCGTAGACCTTCTCCACGAACAACGGGTCCGTCGACAGTTTGAACGTGTCGGTCAGGTGCGGCTTGAGCTGGAACTTCTTCCAGATCCGGCCGATGGTGGACTTCGACAGGCCGCTGCGGTCCGCCATCGAGGCGCGTGACCA
>NZ_JAVREL010000161.1:0-295 GCF_031845365.1 Streptomyces litchfieldiae
CCGGAAGGTGCGGCTGGATCACCTCCTTTCTAAGGAGCACCTGACCCCCTGGTGGGGGTCGATAAGGGGCCATTTCGCAGGCGCGTGTCCTGTGGTGGTTTGCTCATGGGTGGAACGTTGACTATTCGGTGCTGCTGTCCGTGTCATGGTTCTAGTACTGCCTCCTTTGGGGGGCGTGGAACGAGGCTGTGGTGTGGGTGGTGGTTGCCGGGCACGCTGTTGGGTGTCTGAGGGCACGGGCTGCTTTAACAAAGTGGTGTGTCTTCGTTTGTTGGTTGAGAATTGCACAGTGGAC
>NZ_JAVREL010000162.1:0-291 GCF_031845365.1 Streptomyces litchfieldiae
AGAACGTGCGCAGGCCGATCCGGTACGACAGGTGCGCCTCCAGCCCGCGCAGCCGCCCCTCGTCCAGGCGTTGCGAGGCCAGCAGCAGATGCAGCCCCAACGAGCGGCCCAGGCGGCCGATCTGCACGAAGAGATCGGCGAAGTCCGGCTTCTGCGCCAGCAGTTCGGAGAACTCGTCCACGACGACGAAGAGGCTGGGCAGCGGCGGCAGGGCGCCGCCGCGCTGGCGGGCGCGCTCGTAGTCGCGTACGGAGACGAGGTTCCCGGCGTCCCGCAGCACCTCCTGACGGC
>NZ_JAVREL010000163.1:0-290 GCF_031845365.1 Streptomyces litchfieldiae
CGCTCGATCAGGCAGAAGACCAGCAGGGCCAGGCAGATCACCTGGACGAGGGCGGCGACGCGGCGGTTGTGCTGGACGAACACCGGGCTGACCGCCAGCGGGCCCTTGAAGTCGCCGTAGCGGCGCTCGATGCCGCTCTGCCCCTTGTAGTCCAGCAGCACCTGCTCGGGCCCGGACCGCTCGACCGGGCGGCTGGTGATCAGCGCGTACCAGCCGTCGGCCGCCGCCTCCGCCGCCAGCACCTGCTCGTCGAAGTGCCACTCCAGGATCGGCCGACCGGTCTCGTCGGC
>NZ_JAVREL010000164.1:0-289 GCF_031845365.1 Streptomyces litchfieldiae
GTGCGGCTGGATCACCTCCTTTCTAAGGAGCACCTGACCCCCTGGTGGGGGTCGATAAGGGGCCATTTCGCAGGCGCGTGTCCTGTGGTGGTTTGCTCATGGGTGGAACGTTGACTATTCCGTGCTGCTGTCCGTGTCATGGTTCTAGTACTGCCTCCTTTGGGGGGGCGTGGAACGAGGCTGTGGTGTGGGTGGTGGTTGCCGGGCACGCTGTTGGGTGTCTGAGGGCACGGGCTGCTTTAACAAAGTGGTGTGTCTTCGTTTGTTGGTTGAGAATTGCACAGTGGAC
>NZ_JAVREL010000165.1:0-275 GCF_031845365.1 Streptomyces litchfieldiae
GGGACGACCGTCGTCCGTATGGGCGCCGGGACGACCGGGGTGAGGGTGGTTACCGCCGGGGCGGCGACGACAGCCGCAACCGCGGCGGTGGCTTCCGCCGGGACGACCGCCCGTCGTTCGACCGCCGCGATGACCGTCCCTCGTTCGACCGCCGGGACGACCGTCGTCCGTATGGGCGCCGGGACGACCGGGGTGAGGGTGGTTACCGCCGGGGCGGCGACGACAGCCGCAACCGCGGCGGTGGCTTCCGCCGGGACGACCGCCCGTCGTTCGAC
>NZ_JAVREL010000166.1:0-268 GCF_031845365.1 Streptomyces litchfieldiae
GCCGCCGTGCGGGGTGACCTTTCTGCGGGCCACCCAGGATGCCGGGGCGTATCCGCTGACCGCCTCGCTCACCTGGGAGATCACCTGGGAAGGCTCGGACGGCGCCGGCGGAGTGCTGCCGGACGGGGTCTTCGAGACCACCTACGACGTCACAGTCGAGGAGATCCAGACCATCATCGAGTGAGTGTCCGCGCTGTCGCGGATGTGTCCGACCGAGAGAGACAACGACGAGCGGGCCGGCGGCCGTTCGGCCGCCGGCCCGCAGGGG
>NZ_JAVREL010000167.1:0-261 GCF_031845365.1 Streptomyces litchfieldiae
GCCCCGAGCACGATCGCGACTGCCAGTTGGACCAGCACCCCCGTGCGGTCCCGCCAGCCGGCCGCCGTGCTGGATGGCAGCACCTTCGCCAGCGCCCGCGTGAGCCCTGTGCGGTCCGCGCACCGGCGCAGCAGCACCGCCCCGGCATGCCCGATCAGCCTCTTCCCGTCGGCCACCACCGACAGCCGACGGTCCCACCCTGTACTCTCAACCACCGGAAAGGTGCCTTGCTCTCTGCAGCGGATACGACGTAGACACTCG
>NZ_JAVREL010000168.1:0-255 GCF_031845365.1 Streptomyces litchfieldiae
TCCGGCGCCGCTCGCCGTCCTGTCCGGCTTCCTTGAGGATCCGGTACATCGTGCGTTCGGAGCAGTGGTAGCGGCCCTCGTCCAGTTCGCGGGCGTAGATCTGGGCCGGCGGCAGTTCGGCGTACTCAGGCTGGTTCATCAGCGCCAGTACCGCGGCCCGCTCTGTGGCCGACAGCGCGGTGACCGGGGCCGGACGCGGCCGCTTGGGCGTCGGCGGTTTGGGGTGCAGTCGTCGGTGGTGGGTCGCCCGGGAGC
>NZ_JAVREL010000169.1:0-255 GCF_031845365.1 Streptomyces litchfieldiae
GCTCGGGCCCGGACCGCTCGACCGGGCGGCTGGTGATCAGCGCGTACCAGCCGTCGGCCGCCGCCTCCGCCGCCAGCACCTGCTCGTCGAAGTGCCACTCCAGGATCGGCCGACCGGTCTCGTCGGCACCGATCGTGGTGCGCAGGCAGGAGGCGACCCGGCGGGTCCTGGCGATCACCCCGATGCGTTCGGCGATCTTCTCGGGGATGTTGTAGTAACGCCCGCCCGCCCCGCGCTGCACCTTCTCCAGGTCGG
>NZ_JAVREL010000170.1:0-255 GCF_031845365.1 Streptomyces litchfieldiae
GCTCGGGCCCGGACCGCTCGACCGGGCGGCTGGTGATCAGCGCGTACCAGCCGTCGGCCGCCGCCTCCGCCGCCAGCACCTGCTCGTCGAAGTGCCACTCCAGGATCGGCCGACCGGTCTCGTCGGCGCCGATCGTGGTGCGCAGGCAGGAGGCGACCCGGCGGGTCCTGGCGATCACCCCGATGCGTTCGGCGATCTTCTCGGGGATGTTGTAGTAACGCCCGCCCGCCCCGCGCTGCACCTTCTCCAGGTCGG
>NZ_JAVREL010000171.1:0-255 GCF_031845365.1 Streptomyces litchfieldiae
AGTGAACTGCGGCTGGATCCTTGCCGCAAACCTCGCAAGTGATCTCGACGCCTGGGTGCGGCTGCTGGCCCTGCACGACATCGAGGACCTGACCGACGCCGAACCGGACACCATGCGCTTCCGCCTCTACCACCTGCCAGCCCGCCTCGCCGACCACGCCCGACGCCGATGGCTGCGCGTCGATGCGACCTGGCCCTGGGCCCAAGCGTTCACCACCTGCTGGCAACGGCTCACCACACTCCCGGCCGTCACCTG
>NZ_JAVREL010000172.1:0-255 GCF_031845365.1 Streptomyces litchfieldiae
GCGCCCTCGTATGCGGGTTGCGATCGAGTCCGTGGTGACCAAGCGTCTGGGCGCTCTGCCCGTCGCCGCCGAGTTTCTGCGCCGGTTGGATGTCGCAGGGATCGTCGACGCGCTGTGCCCGCCCGATCCCCGGGCTGATCTGACGCACGGCCAGGTGATCGAGGTGCTGGTGGCCAACCGGCTGACCGCCCCCGCTCCGCTGTTCCGCGTCGGGGACTGGGCGCGTGACTGGGCGGTGGAGGAGGTCTTCGGAAT
>NZ_JAVREL010000173.1:0-255 GCF_031845365.1 Streptomyces litchfieldiae
TCCGTCGTCGGCCGACCGGCCTGGGGCGGGGCGGAGCCGCCGTAGTACTCCGAGCCGGGGAGAGCCCGGCGCATGGGGAAGGGCGGCAGCGGAATCGAGGAGATGAGGATGCTGCAAGACCGAAAGATGCCCCGGTGAATACGGAGGCTCCGCGACAGCGGGTATCGGAGATGCAGACCAAGCTTCACCGTTGGGCGGTGGCCGACAAGAGCCGCCGGTTCGACGACCTGTTCAACCTTGTGCACGACCCGGCGA
>NZ_JAVREL010000174.1:0-255 GCF_031845365.1 Streptomyces litchfieldiae
CCCGCCTTCCTGGCGAGGACGCGCCGTTCCCGGCCCTGATCCACCAGGTTCGAGCCGGTACGAGTGTTGAGGGACGTTATGACATCGGTTCCTCGCGTACTCCTCTCCGACCTGCTCACCGGACCTAAGCCATCTGGCAGTTCTGGCGCACCCCGGCTTTGTCAGGACTGCTCCCACCCACCCCGGCGCCTCCCGGGGCAGGCTGTCCTCAGCTCCTACCCGACCGCTGCGACGGCCCGGGCGGCGGTGGTCTCT
>NZ_JAVREL010000175.1:0-255 GCF_031845365.1 Streptomyces litchfieldiae
AGTCGCCCTCCAGCACGTCGGAGGTGAAGTCCTGCTCGTAGGACGCCTGGGTGACGCTGAGCGTGACATCGACGGACTCGCCGCCTGGCATGGTCGTCTCGGTCTCCACGTCCCGGACGTCGGTGACATGGTCCAGCTCGGACACGGCCCGGGCCGCTTCGGCGGCCTCCGGCAGGATCGGCATGAAGTTGCTGGTCTGGATGATGTAGTCGGCGCCCAGCGAGCTGTCGATCTCGTCGGTGGCGGAGGCCACCA
>NZ_JAVREL010000176.1:0-255 GCF_031845365.1 Streptomyces litchfieldiae
CAGCGACGAGCGGGCGGTGCTGGAACGGTGGACTCGCCGTGCGAAGTCGTCGCAGGCGTTGGCATTGCGGGCGCGGATTGTGCTGGCGTGTGCGGGTGAGGAGGTGCCACCGATCGTCGCGGTCGCCGGGGATCTGCGGGTGACCGCGGACACGGTCCGCAAGTGGCGGCGGCGGTTCCTCGCCGACCGGCTGGACGGGCTCGTCGACGAGCCCAGGCCGGGTCGGCCTGCCACCATCGGCGTCGATCAGGTGGA
>NZ_JAVREL010000177.1:0-255 GCF_031845365.1 Streptomyces litchfieldiae
CGGCCACGGTGCGATTGACGAGTTCGGCGTCGAGGCGCCCGGCGACGCCGCCGACGTGCGGCAGCCCGGCGAACGGGAACAGCGTGCCGCTGAAGTCCAGGCAGTAGAACTGCACTTCGTCCGGCGTGTGACGCAGCGCCAGCGACGCGATCAGCGACCGGACGGCCGTTGACTTGCCGCCGTGCGGGCCACCGACCACCGCCACATGGCCACCGGCGCCCGCCAGGTTGAGCCGGAGAGGGTCGCGGCGCTGGT
>NZ_JAVREL010000178.1:0-255 GCF_031845365.1 Streptomyces litchfieldiae
CGGTCATCAGCGTGTTCATCGGCTCCGCGGTGGTCGGCCTGCTGGCCGCCCTGCTCCCCGCGTTCCGCGCCGGCCGGATGAACGTCCTGAACGCCATCGCCACGGACTGACCACCCGCGACGACGGCCCCCCTGCGGGCCGGCGGCCGAACGGCCGCCGGCCCGCTCGTCGTTGTCTCTCTCGGTCGGACACATCCGCGACAGCGCGGACACTCACTCGATGATGGTCTGGATCTCCTCGACTGTGACGTCGTAG
>NZ_JAVREL010000179.1:0-255 GCF_031845365.1 Streptomyces litchfieldiae
CTACGACGTCACAGTCGAGGAGATCCAGACCATCATCGAGTGAGTGTCCGCGCTGTCGCGGATGTGTCCGACCGAGAGAGACAACGACGAGCGGGCCGGCGGCCGTTCGGCCGCCGGCCCGCAGGGGTGCCGTCGTCGCGGGTGGTCAGTCCGTGGCGATGGCGTTCAGGACGTTCATCCGGCCGGCGCGGAACGCGGGGAGCAGGGCGGCCAGCAGGCCGACCACCGCGGAGCCGATGAACACGCTGATGACCG
>NZ_JAVREL010000180.1:0-254 GCF_031845365.1 Streptomyces litchfieldiae
GCTGAGACCGGCGGCCCCCGTGGACGGCTCAGGTACCGAACCCCTCGGCCCGTTCCTCCTGCTCGTCCTCGGCGATGTGCATCGCCGCCTCCTCGGCGGTCGCGGCGCCGCCGTCGATGCCGACGTCTGGCGGCCGCCGCGCGGCTGAGACCGGCGGCCCCCGTGGACGGCTCAGGTACCGAACCCCTCGGCCCGTTCCTCCTGCTCGTCCTCGGCGATGTGCATCGCCGCCTCCTCGGCGGTCGCGGCGCCGC
>NZ_JAVREL010000181.1:0-253 GCF_031845365.1 Streptomyces litchfieldiae
GATCAGCCTCTTCCCGTCGGCCACCACCGACAGCCGACGGTCCCACCCTGTACTCTCAACCACCGGAAAGGTGCCTTGCTCTCTGCAGCGGATACGACGTAGACACTCGCATCCTCGCAGGTCAACGCAATGCCGGTGACTTAGCGCGTTTGCGCAGGTGGCGGTGGGTGCTTGGTGATGGTGAGCGTGTATCGGACGTTGGCCTCGGTGTAGCGGGTGCCGCGTTTTTTGACTTCGAAGGTGTTCTTGATCG
>NZ_JAVREL010000182.1:0-251 GCF_031845365.1 Streptomyces litchfieldiae
CAGGTCGACCTCCAGGTTGAGGAGGTTCGCGACCTCGTCGAACACCTGCTTCTCCAGGTCGTCGGTCACCTCGTGGAGCCAGTCCATCGCCCGGTAGCAGGCGTCGTCGTCGGTGGCGGCCAGGCCGGTGCCTGTCAAGTCAAATGAAACGAATGTGATGCTATGAACTCTGTTGTTCGATTTGGTGTCGCTTGGCGGGGTTGTTGATCCATGTCTGGTGGGGGATCGATGGCGGGACGGGGCGGCGGTTG
>NZ_JAVREL010000183.1:0-250 GCF_031845365.1 Streptomyces litchfieldiae
GCAAGGCACCGGATCGCAGCTCATACCCGGCCGTATTCGCGCGATTCGGCTGGGGGCACCTCCCAGACGGAGTCTGGGGGAGCGGCGAGGTGCCGTGACTGGCGTCGCGGGCCCGGGCGGGACCTCGATACAGGCCCTAAGGGCTCGTCTCATGTGGTCAGTCCGCAGTGGCGGACAAGGGCAGGCGATACTGGTGAAGGCGGCTGTGGGGCGGCGGCAGCCGCCGGGCCAGGCCATGGTGTGTGCGTTG
>NZ_JAVREL010000184.1:0-224 GCF_031845365.1 Streptomyces litchfieldiae
CATGGGTGGAACGTTGACTATTCCGTGCTGGTTGGTGCGGGGTTGTGGTGAGTACTGCTTCGGCGTGGAAAGCTGTGATCTTGTGGTGACTGGTGTGGGGCACGCTGTTGGGTGTCTGAGGGCACGGGCTGCTTTAACAAAGTGGTGTGTCTTCGTTTGTTGGTTGAGAATTGCACAGTGGACGCGAGCATCTGTGGCCAAGTTTTTAAGGGCGCACGGTGGAT